>CAUTPO010000085.1:0-9640 GCA_963540475.1 uncultured Treponema sp. | reverse complement strand
GAAATCAACAATCTTCAAAATTTGATAATTTTTCATATTGTTGATTTTTAAGGAACTCTTTAAGATTTTAGGTTTTCTTTAGGCTATATTCCCTTTTGCGGCCACAATCAAGGCTGAGAAAAAGACGGCAGCAATCAGGGAAAAGAACAGCAAAAGAATATCTACAATAAACACAAAAAGGTATTTTCTCTCTTTATATTTTATAATATAAACGGCTTTAAATAGGACTGCTGCAGACGTAAACAGGATTAAAAGTATACAAAGGCCTATCAAAACATGCAAAATTAAAAAAAGACTTTCGTCCAAAAAGTTCTGAGAATCACTGAAGATGTATAGGGTAAGCAGGGCAAGAAGCGAGTAGGTCAAAAACCGTACGGAACGGTCCAAAAAACGTACCGTAAACCGCTTATATTCGAATTTTACTCTTTTGTTTTCGATATTGCTCATAAAATATCAAAGCACATTCGGCAAAAGCGGCAGCATTTTATAAAGCGGGAACATCGCCCGCCTGTTTTGTCTGCCGCTTTTCGGTTTAAAGGTGTAAGGCCGCTCAAACCGGCTGCCATTTTGTAGGCAGCCATTCAAACCGGCTGAAATATCCGCTTATTCTTCGGAAGCAGAGGCCTCGTTTGCAGAGGCTTCTGCTGCAGGATTTTCCACAGAAGCGGTTTCTTCGGCATTATCTTCCTTTTTATGCCGCGGTTTTTTTTCCGCCGGCTTGGACGCTTTTTCTTCGCTGATCTGTGCTTCAACCGTAAATTTTAATTCGGCAACCGAATTTTCGTATAATTTTATGACAGCCTTGTGTTCACCGGCGGATTTTACCGTTTGGCCGGGTATTTCGATTCTCTTCCTTTCGATATCGAAATCAAGTTTTTGTAGTTCATCAAAAAGGGTTTGCGTAGTAACGGCGCCATACAGTTTTCCGTTGGGGCCCGCCGGCATAAGAATTTTGATTTCTGCAGCCTCAAGTTTTTCTTTAAGACTTGCAGCATCGCGGCGCTTAACGGCTTTTTTAGCTTCCAGTTCTTCGCGTCTGGCTTCAAAATGGGCCAAGGTGAATTCGTTACAGGGAACAGCCATATCTCTAGGGAAAAGGTAGTTTCGAGCATAACCCTTGGCTACATTTTTTACATCCCCTTCTTCACCGAGGTATTTTACATCTGCGTTTAAAATTACTTTCATTTCAAGCTCCTAAAAAAAATATCCATTCTTTCCGGGAGTCGGAAAGAATGTAGTGTGGTAAAACGGAATAAAATGCCCCGCCGCCCCGTCTTTCGTTTTTGTAAATTCAGTGTAAACACAATCGAGTATATCTGCTATGGAAAAACGGAAACGGCAGAATGCGGTCAACCGTTTATTCGTTTATAACGTACGGCAATAAGGCCAATACCCGCGCCCGCTTAATTTCGACGGCAAGTTTCCGCTGATGTTTTGCACACGTACCCGTAATTCTGCGGGGCAAAATTTTTCCGCGTTCGGTTATAAACCGCCTAAGTGCATCGGGCTCCTTATAATCGATTTTGATTTTTTGAGTACAAAAACGGCACACCTTTTTTTTATAAAAGGATCTTCCCTTTTTCTTGTCCTCGCCGTCACGGATATTTTCAAGCATATTTACATCTACATCTACGTTATTCATTGTTTCGTCAGACATTGTTATCTCCTTTAAAATGGAATATTATCCAAATCCGAATTACCGGGATCCGGTATATAGTCGTTATTGAAGGAAGGTTCGTCCTGCCTTCGCTGGTAGCCGGGAGGATTTCCGTTGGAAGCGGAATAACCGCCCTGACGGGCTTGACCCGAAGACTGCGGAGCCCCTCCGCCCTGTCCCGAGCTGCCGCCCAAAAGCTGAAGATTATTGGCTATTATTTCTATACGGCTGCGGCTTTGACCGTCTTGTTCCCAACGGTTTTGCCTTAATTCGCCGTCTACGGCAACCTGCTTGCCTTTTACAAGATATTGGTTTAGAGCCTCTCCTTGCCTGCCCCACAACACAATATCGAAAAAGCTTACCTCTTCGCTCCATTCGTCGCCGTTTTTTCTGCGCCTATTAACCGCCACGGCAAAATTACAAACCGCAATACCGGAAGACGTATAGCGTAATTCCGCATCGCGGGTTAAACGTCCTACCAATACTACGTGATTTACATCTGCCATAGAACCTCCTTAATCTATTCTTCAACCCGAATAAACAGATAAGTCAGCATTTGTGTGATAAGTTTAAACTTCTTATCGAGTTCGATCATATTTGCGGGGTCTGCATTGACATTAAAAAGAACGTAACGTCCTTTTCGCTTTTTCTTGATTTCGTAGGCCAGATCGCGGTCGCCGAAAGGGTCTTCGGATATGATTTGCACACCGAAATCGGCAAGAATCGAATGTAAGGTTTCCATTCCCGGTTTATAAAGATCTTCTTCCACCGGAAAAACCGTCATAAGCTCGTATTTTCTCATGTTCCCTCCTATGGACACATTTCTGGGCCCGCATTCTCTGCGAGCCGGAGTTAAAAGCTATTGTATACGCATTTTACGGTTTAGTCAATAGGACGCATTGCATCACGTTAAATCTGGTAAGTTGTAAAATCGGTCCGTCAAAAGTCTTTACAAACATACGATACTGTGCTATAGTACGCTCGGAGTTTTACTTTGGAAAATATAGATATTTTAAAACCGCTTTTTGAAGAAGGCGACCTCAAAAAATCCATAGAACTGGCTGAGGCCTCGCGCAAGGCTCTTTTCGACATTAATGCTGACGGTATGAATTTAGTTACCGCTTCGATTTTGGCGGACGTTCCGTCGGTAGAAAAATTGAACCTCATACAAAAAACAGGATCGCTTTTTTCTTCTCAAGAATACTGCGAGCTTTTGAACCAAAAGCTTTTTATCCTTGCGCCCGAAGAGCGGGACCGCTTAAAAAGTCAAGGCGATGTGATCACGCCGGAAATTATTTCCAAGGAATCCAAATGGTACAACATTTTCGAAGCTGCTTTTCCGTGGCTTCCCCTTTCGATCTTCGAAGATTTTGTGGTGTATCTGCGAGATGAAAAACAACTCATATTGGATACGGAAACCATCGAGCTGGTAAAAGAGAATTTTTTCAATACAAAAAAATATTCGGAACGCGAATTGGATCAGTTTTTTTCTTCAAATGTCTTTACCGATCCTGCCGATCTTGATGAAGAATAAACCGATTGCCCTTAAAACGGGATATACGGTTTTAGACGTCTGCAGGAGAATCAAAATGAAAAAAAGTACCTGCATTTCCGGCCCGATGGGCTGCCAGTCCTGCGTTATTTTGAAAAACGGCGGCTTTAAAATCAACGGAAATTCCTGCGTGCCCGGCATAAAATACGTAAAAAAAGAAATAACCGATCCGTACAAAAACATCAGTTCCGCCGTAAAACTGAAAAACGGCTTTTTGAACCTGCGGCCCGTAAAAACGACGGCCCCTATCCCGAAGGACAGGATAGCTGCCTTAACACAGAAAATAAACGGGCTTACCGTTCCCGTAAACACGGGCGGGATCATTATCAAAAACGTATCGAACACGGGTGCGGCGAGTGCAGCCTTGCACTCGGCAGCAAGGGCGGACGGTCTATGCAGCAGCACACCGTAAACGCCGTATTCGAAGACCGGCATCTTACAGTCTTGTCCAAACACTGCGGCAGCGATTCTCAAACCTTTTTTAAACGGTTATTTACAGGAAAACAATATGTTGAAGCCGTGAACAGACTGGATAAGCCGGTAAGCGGCCTTTGTATCGCAGCCTTTTCTCCCAAAGTACACACCCTGCTAACCGGTCTTTTTCAACAATACGAAGTTGAAAAAGAATATTGGGCAATCTGCAAAAAGAACGAAGCTGCCGAACCGGGTACGGAAAATTTTTGCGAACACTTTATCGTGTATAATCCGAAAATCCAAAAAGGCTTTGTAAGCAAACAAACACAACGGGCGAAAAGGGCTGCGCTTTATTGGACGATCGCAGGCAGGGGAGATAACTACGATTTTTTAAAGATACGTCCGATTACCGGCAGAACCCATCAGATAAGAATTCAGCTTGCGGCTCTGGGAATGCCGATCAAGGGCGACATAAAATACGGAGCCGACAGAACGGAAAAAAACGGTGGCATACGGCTTCACGCATACGCGCTGCGGTTTGTGCACCCCGTTACGGGTGAGTTGCTGAATCTTTCGGCCCTGCCTCCCGCCCCCGACGCCTTGTGGATGGCCTGTATCGAGGCGTGTTTGCCGGCAGCGGAAGACGGCAGCGCAGCCTTGCAACATACTTCCGTATCGGGCGGCCTTTAAAAGCCGGTACGGTTTTCAACGGGCACCTTAAACAGCGGACATTAAGCGGACTACCGGAATGAAAAAAAAGGAACACGGGGCAGCAGCCTTTGAAGCGTATTATTCGGCCCTCTTTGCCGAACGATGGGAGGGCTTAAAAAAGGCCCTTTTATCGGAGCCGAAACAAACGGCATACACCGGCGGGCTTTTAAAGCCGTATTATCTCGATTATGCGAGTGCCGAGGCTGCCAAAGTACTCCCCGTCGCGGAAAGCGGAAAATGCCTTGATATGTGCGCCGCCCCGGGCGGAAAAACGCTGGTTGTTTTAAACGGCATGGCTCCCGCCGTGGAAATAACCGCAAACGAAATTTCGGCTGAAAGACGGAACCGGCTTATCAAAGTTTTAAACGAACACTTAAACGAAGAAAACCGGCAGCGGGTTCGGGTAACCGGATACGACGCTTGCATACTGCCGCGGTTCGGACGGAACATATACGATAGGATTTTGCTCGACGCCCCCTGCTCCTCCGAACGGCACGTGCTGCAAAACGAAAAATATTTAAAGCAATGGTCGAAGGCGCGCATAAAGAATTTGACGCACCGGCAGTGGGCGCTGCTTTCGGCCGCCTTTTTGCTTTTAAAACCGCAGGGATTTTTGCTGTATGCAACCTGCGCCCTCTCCGATGAAGAAAACGATGCGGTAATCAAAAAACTGAAAGCAAAATACAAAGATACCGCACTTATAACAAGCGTCGAGCCGCCGCCCCTGTCCGAAAAAACCGAACTGGGCTGCCGCTTTTTACCCGACACAGCAGCAGGCGCAGGCCCCATCTTCTTTTCCCTCATACAAAAACGCGGGTGAACCGCTTAATCGGTTTCCCTTGCCTGTTTAAAAACCGTGCAGAACAAATAATTTTCAACATCAAGTTTTGCACTTTAGGGCATCTCTAAAAACCTTGTTGGATTTTTAGAGATGCCCGACGAGTTTTTCATAAGTCTTTATATATTAATGACTTATGAAAAACATCGCAAATTAAATTTAAGGAAACCCTCTAAAAACTGATGTTTTTAGAGGCTCCCTTTATGCAAAGCGCTGCATAAACGGAGCGAAGGACGGTTTCCGTGCTGCGGATTCGGCGCCTCATTTTTCGATCCGTTGTGTTTGCCTGCATTTTTTGTTATATTGTGCGTATGTCCGATATAAGCGATTATCTGATGTGGCGCGGCGACATTCTTTTTAAAATGTGCGCCTTTAACGAAATAGACGCCTTAATACTGTGTCAGCTTTCCTATATTCCGTTTGACGGTATTGTTCCCTCCGATTTTAAATCGGGCATTACACTCCGCGAAGCCGCCCGCTCCTATGTAAAAAACGGCGCAGCACACAGTTTGGGCGTATTCATAAACCCGCGTTCGGTGCAGCTTCTTGAACAAGCCGGAGAATCGGAGCGTTTCGGCTCGGTGATATTAAAAGCCTTTGTAAACGACATAAGTATCGCAGAAGAAAAGCAGTTTTGCGCTTTAACGGCGCTCTTACCTTCAAAAGAAACCTGCGTCGTATTCCGCGGAACGGACGACAGCATCATCGGATGGAAAGAAGATTTTAATATGGCCGTCCTTAATCCCGTACCCGCACAAACGGCCGCGTGTACCTACCTTAGCCAAGCCCTGAGCCGCTGCCGGGGCACCCTGTACACGGCAGGGCATTCCAAAGGCGGAAACCTTGCCGTCTACGCCCCGTTTGCACTGCCTCATGCTGCGCAAAAGCGCATAAAAAGCATATTTTGTTTTGACGGGCCGGGTTTTAAGGGCCGCACACAGCCTATATATTCCGGCGATTTAAAAAAGATTAAAAGTTTTGTTCCGCAATCGTCCGTCGTCGGTATTTTACTGGATTACCCCAAAAACCATACGGTCGTCGAAAGCAGCGAAAACAACGGCCTTTTGCAGCACGACGCTTTTTCGTGGAAGGTGAAAGGAACGGCGTTCGTTACAAAAAACGAGCGGAGCGCGGACAGCTTGTTTACCGAAAAAACCGTACAAACGTGGCTTGCCGAAATGGATACGGACCGGCGCAAAGCCTTTATCGACGCATTGTTTTCGCTTATAGAAGCAACCGGTTCGCGCACACTTACCGAGCTGCGGGATAATTGGTTTTATAATTCGGCGGCGATTATAAAATCGCTGCATTCGATGGACTTTAAAACAAAGAAAACCGTATTCGCCATTATAACACTTTTTTTTAAAGCCGCCGGTTCGAATATCCCGCGCATAAAAGGATTGATGTAAAATACGCACGGCAGGCCCTTACGCACAAGGTTCCGAACGCTTCCCCGATACAACCGGACTCGGTAAGCCGCTTGTATCGCCGGCCTTAATACGGGACGCCTGCACCTCCGCACAGCCTGCAAAGATACCGCGTCCCATAAAACGCCCTGCCTTATAAAACGCGCAAGCACATCTTAAAATACACAAAAACGCTTACCGCTCTTCTCGGTGCATTCGTGCGGAAACGTCAATACCTTTAAGACGCTTCCTACGTCAAATCGTATTTCTATCCGTATGTGCAGGGCCGCCTTACTGCCGTATGACCGTTCCCGATTTTCCCTGAATTGCGTCTTTCGCCTTTTCCAAAAGGGTGATCAGAGCATAACCGTTCTTATTCGATTCGGCAAACTGAATGGCAGCCTGCACCTTCGGCAGCATGGAGCCGGGGGCAAAATGCCCTTCTTCGCTGTATTTTTTTGCTTCCGCAACCGAAATTTCGGAAAGCCATTTTTGATCGGGTTTATTAAAATTGATTGCAACCTTTTCTACTGCGGTCAAGATGATAAGGCAGTCGGCCTTTAACAGCTTAGCCAGTGTCGCACTCGCAAAATCCTTATCGATAACGGCGGGCACTCCGCACAGAGCATTCCCTTTTTTTACGACGGGGATCCCGCCGCCACCGCAGGTAATAACGATTTGACCTGCATCGCAGAGGGTCTTCACGCTTTCGATTTCCGCAATGTCTACGGGTTTAGGCGAGGCGACAACCCGCCGATAGCCCCGGCCTGCGTCTTCGACCACATTTTCGCCGCGAGCTGTCAAAACGTCGGCTTCCGCCTTGGTCATAAAACTTCCGATGGGTTTTGTCGGTTTTGCGAATGCAGGATCGGCGGGATCGACTACAACCTGCGTTACCAAAGTCGCGACGGGCTTATCGATTCCCCTGTTCAAAAGTTCTTCCCGCAGGGCCGCTTCCAGATCATTACCGATATAGCCCTGACTCATCGCGACCGATACCGCAAGTTCGGGTTCCGAGGTTTTCGGATCGATTTTGTGATATTCCGACATCGCCAGATGAATCATGCCGACCTGCGGCCCGTTTCCGTGCGAAACGACGACGCTATGTCCCTCTTGAACCAAATCGGCTATGGCTTTTGCGGTAATTTTAACCGCCTTCCTTTGTTCTTCCAAATTGTTTCCCAAGGCATTACCGCCTAAAGCAATAACAATTTTTTTACCCATAAAAAGTCTCCTAAAAAGTTTATTCGCGCGGTTTCCGAAATACGGAAGGCGTTTTAAAAACACTACTATAAAGGATTTCGCCTTTTTTTTCAATCAACATACCCAGACGCTCTGCGTCGGGGTTGTTGATTTTTTGAGTAGTCTTTTTAAAAACTTCAGTTCCGTACCATGCCTGAAAAACCTCTTCCAAAAATCTATACTTTGTGATATTATACCGCACTTACAACCGTAACACACCGTACACGGCGGGAATGCTTTGGAGGCAAAAATGATTAAGGCGGGAAATCTCGAATACGAAATTATCATAGGCTGCGAAATACACTGCCAGCTTTTAACCAAAACAAAGGCGTTTTGTGCTTGCGAAAACCGCTACGGCGGCATTCCCAACACGCGCGTGTGCCCGAGCTGTCTGGGGCTTCCCGGGGGACTTCCTTCCGTAAACCGCGAATACGTGGAGTTCGGCATTAAGGCAGGGCATGCACTCGGCTGCACCATAAATGCATTTTCCAAATTCGACCGCAAACACTATTTTTACCCCGACCTCGTAAAAGGCTATCAGATCACGCAGTTTTATACGCCCCTGTGCGAGAACGGCTGTATCGAAATAAACCTTGCCGATCAAAACCGTCCGCCCGAATTCAAAAAAGTCAGAATCGAACGGATTCATCTTGAAGAAGACGTCGGAAAGAGCCTGCACATCGAAGGCCGGCACAGTTATATCGATTATAACCGATCGGGCGTTCCGCTTATCGAAATCGTTTCCAAACCCGATATGTCGGCACCCGAAGAAGCTGCCCGCTATATGCAGACCGTTCGCGAAATTTTAAAGTTTGTGGGCGTAACCGACGGGAACCTCGAAGAAGGGGCCATGCGCTGCGATGCAAACGTCAACCTCCGTATTATCGATAACGGAAAAGAATTTAGAACGCCCATTTCCGAAATCAAAAATATGAACTCGTTCAAAGCGATAAAAGATGCCTGCACCTACGAAGCAGCCCGCCAGCTTGACGAATACAACAGCGCCGACCGCATCGAATTTAAGCCCGGTTTTAAACGTACCATGGGCTGGGACGAACCTGCAGGCAAAACCGTTATTCAGCGCACAAAAACCATTGCCGAAGATTATCGCTTTATGCCCGAACCCGATTTAAAGGCCCTTAATTTGGACGGCGCCTTTATTAAAACCGTTTGCGCCTCCGTCGGCGAACTGCCTGAGGCAAAACGGCTCCGCTTTAAAAAGCAGTACGGTCTTTCCGAATTCGACGTGCAGACCCTGACCTCAGACAGAAATTTATGCGAATGGTTCGAAAAAGCCGCCTGCGAGGCCAAGGACGCAAAAAAAACGGCTAACTGGATTTTAGCCGAGGTGCTCGCCGTCTTAAACGGACAGAATATAACCTTGCACGATTTGAAATTTTCCCCGTCCCACATCGCCGAGCTGGTAAACAGTATCGAAGACGACAAGATTACCGGCAAGCAGGCAAAAGAAGTTTTTGAACAGATGACCGAAAGCGGCCGCCGCCCTGCCGAGATTATTGCGGAAAAGGGTATGGAACAGGTAAGCGATGCCGCCTTTATTGCAAAAATCGTAGAAGAGGTTTTTGCCGAAAACGCCGCCGCCGTCGAGGATTTTAAAAACGGAAAAACGAATGTCGCAGGCTGGCTTATGGGGCAGGTTATGAAAAAGTCTAAAGGAAAGGCGAATCCTAAGCAGGCGGCGGAGCTGGTAAACAAGAAGCTGTCCGCCGTATAAAAAAATTCCCGAAAGGCGGCCGCCTTTCGGGAAGGTTTGCAGCGCTCATTGCGCTTCCGTAAACTCCGGCCGGTGCACTACGCGG
>CAUTPO010000084.1:0-10391 GCA_963540475.1 uncultured Treponema sp. | reverse complement strand
TGCAGAGTGTCGGAGTTGTTGATTTATAAATCTTTCTCCATATCCTTTTGCATTATAAGACCTATGGGTTTATCCGAATGATATACGGCAAAAACCTTTGCATTCTCTTTTCTATAAACAAAGGTTCTTGCAAGGATTGTAACATTTGGGGCTGCAAAATTCTTTTGTTCTTTTTTTACGGAAAGAGAATTGATTATTCTCCAATTATCGGGGGTAATCTCTTTAAATTCGATGTTATAGGGTTTGCGGAAGATTAGCCCCTTCATCCAATTTCTCCTTTTATTTTACCATATTTTTCATCGTTTGTTTTATTGATGGGCTGTGTGAGTATGCATGTTCATGGTCTAAATCTTGTTCAAGGGGCCGTATCTGCTGTCCGGCACAAAAACGCAAGGCTGTCTCAAACGACTTCGGCTATTTCGGGAAGGCTTTTGTCACCGAGTATCCGTTTAATAAGCAGTGCTCCGGCTCCGCCTGCCGCAAGGCCCAAAAACAAACCGCCGATACCTGCAAGTTCGGTTTTAAAAAGGGTGTAAAAAAGCCATGCGGAAAGGGCCGCCGCGGCAACGGGAACAAAAACCGAAAAAACGGCTTGGAGCTTTGTTTTTGATTCCCGTATTTCCAGTTGCACAAAATCGCCGATGCTGACCCTTTTACCGCTTTTATTTACGGCCGTAACCATATTGCCGGAAACGACAAACATACCGCCGCTTTTTCTGCCTAAACTGCACCCCCCGCACGATCCGCAGTCTTTGACCGCCCCATGTGCACCCGCTTCGGGATTGATCGAACAGGCATTTTCTGTTTCCGAGTTATCCAAAATAAGCCCGAATTTTTCAAGTCCGCTTTTTTTATCTTTCAGTATGGAAATTACTGTTCCGGATTTCCGCATAATTCCGCCTCCTTAAAAATACGCTCGGCGGTCAAAGCTCCGCCATGCTTGTCCAGTTCCAAAAAAATGCCTTGAATGACCGGCCGCGCCCATGCGTTTTTTCCGAAGTCGGGAAGGCAGGTTTTGTATTCCCGTATCTTATCCTCTACCGCATAACCGCCTACGGAATTAAGGCTGCCGGTTCTGCCTGCATCCGTTATATACACTGTCTTGTCCGAAACGATTCCAAGATCGGCTGTTTGAACCCTCGTTCCGGAACCGATTACGGCAGAAACCTTTCCGGCTAACATAAAACACAGGGCCTGTTTTTCGGCTGTTGCAAAAGAGGCAAAGTCGATAAAAACGGCAGCCCCGTTTTTTTTTACAGACTGTACCAGTTTATCCAGCGTGGTATACGGGTTTTCGGCCGTAATCCGATGTTTGCCGACCCTTCCGAGCGCGGAAATTACAGCCAGTTTTTTGCCGCGTACCGAAAAAACCTTCATTCCTGAGCCGGGACTTTCTTCTGGCAGGTTGACGGGGCGCAGGACATAGGGGAGCGTACTTAATTCGTCTACCAGATCCCTTTTTTGAAAGGCGGAATCGCCGAGGGTAAGGCAGTCCGCTCCAAGCTTTTTAAGATAGCCTGCGTGCTGCCGCCCCAAACCGCCTGAGCCGGTGGCTGAATTGGCGTTTGCTATGACAAAGTCGGGATTATACTGTCGTTTTAATTCCTTTAACTGTGTTTTTATAAGCCACATTCCGGCCTTTCCCACAATTTCTGCAATATATAAAATCTTCATTATTCTTTGTAATCGATATCTTTTAAAATCTTTGTACACTTTTCGGCAAGTTCGTATTTACCCAATTCCCGGTATGTGTCCCTTAAATTAAATACGGCATCGCCTAAACCGGGTTCCAGCGTAACGGCCGACTCGAAGGCCTTGCGGGCGTCGATGTACCGTTCCTTATTGAACAAAAGCGTGCCGTAATTGTTCCAGATTCTGCCGTTTGAAGGTTCCAGTCTGATTGCACTTTCGTAGGCCTTCTCGGCCATATCCAGTTCGCCAAGCTCGTATAAAACCAGCCCCAGCGAATCCCACGCATCGGGTTCTGTAGGATTATATTTTATGGATTGGGAAAGGGCGAATTTGCAGTCGATCTGCCTTTTTGCAGCATAATAACTAAGTCCTAAATTAAGCCAGAGCAGGCTGTTGTACGGTTCCAGCGCCAAGCCTTTTTTTAAACTGGCGATAGCCTCGTTATACAGCCCCTTCATCGCCATACTAACGCCCGTATCGTTAAAAAATTGTGCCGATTCTTTCATAAAATGCCTATAAAACACCAAATATCTATAAAACCGAGCTGAACAATTCGGCGATTAAATCTGCCGTATCGTTTCTGCCGTACCTTTTTTGAAACTTTATCAATGAAGTTTCCACAATCTGCCTTCCATATTCCTCCGCACGCCCTGTTGCACCCGACGACAAAAACAGATCCGTGCATTCCCGTACGGCAGGGGAGTGAATCCCTTCGGCTGCGGCCTGTTGAAACAGCTTTTTAAGCCGGTCCTTTTCGGAGGGATTTTTTTCCAAATACAAAATGACCGGAAGGCTTTTTTTTCCTTCGACAATGTCATCGCCGTATTCTTTTCCCGCAATGCCGCCTTTTATGTTTTTTACGTCGTCCAGAATTTGAAAGCCCATACCGAATTCCGCTGTCAATGCTCCATATTCTGCGGCTTCTTCTGCGCTCCGGCCTGCGGCGGTAAAACCCATTTCGCCTGCAAGCCGGGCCAGCGAACCCGTTTTAAGCCGTATCATCGCCTCGTACTCGGCCTGCGGCGGAATATAGTCTTCCTGTAAGTGCCAGTCGATGTCCATAGCCTGTCCGAGGTGCAGGGCTGAAAGACAGCGGAGATAACAAGAATAAGCGCGGGTTTGCTTTTTTTCGTCCATAGAAGAAGCGGAAACCGCCTGAGCCGCATAAAAATACAGCCACGAGCCTGCATTTATCGCAGGGCCGACCCCGTATTCGATGTGCACAGCCGCCTTTCCGCGCCGTACTGCGGAATTGTCTTCGATATCGTCGTGAATAAGGCTTGCCGTATGGCACAGCTCGATAAGGGGGACGAGCGGATACATATCCTCGGGCCTGCCGCCTGCAAGCTCGCAGGATAAGACGCCCAAAAGAGGCCGCCAGCGCTTTCCGCCCCGTTTTATAAGGCTGTTTCCCGGGTTTACCAGCGGAACCGTATGGCCGCGCCGGAGGGCTGCGGGCAGGGCACCGAAGACGGCAGCTGCACGGGTACTTTCTGCATCGATGTCCATATAGGAGTCGAGCGTTTGTTCGATTTTTTCAAGTCTTGATGTTAAATTGGAATTCATTCGACTGAGATTATACTACTTAACCGGCTTTTTTCCAAGCCTGCCGCACCTGAAAAACTAAAAAAAATTAACCTTAGCCGACTTGATTCGGTTTTTGCGATGAAACCGATGAGCCTTGCACGATGTATTCTGCCTCATCTTTTGTAAATATACGGGTATCTCGTTTTACGCCCCGATTAGATTAATTCCCCCTTGTTTGTTTTTCGCGTACGTACTATAATAACGTATGGGCATCTCTAAAAACCTTGTTGGATTTGCTTCGCATCCTTCGGAATAGAGATGCCCGACGAGTTTTTCATAAGTCTTTATATATTAATGACTTATGAAAAACATCGCAAATTAAATTTAAGGAAACCCTCTAAAAACTGATGTTTTTAGAGGCTCCCGTATATACACTGCATTACGAACGGATTAGCCGTTATCGGCCGTAAATTTTCTTATCTTTTGTAAGTTTATATCCGATATGAAGTTATAGGCTTATGAAAAATTAAGAAGGAATATCGATTGAATAGCCTTGTCCGCTTTAATCGATATTCCTTTGGTCTTGGTGCCGCCTTGTAATTTAAGGAGTCGTTTTATGAGAAAGGAACATGATTTACTCGGAGAATTGAATATTCCGAAAAATGCGTATTACGGAATTCAGACCTTTAGAAGTACGGAGAATTTTAAGATTACCGATTTTAAAATTTGCGATTTTCCCGACCTTATCAAGGGGTTAGCTTACACCAAACAGGCCGCAGCGGAAGCAAATTACGAATTGGGCTATTTGAATAAGACCGTTTACAAGGCGATAGTGCAGGCGTGCAAGGAAGTTGCGGAAGGGAAATTCGACAAGGAATTCGTCGTGGATATGATTCAAGGCGGGGCCGGTACTTCCACCAATATGAATGCGAACGAGGTTATCGCAAACCGTGCAAACGAAATTTTGGGAAAGAGCAAGGGTTCGTACAGCCCCTGTCATCCGAATAATCATGTGAACCTCGCCCAGTCCACCAACGACGCGTATCCGACTGCCATAAAACTGGGAATTTGTTTAAACACAAAACCGCTTATCGATGAGCTGGACGAACTTATCGAGGCCTTTAGGATTAAGGGCAAGGAATTGGGCAATCATATCAAAATGGGCAGAACCCAGCTTCAAGACGCCGTTCCCATGACGCTCGGGCAGGAATTCGAATCTTATGCGGCAGCCTTGGAAAGCGAAATTCCCCAAATTATGTTTGCGGAAAAAAACCTGCATACCATCAATATGGGCGCAACGGCCATCGGTACGGGAATAAATTCAGACCCCTTATACACACCTAAGGTAACCGAACATCTTTCGAAAATTTCGGGCTTTAAACTGAAGGCGGCAAAAAATCTTATTGCGGCTACCAACGATACGACGGATTTTGTAACCTATTCTTCCCAGCTGAAAAGACTTGCCGTAAAGGTTTCTAAGATTTGCAGCGATTTGCGTATTCTTTCTTCGGGGCCGCGCACCGGCTTTTTCGATATAAGTCTTCCGCCCATGCAGCCCGGCTCTTCGATTATGCCGGGAAAGGTAAATCCCGTTATTCCCGAAGTGGTGAACCAAGCCTGTTTTAGGGTAATCGGCAACGATACGGCCGTTATGATGGCCTCCGAAGCGGGGCAGCTTGAGCTGAACGTTTTCGAGCCTATTATCGTGTATTCTATTTTCGAATCGATACGGCTTTTGATTAACGGAATGAAGACCCTGCGCGAACGCTGTGTGTGCGGCATTGTCGGCAATTACGAACACTGTAAAGAAAGCGTTCATAGGAGTATAAGCATCGTAACGGCCCTTAATCCTGTTATCGGATACGAGGCTTCTTCCGACATTGCCAAGACGGCGTTGCAAGACAACCGCAGCGTGTACGATATTGTTTTGGAGCGGGGGCTTCTTTTAAAAGAAAAACTCGACGAGGTACTCAAGCCCGAAAATATGACAAAGCCTAAAAAAATGAAATAAATCCTGAAAAGAGGCCGGACGCATTAAAACGGCTTACGGCTTTTAAAAACACGGGGAGGGAAGTTTTTATGGATTATTCCGATATTTTAAAGTCTGCGGAACACTATCTTGCAGAAGAAACCGAACAGCGTTTTATCGATGAGGTTAAAGCCCTAATCGAAAAAAAAGACGAAAAAGAATTGTACGACCGCTTTTACCGCGATTTGGAATTCGGGACGGCGGGTTTACGGGGGATTATCGGCGGAGGCACAAACCGTATGAACCCGAACGTAATAAAAAAAGCAACACAGGGCTTGGCGTCCTATCTTATAAAGGCAAAACCCGAAAAAGCGGCGCAGGGCAGTTTAAGCGCCGTCATTGCCTATGATTCCAGACACTATTCCGATATCTTCGCCAAAACCGCAGCTCTTATTTTCGCGGCGAACAACATAAAATGCTACCTTTTTTCTTCCTTAAGGCCGACTCCCGAACTGTCGTACGCCATCCGCGAACTCGGCTGCGATACCGGCATTGTGGTAACCGCCTCGCATAATCCGCCTGCATACAACGGCTATAAGGTGTACTGGTCGGACGGCGCACAGATTACGCCCCCGCATGATACGGGTATAATCGAAGAAGTTAATGCGGTCTCTTCGGTAAAAATGATGGAAGAAGATGCGGCCTTGCGTGCGGGCAAACTGCACATCATCGATACGGAAATAGACGAAAAGTATTGGGCCCTTTTAAAATGGAAAATTACGCGCACTGACATCATACAAGAGATGTCCAAGAGCGTCAAAATCGTATATACGCCCCTGCACGGTACGGGCGCCGTCCACGTCGAAAAGGTATTAGGCGATCTGGGCTTTAACGTTATTACCGTGCCCGAACAAAGAAAACCCGACGGCAGCTTCCCCACCGTAAGCTATCCTAATCCCGAAGATCCCAAAGCCTTAAAAATGGCGATCGAATTGGCCGAAAAGGAGGGTGCCGATATTTTGATGGCGACGGATCCCGACGCGGACCGCTTTGCCTGTGCCGTAAAAGACCGAAACGGAAAAATGCGGCTTATAAGCGGAAACCAGATGGGAGCCTTATTTACGGACTACCTTTGCCTTACCTTAAAAGAAAACGGCCGGCTGCCTAAAAATGCGGCGGTTGTACGCTCTATCGTAACATCTTCGTTAAGCGACCGTATCGCAGCCTCTTACGGCGTAAAAACCGTAGAATGCTTAACCGGCTTTAAATGGATTTGCGGCGTGGCCGAGCAGATGGTAACAACGGGCTCGGATACCTATATCTTCGGTTATGAAGAAAGTTTCGGCTATAACTTCGGCACCGAGGTCAGGGATAAGGACGGTATTGCCGCCTCTGCGGTGTGTTCCGAAATGACCTTGTACTGGCGGAAAAGGGGTAAAAGTTTATTGGACCGCTTAGATGAACTGTTTTTGCAATTCGGCTTTTACGGAGAAAAAACCATCAATTTGGCCTATCCGGGTGCGGAGGGCTTACAAATAATGCAAAATATGATGAAAGAGGTTAGGGCTAAACGCTTACAGGAAGTTGCCGGTGTAAAGGTAGAAAAAATCCGCGATATTCAAGAAAGTGTCGAATACCCGCCGACCGCTTTTGAAAAGGCCGTTCCCGTTTCGCTTCCCAAAAGCAACGTACTGCAATATTATCTGGAAGACGGAAGCATTATCTGTATACGCCCCAGCGGTACGGAACCTAAAATCAAGGTGTACATTCTGCATCCGGAAAAAGCCGATCACTCCGTGCAGGCGGCAAGGACCGCTTCGGATAAAAAAATTGCGGAATTCGAAACACATTTTAACGGAGTGTTAAACAGCTAATGCCTTCGTATGAATGGATCAGCGCGGTGTACGATAAGGCGGTCTTTGCCGCCTTTGATACCGAAACGACCGGCATAAAGGCAAAAGAAGAAAGGATCGTGGAAATAGGCTGCGTCAAATTCGACTGCACCGGCGTTATTGCGCGTTACAATGTTTTGATAAATCCCGAAAAACCGATGCCGAAGGAAGCGGGCGAGGTAAACAAAATAACCGACGAGATGCTGGCGGATAAGCCGAAATTCGCACAAGTGCTGCCCGATTTTTTGGACTTTACCCGCAATACCGTTTTGGTGGCGCATAATGCAAGTTTTGACATCGATTTTATAAACTGCGAGCTTGAACGGTGCGGCAAAACGGCTCTAACAAACAAGGTCTTCGATACCCTCATTTTTGCACGGGACGTCTTTCCCGGTCTGCAAAGTTATGCACTGCAAAATCTTGCACTTCAGTTCGGCATACAGTCCGTAAACGCACACCGTGCCGAAGATGATGCTCGGGTATGTATGGAATTTTTTCACATTGCGGTAAACCGCTTTTTTTCTGCAAACAAAGAGATGCTTGAATACTATAAGAACAAGGTGGATATTGCCGAATACCTTAAAACGAAGGATCCCGAACCTGATAATAAAAACATCGCACAAAACCTGTTTTAAAATGCGCAAATTCGATACGGAATCGATGTTAGGATAAGCTATGTTGAGCCTTTAAATGCCGCGGGGCGCTTTTTGCGGGTCGATCGGTGTGTTTTTATTATATACCATAAAATAAAGCCGCGCCTTGCCCGTAAACAGTTCCGAACCGAGCTCGCCGAGCTTTTTACCGGTTTTGACCGTATCGCCTTTTTTTACACTGATTTTTTCTAATCCCCCGTACACGTAAATATGCTTGGTCTTTGACTGCACAAACACCACCTGCCCGAAGCCGCGGTGTGTTCCCGCTGAAACCACCTTTCCGGAGGCAATCGCTTTGACGTCCTGCCCCTTTTTCGAATCGATGACCACGCCTGCAATCTTCCCTGAAAGATACGAGACCTCGGAGGCAGGTACGGGCCAAAGCAGTTTGGGGTCTGCCTGTTTTCCGGAGCTGGAAGGTGGGCGTTGGGAAGACTTTTTTACCGCTTTTGAAGATGAGGCCGTTGTTCCGCCTTTCGGCCCGCTGTAGGCGGCGCCCGGCTTCGGCAGTTTTATGCTTTGTCCCGTTTTTATAACCGTGTTTTCGATAAACCCGTTTATCCATAACAATTCCGAGAAATTAACGCCGAATTTTCTCGATATGCCGAATAGGGTATCCCCGTTTTGAATCTTATAGGTTTGGGGCGCCTCCGTTTTTTCCTGTCCGCGGGCTTTTGCAGAAGAAGGCATTTTTTCCGTTTGACGCGGCTTTTCCGCAAGGGAAACGGCTTCGGACGTTTTTTTTTGCCGGGCATTAGGAATAATCAGCTTTTGGCCTGCTTTTATTTTGGAGCTGTCTGTTAAATTATTTGTTTCCAAAATGAGGGAAACAGGGATACGGTATCGTTTGCTTAAGGCATACAGGGTTTCGCCTTTTTCTATCGTATGGACAATATCTTCCGCGTGCGCTTGAGCGCACAGTTGTGAGAATAAAATAAAAATAAAACAAAAAACGAATTTATGTTTACCCATACGGCCGAAACACTGTCCTTTGATCCCGATTACGGAATTACCGATATGCATTAAAAAATATATCGGTGTTAAGGCTGTTGACTTTTGTTCCCACAGGATAGGCCCTTAAAATATTTGTTCTGCCTTGCTGCAGGTGAACGGAGGTAATGCCGTGCCTTATGGAGCTGTCCGCTTCGACAAAGGCCGCAATTTGGTCGGCCAGCCTTACTAACCGCCCGTCCGTTGCCCTATATATCTTATCGGAATATTTTTCAGGAAATTCTTCAAAATTTACAATTTTTGTTTTGCCGTTATCAAAAATTTTGTTATCGAATTCGTTTTGAATATAAAACACGACCTCTTCGCGGTAAAATTCGTCCATAAGCGGCAAGAGCTCTTTTTCGACAATGGTGTCCTCGATTTCTTTGACGACCTCAGGCAGGTTATCGGTAGCCTGTTTTACGGGAGAAATAATGTCGCGGGTAACGGCTTCGGGCAGATCGTGAAACAGGGCCGAAAAAAAGTTGTTGTAAATGCGATCATCATTTAAGTGTAAATCGTAGCTCATTAAAAGGGTGAGGGCGGCGACATAAAAAGAATGCCCCAGCACCGTGGTCGCAGGAACTCTAGGCGTCTGATTCCATCTGACCTGAAACCTAAGTTTTTCGATTTCGGTTATCAGTTTATGCGGTTTTTGGTGCGTAACTAAAAGCTGAATGCCGGTCAATTCCAAAAAGGGGCCTATATCTTTTTGCAAAAACGAGTCGATTTCGGTGAGGCGGAAATCTTCATTTACCGGCTTTAACATTTCGAATTCCCGTATTGTCGAGTACTTGTGCGCTGCCTGTATTACCTTCGCCGTTATGTCATTTTTGTCTTCCGATTCGAAAAGATGGGTCTTGAATTTTTCCAAAAATTGTTCGTCGTCGAGTATTGTCCGGGATTTATCGAATATCCATTCGTTTATTTTTTTGTATTCTGCAGGATATTGCTCCCGTATCAGCCTTTGAACAGGAGCCTTTATGTCGCAGACGGCTATCTTGCGTAACAGCTCGAACAAGGCTCCTTCGATGACTTTTATCCAATTTATTTTTGCGCCTTTTTTTTCTTCGTATTTTCCGATGATAAAGGCCAAAAAGGTTTTTTCGGCCGACTTATCCATTTCGACTATATCAAAGGGACGGATTAAATCGTTCCACCGCTGGATTGAAAAGGCTTCGAACAATTTTAATACCGTTTTATTTGTAAAAATCATCTTTCGGCTTTATCCCTTTGCTTTTGGTCTTTTTCCATTTTTTCTTTCCAGATTTCAAGTTTTCGTTTTACCTCGTCCGCTTCGCGGTGTTCGTTTAAAACCAAATGCATTTTTCTAAGGGCTTCCAAAAAACGGATTGCCATTTTAAAGTCGGTAATAACGTTTGTGGCAATTTCATATTTTTCACGGTACCGGTCTGCCGATTGCTGCAAAAGTTTTTTTACAAGCCGCAGGTGATACACGATCGTTTCGTAATTATCGGAGTGAGGATCAAGAAGGGTTTTGCTTGCTTCTTTCATGTTGATGATGTTTTTTGCGACGGTTGCAAAGCGCCCCTCTATTTCGACAAAGGACCAGCGCCATTTCGTGTTTCCGCCGTAGGCATCTATGACCAGACTGATTGCAAGGCCGAGTTTTCGGATAAGATAGTAGCGCTGCTTTTCCGTCATATT
>CAUTPO010000083.1:0-10392 GCA_963540475.1 uncultured Treponema sp. | reverse complement strand
AAGCCGTTTAACAAAACCCGGCTTTTCGACGTGATAAAAAAATACAGCCAAAAACCGACATAGCCCGAATCCTGCCGCCGTTTTTGAAAAAAAGATATAGAGGAAACGGTGCTGCACGGAAGGGGCTTAAATCGGGCCGGCGGAATAATTATGCGAGGTAATTTTTATGAACAAGATATTTGATTATGCGGGGCTTTCCGATCTTTTAATGAACGATACCGATGCCGTAAAAACCCTTTTAAAAGACTACAAAACCCAGACCGAAGAGCACCTTCACACCTTAAAAGAGCACATACGCCGGCTTGCAGACGGAGAGGATGCTGCGCTGCGGGAAGCGGTCAAAAAAGACGCCCACCTGATAAAGGGCAGTTCCTTAAACATAACGGCTGAAGCGCTCGGCAGCACAATGCTCGAAATGGAAACGGGCTCAAATACCAAAAGCGCACAAGAACTTTCGGCCTTGCTGAATAAGGCGGAAGACGATTTTAAGGCCCTATGCGCCGAAATGGCTGCAAGGGCAGGTGCTTCGGATTAAACCTTTACGGGCGGACCGCAGCCTTGCAAACCGCACACGGAAAGACGGCGGAGAAAATCCGTCAAGTGGGTCAAAGGCCGCATCGCCCGACAGACCGCTCTATGTGCATTTCTTGCAAGCCTTCCGAAAATTCTACGGGAGAAGTCCGAGAGATACCATTGAGCGCTGAAATACCGAACTGACACACCCGCTAGTCCTGTATGCGATTCCGCTGCAGGTGAAGGCGATATCCTTTCAATCTTCATAGTGCCCTTTACATGAAACAATATAAATTATGCCGCCTTTCTCATAGTAGACAATGCGGTTCGTATCATCAATAAGCCTGCTTCACATAACAGGGAACTCAGTTTTTTCCTAAAACAGTGAATAGGCGTAAAGGAGACATAAGGCAATCAAATATGATCCCAGACAAAATCGTACTTTTATTTTTCCGTCTCCAAAAACCGAGTTCCCCGGCTTCGTATCATTGCGCTATTGACACTTTTTTTACATGATTCGCATGTTGGACGGCGCTGTGTGCCGGACGACAGACAGAGGTTCCGCCGCCCCGTTGGATGGGCGCACAGCGTCCATCCAACATTCGTTTAACCTGCATTTGCGGCTTTGCCGACGCGCATAGCGACGGCAAAGTTGGCGCGAAAGTTGCATTAAAACGGACACGGATGTCCGTGGTATAAACAGCAGCGAGTTTTCGTAGCGAAAACTCGTCCATTAAGAATGAACACGGATGTTCATTCTTAATGAGGTGACTGTCCTAAGCAACTTTCGTGACAAAACAAATGTCAGGTTGAAGCGGGTGTTAGATGATTCTTATTTTGGAAAGGCAACTTCCAAATGTCTTTTCTCTTTTACACAATCTTTTAGATAATAATTAATTATATTCTGATACGGCATACCTGCTTCCTCTGCCATATTTTTAAAATAATTGATTACTTCGTCATCAAGCCTGATAGTAATCTGTTTCTTTAATTTATCTGCATAGGGATTCTTAATTCCGTTTGAAAAATCATAATTGTCTCTCATATTAATTACCTCCGTATTGTTTTGCTTCCTGCAAATTTGCTTTTCTTGCAGAAATTATTCTGATTCTGTCATTTTCTCTATAGCAATGACAAACGAGCAGCATATGCATTTCTGAACTCAAGCCAAGCATAATAAACCGATCTTCATCAATATTTGAATGATCAGGATCTGCAATCAATATTGCATTTTCATCATAGAATACGGTTTTTGCTTCCTCAAAAGTTACTCTATGTTTTGCGTAATTCAAATCTGCTTTTACCGGATCCCATTCAAAAATTATTTTATTCATAATTATATTATAATTAACCTTTTGCTTTCGTCAACATAAAAAGAACGCACTATCACTTTTTTACTTAAGCTTTATAAATTTATTATAGCCGACATACCGAAACGAAACTCTCAGTATGGTATTATCGCATATTTATTGTTTTTTTACAGCACTTTTCATAAATATGCCCCGGTGCTCTGCTTCGAGGGGATAGGATTATTGTCACATTATGTGATGTTTGCTTAAAAATGTACATCCTGTACATTTTTAAGCTTAAAGTTTTAGCCTTCGCCTAAAACTTTCAAATCTGTATCACCGCCATCTATGACGGAGATTACCATCCCAGCCGGTTTACAGGTGCCTGCCGTAACCGCAGCGCAAACGGCGGAAGTACCGCCTACTTTACAAGCCCGAACCGTCCGAACGGGAACAAAATCAGGTTTACCGTGCCTAGCATCTGCCTGCTTTTGACATACTGCGGCCTTACATTCGTAATAAACGTAGGCGTCAGCGGGTCGCCCTTGCACAAATCTTCTAAATGGTAGCGGTATTCGTGGCGCATATCGGTGGAATTAAAGCGGTTATCGCCCATCATAAAATACGCATCCTCAGGAATATATTCGTCACCGGCGGGAAATTCATTCATATTGCGCTGGCGGCTCCATGCCAGATAAAACAGATAGTTTTCCAGTTCTGCTATAACGGCGGCGCGTTCTTCATCGGCCGCAAACCGTTCGTCCGGTGCATTTTCCGCATACAGCTCGGCATTGCGCACAAAGAGCCTTCCGAAAGCCAACTTAATCAAAACACCCAGCTGGGCATTTCTCGTTTCATACAAATTAAATGAGCCCTCATCTATCACGGTCTTCCAATCCGTTAAAAAACTTTTAAACCACGAAAGCCCGCCGTCAGCCGTCAAAATCTTATCGGTAATTACGCCGTTATCCCTGGCCATATTGTTTACAAGATATTGCCCCTGCGACAAAAAGCCGTCCGCAGGTATGGCGGCATCGGGCTTAGCCCTTAAACGCCGCATTTTTTCGACAAGAGTTCCGGCCTCCCGCAGTGCCTCATCGAAATTAAGCGCCGCCCGCTGCGCCTCCACCGACTCCATCTTGGCCAGTTCCTCGGCACTGACCTTTACCTCTTTTACATATTTAAACTCGGACGGCGGCAGCGCCTCCAAATTCCATTTTGCATACGCACTCTCATCGAATAAGGCAAAATCCGTTTCGCCCTTCTTTTTTATGTACAGCTTGCCGTCTACCAACATTACCTTCTCGCCGCTCACACCGACAATTCTTTTGACAAGCGGATCGGGCTTCACATTTCCGTTTTTATCCTTATTGATGTTTACCGTCGTCAGCGTCAGCATTTGAATAAACTGCGAGGTAAAAAATTTAAGCTCGTTGTCCGGTTCGTCGTTATAATGCGGATTTCTGATGATAACGACGTCGCCGCGTTTGTACCGATGCAGTTGAGGAAAGCGGAAAGAAGAAAGCGGAAAAGTAGGCCCTGCCGTCAGTTTAAGCCCGAACACCCGATCGTTTACCATAAATTCCGGCACCATCGACTCGGACGGAATCATATACAGCTGAAAAATAAAAACATTAAACAGCAGTACAATACAAGCCGCCTGTAAAATTGCATCGGCCCAGTCCAAAAGCTCGAACAGCACCGACTTTTTCTTTTTGGGCGCAGTTTCCTGCACATCGGGAAAATACCGCTTTGCCCGTTTCGGGTTTAGCCTAAACAGTAAGAACCAATTAAAGGCCACAAGAAAAAGCCAAAACAGGGCTAAAACCGCATCGAGCACATACAAACCGTCCACGGTAGAAACCCTCGAAAGCACAAAACAGACCATTAACAAATACGGAAGATATTCGAGCGTTTTTTGCAGCACAAACAGCTTTTTCTCCGTTTTGTCTTTAAAAAACGCAAATACGCAAAAACCGCTCCATGCGGAAAAGGCGGCGCCCAAAATAAGGCCAAGCCAGGCCAAACCCGTATTATTGTGTACGGCAAGCAAAACGGAAAACAAAAAGGTTAAAATCGAACTCGAATAAAAAAGAAAATTCATAACAGCTCCAAAGAAAAAACAGAACCCTCACGCATAAATAGGGCATTTTCGAATATTTAAAGTTTAAGGGCGGGCGCCCGGTCGGGATTATTCCGTCCGCTTTCATTTTATGAGCGGATATGATAACACAATTTCTATCTTTCGGCTATAGGCGGCAAATGCGGACAAAGACTGCGCAGGTTATCGTAAAACTTATCTTCTATTTTTATGCCGCCCGATGTCGCTCCCAATTTTCTATCCTTACGCATTGAACCGTGAAAATCGCTTCCGGCAGTAACGATAAGCCCCAGCTCCGCAGCCAAACCTTCCAGCCGCCTGCAATCATTGTAGCGTGTGGAAGAATTCCACGCCTCAAGACCCTCAAGACCGAGTGCTTTAAACCGTTTAACCGCATCGGGCAGCTTCGCCCATGAAAGATAGAGGGACATCGGGTGGGCCATTACGGGAACACCGCCTGCGGACTTTATCGCAGCGGCGGCTTCTTCAAAACCGGCATTGGTTTTTTCTTCAAAAAAAGGGCGGCCCTTTGCAAAATATTTATCAAAGGCCTCCTGATTCGACTTTACCATTCCGTGCTGCGCCATATACGAGGCAAAATGCGGCCGGCCTATCCCGCCTCGCACCGCCGCCTGAGGGCCGGCACTGCCGTTTCCGGCGGAATCGGGAACAGAATTCCCGTTTTCGGTGCGCCTGCCGCCGGCTTGAGCGTTTATAAAGGCTGTCAGCTTTTCGTAACTGATATCGAAGCCTGCCTGCCGCATTTTTTCTATGATACGCATGTTCCTGTTTTTGCGTTCTTTTTGCAAATTTTCCAAAAGCTTGTCGAGCACGCTTGAATCCTTATGCAAACCGAGCCCCAACAGGTGAAATTCGCCGGGGTGCCAGTCTATACTTATCTCTACCCCGCGCACAAATATAAGATTTAGCCGTTTTGCCTCCGCCTCCGCCTCAAAAAGACCTGCCAAAATATCATGATCGGTTAAGGCCACCGCCGAAAGACCGCTTTTTTTTGCCTCGGCCGCCAGTTCCCGCGGGGTAAAACTGCCGTCGGAAGCCGTAGAATGGGTGTGTAAGTCAACCATAACAAATATTATATCAAAAAAAACAAAAATATACTAGGTTTTTATTTACAAATATGATATACTTTTATGGAACGGCCGAAGCGGGCTTGAATACCCCGTCCGTTTTCCGTTCCAATTTTTATTTTACAGGAAGTTATAATGTTGGGAGGCTATAATGCCTAAGGCTATCCATTACAAGGCTAATTCCGTAATTTACTTTTCAGGCGATGTAGACGAGCGCGTGTTTTTGCTGAATACGGGAAATGTCGCTTTAACCTCAGTCGATATAACAACAGGGTATCAGGTTACCGAGCATATAAAAAAAGGGGAATTTTTCGGGGTAAAGTCGGCTTTGGGAAATTATCCGAGAGAAGAAAACGCCATGGTTTTGACGGACTCTTTCATATACGTGTTTTCGGGAAAGGAATTCGAAGCCTTTGCCAACACCAATGCACGAATCATTTTGCAAATGCTGAAAGTTTTTTCCCGCCAGCTGCGGGTTATCCATAAACAGCTCGCCTCCCTTTTAGACAGCGAAGAAGAAGCCGACCCCGAAGAAGGGCTTTTTAACGTAATGAATGCCTTTTACAACTCCCGCAGATACAATGCGGCAGGGCAGGTCGGCGAAAGATACAAAAAAATATATCCGGGCGGCAAGTACCTCCCTCAAGTCGATCAGCTGATACGCAGCACCGCAGGGCTTGCGTCGGCAGAACCGGTACACAGCGAAAGAGCGGTCTATACGGAACCGCAGCATACTGCCGACTCCAATCTGAGCGGCGACCTTCAGCTTTCATTTAATATGGCGGAAGACCTTTTTAAAGCCGAAAAATACGATGAAGCATATAATCAATATCACATAATAATAGAGTCGGGAAATGCGGGCGAAACTACCGAAACGGCCTATATCAATGCGGGAAAATGCCTTTACTTTCAAGCCGAGTACGTGCGGTGCCTTCAGATTTTGACGGCTTTTATTTCTAAAAATCCGAAGTCGCTGAAAATAGCCGAGGCTCTGATGTATTTGGGGCTGTGCTATCAACGTATGGATCGCCCCGATAAGGCCTTAACCGTTTACGATAAGGCCATTCTTTTGGCAGGCCCGCTTTTGTCGCCTAAGATAAAAGAGCTGCAGGAAGAATGCAGCGCCAAGGTAGGGGGATAACAGCTATGTCCGATCCTTTTTCTTCGTTTTCACGGTTTGCAAAAAACTTTCCAAAAGGTTCTCTCATATTCTCCGAGTTTGAACCCGGGTCGTCTTTCTATCTGATTCAGTCGGGACGAGTTCAGCTGATAAAGATTATAAACGGTTTCGAAAAAAACCTCGACATTTTACAGCCGGGTGAAATATTCGGCGAAATGGCAATTATGGATAATTCGTCGCGTTCGGCTTCGGCAATCGCTTATGACGACGTTATCGCCCTGGAATTTAACAAGGAAAATTTCGAAATTTTAATGCAGGGAAACCCCGCCATCGCCTTACGGCTTTTAAAAACCTTCGTTCACCGCATCTACACGCAAAAACGGCGCTTTATGATTTTGACGATAGAAGACATACCGGGTAGAATTGCGGATGTATTTTTAATGCTTGACGAAACCGTCGCCGGTTTAGACCGTTCCACGGACGCCCGCACCTTCGAAATAACCATCGACGAGGTTGCCCGATGGGCGGGATTATCGAGGCCGGATACCGAAGACGGCATACGTAAATTTATCGATCAGGGCCGAATTTCGATTTATGATGATAAAATTACGGTGCACAATATGACCGATTTGGTACGGTACGTAAATACCCGCCGCGCACGAGAACATAGTTTTGTACTTTAAAAAAATGCATTTTGAAAGAAAACAAAGGACCTCTTTTTAATGAAAAACGATAAACTCCGTCTTTTCCCGTTCATACTGACCGCACTGGTCATTTTAACGGATCAAATTTCCAAATTGCTGGTTGTAAAATATATGGAACCGTATTCCGTATTCCGCTCCTTTTTCGGTGATTTTTTGATTTTACGGCTCGTTTATAACACGGGCGCCGCCTTCAGCATCGGTGCAGGGCTCGGCACCGTTTTGCGCTGGAGCGTATTGGGAGTTCTGCCGCTCGCCTTTTTAATCATTTTGATTATCGCTTATTTTAAGCTGGGTTATTTTACGGGCTTGCAGCGGTGGTTTATCTGCGGCATTATAGGAGGCGGCTTCGGCAATCTGTTGGACCGCTTTTTCCGCAGCGAGGGCGTCGTCGATTTTATAGACATCAAATTTTACGGAATTTTCGGAATGGAACGCTGGCCGACCTTCAATGCTGCCGACGCCTTTATCGTATGCTGCGGAATAGGTCTCGCCGTTTCGTTCATCCTGCAATCGGTACAAAAAAAAGAGCCGAAAAATGATACGGACAAAAATTAAATACCTGTACCCGCTATTCGTTCTGCCCGTCCTTTTTTCTTGTGCGGCAAAAACAAAAGAGTATTCGCGTATAGACGCGGTACTCGGCACGGTTTGCCGTGTGCGCATATTGGATACGAGGCCCGAAAAGGAAATAACGGCCGTTTTGGACACGGTTTTTGAAGAACTTGAAAGGCTCGATTCGATTTTTAACGCCAATTCGGGAAAATCGGAGCTGGAAACCGTGAACGAAAATGCCGGTATACGGCCCGTGCCCGTTTCCGAAGAACTGTATTCGCTTTTGGAACTTTCTATGGCCTTTGCGGAAAAAACAGGCGGCGCATTCGATCCTGCCATTGGGCCTTTGGCAAAGCTGTGGAACATCGGCTTCGATAATGCGAATGAGCCGCCGTCCGGCGAAATACAGGCAGTTTTGCCCCTGCTCGACTACCGCAACATCGTGCTGCCGGATACCGGTACGGCTTTTTTGACGGAAAAAGGAATGCGGCTCGATTTGGGCGGCATCGCAAAGGGCTATGCGGCGGACAGGATCCGCACTATTTTGAAAGACAACGGAATAAAAAACGCTCTTATCGATTTGGGCGGCAATATTTTGGCGATGGGGCAAAACCCTAGCGGCGAGGCATGGAAGATCGGCCTTAAAAATCCGAATATCGGGCACAATAATTCCGTTATGAGGCTCGATGTACAAAACAAGTCGCTGGTAACGTCCGGCAACTATGAACGGTACTTTGAAAAAGACGGCCGTTTATTTCACCATATTTTGGATAAAACGACCGGCTATCCTGTAAAAACCGATATAAACGCCGTTTCGATTTTGGCGGATTCTTCCGTTTATGCGGACGCACTTTCCACCGCCTGTTATGTCCTCGGCCCCGAAAAAAGCAGACCTCTCTTGGACAGCTTCAAAGATGTGTCGGCCTTTTTCTTTTTTAACGATAATTCGGTGCTCGTCATCGGCGGTAAGGGCGTGCGTTTTGAACTGACTGATCAATCGTTTTTTCTAAAAGAATAACAGCCTTGTAACTCGAACGCTTAAACCACCGTACATCCTGTACAGTAGGGAAAACTCTTTTAGTAAAAACCGCCTAGACAAAAATAGACGAGGTAGATACCTCATCAAGCAATAGACATCCGTGTCTATTGCTTGATGGCGAGTTTTTTGTGAAACAAAAAACATCCGCAGGCACGACAAAGAATGTACGTCCTGTACATTCTTTGTCTGCGAGTTTATTGCATAAACTCGATTTTGTTTGGAACCGGCGGCATCCGTGCCGCCTCTGATACGTTGAGGATTAATTTTTGTGCAGTATACCAAAAACCCTTTTGCAAAGAGGCGAGGTAGATGCTAGGAGCGTACAAAAAACACCCGCAGGCGTACTTGATGTACGTCGAGGACTGTTTTTTGTTAAGCGACAACGCAGATACCCGCCTATTTGCAAAAGATTACACCTTAAACTTTCCGACCTCTTTGGACAAACTCTCAATACTCCGCTTATTCTTCTGCGTGATCTCGTTGACTTCCTGTACCGCGTTATTGATCTGCACCGCACCGGAGGCCATTTCGTTCATGCTTTCGGTGATAACGCGGGTTAAGTCATCGAGTTTCCGCATTTCTTCGGCGACGCCCTCGCCGCCTTTAAGCATTTCTTCAGAACCGGCTTGCACCTCGGTTGTTACCGTGTTGATGTTCTTGATGGCGATAAGGACTTCTTTACTGCCGTTTTCCTGCTCGTGCATGGCTTCGGTCAGGCGGGCGCTCATTTCTTTTACCTGCTCGGCTAAATTAAAAATAGCGTTAAACTTTTCTTCGACGGTTTTGGACGAGGCGGAAAGCGTTTCGATTTCGCCGCTGAGCGTTTTCAGCGTGGCGGTTATCGTTTTTCCCTGCGTTGCAGAGTCTTCTGCGAGTTTACGGATTTCGTCAGCGACGACGGCAAAGCCCTTTCCCGCTTCGCCTGCATGGGCAGCTTCGATGGCGGCGTTCATTGCCAAAAGGTTCGTCTGGCTGGCGATGTGCTGGATAACGCTAGACGCTTCCATCAGACTGCCCGACTCTTCGGCTATTTTTTGGGTAACGCTGTTGGACGTTACCAACGTGTCTTTGCCGTCGCCTGTTGCGGCAGTCAGCTCTTTTACAACCTCGTCAGTCTTGTCGAGGGTCTGTCCGATGGACGCAATATTGGCGACCATCTGTTCGATGGAAGCGGAAGACTCGGAAACGCTCGCCGCCTGCGTTTCGATACTGTTGTTTAATTGCTTGATGGTACGGACAATCTCTTCGATGGTGGCGGCTGTTTCTGTAACACTTGCCGCCTGTGTCAGCGCCTGTTGCTTCACCCCGTCGATATTCGCGCTAATTTCATTTACGGCACTGGCGGTTTCGGTCATATTCGAGGCAAGCTCGCTTCCGATTTCTTCCATCGTGTTCGAATTTGTGCCGACATTCCGTATTGACGAGCCGATTTTAGAAATGGTTTGATTAAAATACTGCGATAAGTCGGTTATCTCATCGTTGCCGTGAACGGGCAGGCGCACGGTTAGGTCTCCCTCACCTTGTGCAATATTTTTAAGGGCGGCAACGGCCGAATCCAATGTTTTTGTAATATGAAATGCAAACATCAAAGAGATAACTAAAAAGATTATCAATAGCGTAAAACCGATCATCAATATAGAACGTAATACCCGATAAAATTCCGAAAAGACTTCATCTTCTTGCATCAACGCTATCAACTTCCAGTTTAAACTATTAATGGTATATAGTTCGGCCAGCCATTTTTTGTTATGTATGTTTACGGTCATACTTCCCGAATCCGCTGCGGTAAATTGTGTAAAAGCCGGAATATTCACATCTTCCATTTTCTTAAAATTAAAAGAATCGTTTTTCGGATCAGCCAGTATTGTTCCGTCCCCTTGTACCAGCATAATATAACCTGTTTTACCTATTGCCAGTGCTTTTAGCATTTCGGTTAATGTTTGTAATGAAACTTCTATACTGACATTGCCGATATGTTCATTTTGA
>CAUTPO010000082.1:0-10638 GCA_963540475.1 uncultured Treponema sp. | reverse complement strand
CGAAAATCAAAAGATAAAAATGGCAGATAAGATACGGCAGGCTGTAGGCGGGAATTTATCGGGTAAGACGATTGCCGTTTTGGGACTTGCATTTAAACCGAATACCGATGATACGCGGGAATCGCCGGTGCTCACGATTATTCCGCGCCTTATAAAAGAAGGAGCCGTAATAAGAGCCTGCGATCCTGCCGCGATACCCGAAGCAAAAATGCGTTTTGAAAAAGAAAAACAGGCTATCACCTATTTCGAAGACGAGTACGAGGCGGTAAAAGGAGCAGACTGTCTTGTTATTATGACCGAGTGGAATTCTTACAGAAATTTGGATTTGGAAAAAATCAAGCTGGAACTGAATGCCCCCGTTTTGTGCGATTTGCGCAATGTGTACAAACGAAAAACCGTCGAGGGAAAGGGCTTCACGTACATCGGAGTCGGTACATAGCGGGCCGGTTTAAGCACGCCCCGAGCTTCGGTTTTAAGCGATTTAAATTACAAGGAGAGATATAAAAATGAAAAAAATGATAGCGGCGGCATTGTTATTTTCGGTTTTTTTGAACGTTTTTGCAAAAGAAAAGACCGTACAGCCGAAGCCGGGTATTGCGGCCTATCAAAGCGATGACCTTATTATTACGATGGCCCTTATACACGACTTGGAAAAATTTTTAAACGAATGGAAAAATGCGCCAAAAGGCAGACCCATAATCCAAACGGCCGCAAAAATAAAACCGGGGCAAACCCTTATTCCCATTGTCGTGTATTCCGTGCGCAAACGGGGGCTCAAGTTTCCCGTGTACTGTGATGCCGATTTGATCAAACCGGACGGAACAGCCTCCGAAAGCGATAAGGCCGTAAAATTGCAGATCATCAATTCAGAGAAAAAATCGGATAATTTTTTTCTTATAGATAATATATTCGGCTTTTCGATAACCGATAAATACGAGCGGGGCAGGTACCGGGTCAGACTGCGGATTTACAATTCCGAAAAAGACATTTGCATTCTCGAGTCGGAAATAGCGGTTGAAGATGAGTAAGAAGTTCTTAAAAGAATTACCCGTGTGCGGGCTTCGTTCGGTGCAGACTCTTGCCGAATATCATCCTGAAAAAATTTCGCGGCTGTTTTTTTCGGAAAATACGGCTAAGCATTTCGGAACGGTTTGTAAATATCTTGCAGAAAACAAGCGGCTTTACCGGATTGTTTCGGACGCGGAGTTGGAAAAACTTTCCGAGTCAAAGCACCATCAGGGTGTAACCGCAATGATTTATGCGCCGGTCATCCCGCGGCTTGAAATCGCCCTGATTGACGAGTGGTCGAAAAGTGCCGTTTCGGTGTTGCTCCTTGATGAGGTCGGTAATGCCAATAATTTGGGTGCCGTCATACGGAGCGCGGCTTTTTTCGGCATCGAGCATATTGTGATCACCGAAGAGGATAAGCAGGCCGAATGTACAACTGCTGCGTATCGGGTCGCGCAGGGCGGTATGGAATTCGTGAATCTGTATAGGGTTTCGTCGACCGATTGGTTTTTGCGGCAATGCCGCGGGAAGCTAACAAGCCTCGGTACGGACTTGCAGGCACACCATACCATTTCAGAAATAAAGCGGTTTGTCGAAAAAGAGGAGCCGTGCGTCATTGTTTTGGGGAATGAAGAACACGGGATAAGCCGCGAGGCGAAAAAGCTGTGTACTCACTTGATAAAAATTGCAGGCTGCGGAAATGTCGAAAGCTTGAACGTGGCGCAGGCCGCCGCCGTGTTTTGTAATGCGCTCTATCTTGTACGCAGCTAAGGCGGCGAACGCGATATGAACGGGGCGGATTTAGGCGCCCTATTCCGTAAGGCGGAAAATTCCATTAAAACGGAAGAACGAAAAACCGCATAAGAGCGTATAAGCCGAGCAAAAGCACTTCGGCGGCATACATTAGTTTTATGCACCGTTTAATATCGTTTTTTTCGATGGGTTTTAGTTCATCGCCGATATAGGGTTTATCGGAAAGAATGCCGCCGTAAAAGTTAGGTCCGCCGAGCCGTATACCTAAAAGCCCTGCGGCAGCGCTTTCGGGGTGGGCAGAATTGGGGCTCGGATGTTTTTTTCTGTCCCTGCGCCAAACCCTACAACCGTTTTTAAGGCGGTTTTGCCGGTCAAAGGTAAAAACGGAACCGGCAATCATCAATAGGGCGCACAGGCGGGCAGGAATATAATTGGCTGCATCGTCGAGCTTTGCCGCAAAAAAACCCAGATCTCCGTACTTTTCGTTTTTATAGCCGAGCATCGAATCCATCGTATTTATCATTTTATAGGCCATACCGCCCGCCGTCCCGAAAAAAATAATAAACAGCAAGGGGGCAATAACGCCGTCGCCCGTATTTTCCGCAACCGTTTCGACGCAGGAGCGTATAATACCGGCTTCGGTAAGAGTTTCGGTATCCCTCCCGACGATATTCGCAACCTGCCTGCGCCCTTCTCCTATGCCCTTTTCCAAGGCATAAAAAACCTTACAGGCCTCTTTTTGCAGGCAACGAGCCGCAATGCAGGTATAACAAAACCATACCGAAAGGCAAAAATAAACGGCCGGATACCGTTTTATGCATCCCGATAAAAAAAAGAAGAGGCAGAATACAAAGACCGTATTGAAACAAGCGATACACAATCCGCAGACTTTTAAGCCCCCGCCGGTTTTTGCGGCTTTTCGGGCGAGTTTTTCTTCAACTTTTACGGCAAAGCCCATCAGTTTAACGGGATGAGGGAGGGCGTACGGATCGCCTAGGACCAAGTCCAGCAAGACGGCGGAAAGCAAGATAAAGAAAGGGTCGGCATAATGCGAAAGGAAAAAAGCGTACATTTTGTTTTTGCAAAGGAGCCTTTACGGAAAAACCGCCTTGCTTCGAGAATACTCCCCGACGGCAAGACGGTTTTTATGCGTTGTCGAAAACCTTTTGTTTGAGGTTCCCGCAAAGCGGTTTTATTTTTTTATGTCAGAGGCCCTGACCCAGCCCTTTTTTTGTTTGCTTTGGATATAAAACCATTCGGCTTCCGCTCCATTCTCCGAAGCAGGATACCGGCGGGTTGCCACAGCGGAAGATCCTGCTTTGAGCATATTCAGTGCCCGCACGTACTCCAAATCGGAATTGGGGATACTGAGCAAATTAACATCTTCGGGGACAGTAACTTTTTCGTTTATCTTTTCCGTCGAAACGGTTTTCATATAGTTTTCTTCTTTGATGATAATTTCCGCAAGGGTTTGAAGATCCGGGATAACGTCGTTGTAGCCGGAATTCATTTGGATTGCATTACGGAAAAGTTCTGCCCTAATGGTATCGTTCCTCGATTCCATCGCAACCTGAGCAAGAATCATTGCAGCGACATTTACGTTGTCCAGTTCCACGAGTTCTCTTTTTACGAATTTTTCTTTAACCGTCCACGAGGTAATAAATTCGGAACTGTAGGCGGCGATTTTTACGAATTTGCCGTCTTCAAGGCTGTCCTGGTATGCTGCGACTATCAGATACTGCGGAATAATTTCGTCGGTCATGGCCGCCAGCGATTCCGATTTATATAAAACTGCATTCTCGCCCAAAATAAAAGCGGGAACGGTACCGGGTTCGTAGGAATAATCCTGCACCCAATATTCTTTGCCGTGTAATTCGACGTGAAAAAAGCTGCGCTTTTGGCCGTCTGTCCGAAACGCGTCTTTTTTCTCACCCAGATACAAGGCGATGTCGCCGAGCGAGGCCTCTGCCGCCCATTTCATTTTGCCCTCATCGGTTTCGGTGTACAGTCCCGCCTTGTTTACATAGATAACACCGGTTGAACCCGACTCCGCCGGAAAGCCCGTTCTGTCCGCGGAATCCCTGTCCATACCGCCGTTTTCCTGCGGTTCTTCGAACTGTGTTTCCGCCTTATTCGCATCTTCTTTTTTAGAACATGAAAAAAGCAGGATTGCCAAAAAAGGCAACAAAACAAGAATTCTCTTTAAACTTTTCATTTTCCCTCTCCTATAAAGTTGTTGTTTGATAAATTATCAAATTTTTATTTTATATTCAATAGTTCCAATTCGAAAACCAAAAAGGCGTTGGCGGGAATAACACCTCCTACAGCTTGGCTTCCGTAACCGAGTTCCGGCGGAATGATGATGATTCTTTTTTCGCCTAGCTTCATTTTCGCAGCCTGACTATCGAATCCCGGAATCAGTCTGCCTGCACCCGAAACGAATTCTAAGGGCTTATGCATATCGGAGTCGTCGAAAACCTTTCCGTTTGCAAGCAGAGAGCCCTTGTATTTCATTGTCAGGGTTTTGCCGCTGCCCGCAGGTTCTCCCCGCCCCTCTTTTACGGTAAAAAAGTAAACGCCGTCCGTGTCTTTTTTTGCAGGCGGATACTTTTTGGTAATCAGATCAAGCATTTTTTTATTTGCTTCTTCGGCATCTTTTTTTGCAGCCGCAACAATTTTCGAAAGATAGCCGTTAAAAGCGGCTTGGTCAGCCTTGAAAGCGGCCGCGTCCTTGCCCCTGCGCTCGATTTTGACTGTTTTGATTTTATCGCCCTGTGCGATCTTATTTACGACGTCTTGCCCGGAAACGACCCGCCCGAACACGGTATGTTTTCCATCGAGCCACGGCGTTGCGACGTGGGTAATAAAAAACTGCGAACCGTTCGTTCCGGGGCCTGCGTTCGCCATCGATAAAACGCCGGGTCCGTCATGCTTTAGTCCATCGGCAAATTCGTCGGGGAATCTATATCCGGGGCCGCCCGTACCCGTTCCCATCGGATCCCCGCCTTGAATCATAAAATCGGCGATAACCCTGTGAAAGGTTAGGCCGTTGTAAAACGGCTTTCCCTTTGACGCATCAAGCGTACCTTCGGCGAGGCCTACAAAGTTACAGACCGTAAGAGGCGTTTCTTTGTAATACAGTTTTACGATAATATCGCCCTTATCCGTTTCGATGACGGCGAATAATCCGTCTTCTTTCAAGGCCTTAAGCGTTTCTTTTGCACTCATTTTTCTTTCTCCTTTTTCCGCGGTGTTCGTCAGGATAATTGCGGCTGCCGTTGCAGTTGCGACAATCATAAAAACAACGCCGATGATAATCATTAAAAGATTTCTCGATTTCATTATTCCCTCCATAAAAACTTTTTGAAGCACGTATCAGAATCCTTACAAGCCCTACTCTGCAAGGAAATTTTCCATCGTATCTGCTAAAGCGGATAGCGAATCAACGTGCGAAAAAAGCTTTTTTAAGCGCTTTCGCAAACGTCCGTTGAGAAAGCGCCTTATATAAAACGATGTTTGCCGGAAAGGCAAACTCAAGTTGAAACGCCGAACGGTATTTCCGTAAGGCGGTTCAACACCCCTCTATAAAAACTTTTTGTTAAATTTCTTTTTCCGTTATTTTATATTGATGTATAAACCAATCGTACAGGGCCTGCGAGCGGGCGGAAAACGAATTTTTTAGTTTTTTTTCGAGCCCCGGCAGTCTCGTAAAGTCAGCCGCTGTCGAGCAATACACCAAAAGATACCCGCCCAAATCGTGGACGGTAAGCGTAACTTGTAAATTATACGGTGCTATAACCTTAAAAACGGAATATTTCAGGGTTTCGGTGTTGACGCAGATAAGCCCTGTATCGTTTCCGTCCTGAAAATAGCCGTATTCGTACCGATAATTTCCGAAAGTTAGGTCTTCCTGCTGTGCCAAAACCGTCAGACCGTCGGCCGGTCCTTCGATCGGGTCGGCGATTTTTTCGAAAACACCCTTTGCCGTTTCTTTGACTGCGTACGATTTTTTGTAAAAGGTCCGCATCGCCTGGCGGCTGTGCGAATAATATTGAAGGCCTTCCAGTTTTGAAACGGAACGCAGTATTTTGGAGCTGTCTACTTTTTTGTCGGTTTCTTTTTTATACAAATACAGGTTTTCGATTAAAAAGGCGGTTTTTTTGTCCGTTTTCCGTTTTACGGCCCCGATTTTCCGTATCAGCGGCAGGCGGGGCGCCGCAGCGGGGCTCATATCGGCATTTTTATATTTATATGTCAACACGGAGCCCTTGGAAAGGAGCTGTCCGGCCGTTTCGGCGTCTAACAAGCCTATCAGGGTTTCGCGTATGCCTGCTTCTTCGGCAAAAACCGCCGCCGAACAAAATAGGCAAAAAACAATTGCAAACTGTAATTTTTTCATAATAACTCTCCGTTATGAGCCAAGTGCTCCTTGCGTAAAGTTCAAGGGGAAAACGCCGTTCGGCCGCTCAATGCAGGCGCACTGCCGGAATACGGCCGATAACGCATTTTGTGCTCGGCGCCTTCCTCTTACACACGCCGCACTCATGCGGCCCCGTGTAAAAAGCGCTTACAGACCGCGATAAAAAACCCGCACCTGCTTGTATAAACCGCTGCCCTCGCTTTTGGTTTCGATATCGGTAACGGCGTTTAAGGCTGTGTGAATAATGCGCCTTTCGTAGGGGTTCAGCGGTTCCAAAAGCTGCGATCGTTTTGTGCACCGCACCTTATCGGCCGTATCGTATGCCATTCGCACCAGCGACTCTTCCCGCCGTACCCGATAGCTTTCGCAGTCCACGGAGATGCGCGTATGGCCGAAGCCGATCGTTCCCGCGTACACATTTGCCAAAAGCTGAACGGCGTCCAGATTCTTTCCCTTTTTGCCTATGAGCATAGGCGCATCTTTCGATTCGATTCTGAACGTGAAGTTCTTTTTATCTGCGGAAATAATGGATGCAGAACATTCGTACCCCATTTTCTCCGCTATGGTTTGAAGAAAAACTCGTATTTTGTCGGCGGCGCCTGCAATATCACCGCTTTGAACGGGCTCGGACGGCGATTTTTCCAAAGCGTGTGCCGCCTCTTCTTCGGCCGTTTTTCCCCGCAGGGTTTCGTCTACATGGACACGGATTTTCGCATGCCCCTTTTTAAACAGCGAATTTTTTTGAATTTCCACAATTTCAACATCAAATTGATCTTTTTCAAGCCCCAATTCGGCTACGGCAAGGTCTATGGCCTCCCGTTCCGTTTTAGCTTCGAATTCGTATGTCATATATCTCTCCTAAAAAATATCGAATTAAAATTGCCACGGATGCACACCTTCCTATTTGCAAAAAGCGGCATCTCCCCTTATCTTTTTACCGGTTTTGCCGGCGCTTTTTTCTTCATCGATTTGTTTATGAAGATTTGCTGCAAAAGCATTAAGACATTGGAAAATATCCAAAACAGCAAGAGGCCCGACGGTGCGTTATAAAATATAAAGAAGAAAAAAAGCGGCATAAAATACAGCATCATCTTCATCGACGGGTTTTGCTGGGTCTGTCCCGGCGTCTGCGTCAGTTTTCCGTACAGCAGCTGCGAAATGACGTAAATGATCGGCAGGATTCGCAAATCGGACCAGCCCAAAAACGGTACCGAAAACCCGAATTTCAAAATACTGTCGCCGACCGACAAGTCGGGAATCCAGCCGGGTATAAAACTCGACCCCCTGAATTCGAAGTAGTTATTGAACAGCCTGAACATGGCAAACCAAAATGGGAGCTGAATCAGCATGGGCAGACAGCCCGAAATAGGGTTATAGCCCGCATTTTTATACAGTTGCGCCATCTCCGCATTCATCTTTTGCGGGTTGTTTTTGTACTTGGCCTGAAGCGCCGTAATCTGCGGCTGCATTTCCTGCATTTTTTGGGTTGCCTGCGAGCTTTTTTTTGTAAGTGGGAAGAAAATAACCCGCATTAAAACCGTAAGCAGAATAACTGCAACACCCCAATTCGGAATCAGCATATAAAACAGCTCCATCGTCTTTTTCAAAAGCCATTCTAAGGGCTGCAAAAAGCCGCCTGAAGCCGCCACTGCATCGATTCTCAAATTGTCGTATCCGTAATTGTTCGAAACGGCATTATTGTACGCATTCAGCACCTTTTCGGAGCCGGGGCCTATGTAAATTCTGTATTGGTCAAGGGACGAAGCTCCCGTAATGGGCGGGCGCGAAATAAAGATTTGCGAATTGTGCAAGGACGCATGTTGTTCTTTAAAGCCCGAAAAGGTCATTTTTTGAATCGGGTCTTTCGGAACGATGATCAGAGCAAAGTACTTGCCCGAAACGGCTGCCCACGAAGCAAGGCTCGTGATGACCTTGCTTTTTCCGGCCGTAATACCGCGGTCTTCAGTCTTTTTACCGTTTGCAAAATAGGAAAAAGCCCTGTATTCGTAGCGGTCTTTAGAAGAATCCCATTCTGGGCCTATCTGCGGGGAACTTCTGAGGGTATAGGCCTCTTCTCCGAACGCCAGCCCCTTCATGCCGTCCATGCCTTCTATGTTAATTTCGAGCGTAAACATATAGTCGCCGGGGATAAAAACATACCGTTTTGCAAGGGTAAAGATAATCTCGCTTCCGTCAGCCGCATTCTTGACCGTAATGTCCCGATAAAAGCCGATTTGTTTTTTGCCGTCGGGAAAGGTTTCTTCTTTGACGTTAAAAAGCAGATCGACGGCCCGGCTGTCGGCCCCGCCGAAAGCGATGGAAAAAGCCCTATTGGCGGCCGTTGTGTTTTCGGCCATTTCCACCCGGTCGCTGCCGTTTGCAGAGGCATGTTCTTTCAGTTTATAGGAAACAATATCGCCGCCCTTATTTGTAAAAACGGCTTTTATCACATCGGTTTCTATAACGTAGGTTTTTTCTGTGGCAGGCACCTCGGAATCCGCTGCCGCTTCGATGAGGGCTGCGGGCTTTGTGTCCTGCGGTTCGGGTTGAGAAAAGGTATTTTGCGGAATCTCCGTTTGTGCCGCCTGCGGAGCGGGCGTTTGCGTAACGGCCTGTTCGGGAGGAAAATACCGGTGCTGAATATACATTGCAGCGCCTATAACGATCATCGATAAAACAACGGCCAGCACGACATTCTTTTTCATTCATAACTCCTAAAAAATTCGAAAATAGTATAGAGAATTTCATCCTTCAAAGAAAAAACGGCGGGCTTTTTTGACGGCCTTGACCGCATACGGGTTCAAGACATCAAGAATAAAGACGCAAGATACGCATAATGTACGCATTTTAAACGGGAAAGGCGCAAAACAGGGCGGATAACCGATACCGCAAAATTAAAGTTGTTAATTTAGGGAACGGGATCGTAACCGCCTTTGCAGAAAGGATTACACCTAAGAATTCTCAAAAAAGCCATCATTGAACCCTTAAAGGGCCCGTATTTTTTTATACTTTGAAGCGCATATTCGGAACAGGTGGGATAATACCTGCAGCACGGAGGGAAATGAGGAGACACAGCCCTTCTGTAAAAAACGATCAGGGCGTATAAAACTTTTTCCAAAAGCAGCTTCATAAAACCTCATTATATATCTTCGCCGCCTTAAAAAGATAGATCATCTTATCAAGGCAGGCTGCAAAATTCATCCGTTTGGAAAAAACCAGCAGGATAAAATCGTAACCCGTTTTCAAACGGCTTTTTATCAGGCGGTATGCTTCTTTCGAAAGCCTTCTGGCCCTGTTCCTTTCCACGGCGGAACCGTATCCGCGCTTAAAGGTGCATAAAAAACGATTATGCGTCAGTCCGTTCGGCAGAAAAAAAAGGCCGAAACCTTCACAACCTACCCTGACACCCTTTTTAAAGGCGCTTTTTATGCAGGCCCTGTCTTTAAGCCGTTCTTCTGCGGGAAATTTCAAATTATCCGCACCCGTTACGATCAATTAATAAGGCTTTTTTTCGTCGGAAACGGAAAGTTTCCTTCTGCCCTTCGCTCTGCGTCTGCTTAAAATAGCTCTGCCGCCCTTTGTTTTCATTAGTGCACGGAATCCGAAGCGCCGAACCCGCTTTGTTTTACTGGGTTGATATGTCCGTTTCATAAACTAGACTCCTTATATTATAGAACAAACGGAAACGTATCTCCGCCCGTTCAAAAATTGTCGTTAATCAAAATATTCACACCAAACGATGTTATTACGAAAAGTAGAGTATATCATTTCGGTTTACAAAAGTCAAGCGGGCGCAGCCGGTATTCACAAAAATCAATTTTTGATAAATTATATTAGTGCCGAGTAGTTTTTATGGTATTTTTAGAAAAGATTAACGACTTTTTAAATCGTTTTAGCACACTTTTGCTAAAAACTCTTGTAAAAACGGCATTTTGCGGAAGAATGACGAACCGTAACGCTTAAAACTTGATTTTTGTGTCTTTTATACTGTCGAATAATTCTTGTACTGTCATTGTTTCCATAGGACAATGTCCTACCGTAACTTATACCATTTATATATTAAGCCTGTTCGATAACGCCGTTGCGAGCGGATCTATTCAAGATCCCCAGCTTTGAAACTGAAATTTCTAAACAGGTTTACCATACTTTTTAACAATATTTATAATGCGGAATCCCTGTTTTCATACGAAATTCCTATTGACAAAAAACCGCATTTTCTGGTACTATAGTGTCTGCATTTTCGGAGCGATGGCCGAGCGGTTGAAGGCGGCGGTCTTGAAAACCGTTGTGCCGAGAGGTACCGGGGGTTCGAATCCCTCTCGCTCCGCGATAAAAATGTTTGCAATCTTATGCAGGTTCCGCACGGAATTTGCCATTGACTCTGGAGCGGTGCGAGAGAGGCCGAATCGGGCTCCCTGCTAAGGAGTTGTACCCTTACGGGTACCGGGGGTTCGAAT
>CAUTPO010000081.1:0-10695 GCA_963540475.1 uncultured Treponema sp. | reverse complement strand
CAAGCGGTAAGGGAGAGGTCTGCAAAACCTTTATGCATCAGTTCGATTCTGATCGGTGCCTACCCAATTTTGTTTTTTTTTCATAATGGGAACCCTGAAAGGGGTTCCCCTCCTTTTTTTAGCGGTTTTAAGAACGAGCGGCGGTTTTTTTCGGGTTTTCGGTAAATAAAAAACGCCCCATCCTCAAAAGACCGTTTCGTATGTAAATCCGTTTTGACTGCAAGAAATCAGCCCCGCACACTCGTCTTCACAAAACACGGCAATTTTCCCGCCCTTCCTGCCGAAAGAACCTGTTTTTTCAAAGCTGCCGTCCGCGAACCATTCGGGCCGTATTTTTTGCCCGTTACGGAAGTTGGTTCTATAGTTTTTTTTTAGTAAAAGCGTCTGCATATCCGCTTTTCGGGCGGCGTCTTGTGTGAAGGGGGCGGCTTTTTGCATAATTTCCGCGCCGGCGGGGAGCGGAACCGTTTTTTCGCAGTCCGGGCTGCCCGAACCGAAGGCAGGCGGAACGGCGAAGTCTTCAAGCAGGGAAAAACCGGCGGCATCTTCCAGCTTAAAGCCGCCGACTGCCGTTCTTCTAAGGGCTGAAACAAGGGCACAGGAACCGGCTGCCGCCGCAATATCCCGTACGAGGGATCGGATATAGGTGCCCTTGGAGCAGGTAACCGTTATTCGGGCATGGCTTATGCGGGTTTCGGGCGGAACGGGCAGAGCGGTCGAAAAAGGGCCGTGTGCGGCGTTTTTTTCGTTTTGCCGGCCGCATGCAGCCGAAATACCTTTTTCCGTAATGAGTGTAACGGGAATAAGTTCTAAGATTTCGATGGGACGCGGTTTTAAGGTGATTGTTTCGCCGTCCCTCATTCTATCGGAGGCCCTTTTTCCGTCTATCTTTATTGCAGAAAATTCGGGCGGGATTTGTTCCAGCTTGCCCGTAAACGCGGGAAGCGCTTTTAAGAGGGTTTTAAAAACGGGAAGTTCTTTTTCGGCTGTGAGCCGGCCTTCGGGGTCAAGGGTGTCGGTTTGATGGCCGAATTCGATCCAAACGTCATAGGTCTTTGTGCCGTTTACGATCGTGTCGGCAAGGCGGGTCAGTTTTCCCGAAAGCAGTACCAAAAGCCCGCTTGCAAATTTATCGAGGGTGCCCGTATGCCCGACCTTTTTTGTGCCGAGGGCTTTTTTTACCGCTCCCATCGAGGCAAAGCTGGTCAGTCCGGGCTGTTTGGCAAAGGGAATTATATAATCGGAAGAATGCTGCATGGTAATGGTGCGGAAAAATAAAGAAGCCGGCCCGAATTTTACGGGGCGCTTTCCGGTTCTTCAGGAGAAATTTCCAGCGTTTCCAGCTTGCGGACCATATCGATGCCTTCTTTTATGCTCTTGTCGAAGATGAAGGTCAGTTCGGGGCAGTGCCGTATGTGCAGTTTTTTTGCAAGTTCCGAACGGATAAAGCCCGCCGCATTTTCAAGCCCGCGGACGCCTTTTTTCGTTTTATGTTCGTCCATAAAGCTCGAAACGTACACCTTGGCATACGACAAATCGCCTGAAACGGTAACACGGTTTACGGAAAGCAGGGTAGAAACGCGCGGGTCTTTTATCTTTCCCGACAGTATCAGCGCGGCAATTTCTTCCCGTATCTGTTCACCCAGTTTTTCAAGCCTGAATTCACTCATCGGCGCCCTCTTCTTCTTTTTTGAATTCCGGGGCCTTGTACTGTTCGGAATCGCTTAATTTTCTTGCAACTTCGATTATTTCGATTATTTCGAGCTGATCGCCTATCTGAATATCGTTAAAGTCTTCTATACCGATACCGCATTCAAAACCGGCGGCGACTTCTTTTGCGTCGTCCTTAAACCGTTTTAGCGACGAAAGTTTGCCGGAATGAACGACAATGCCGTCACGGATAACGTTAACCGAGCTGTTGCGTTTAACCAGACCGTCGAGCACGTAAGAACCTGCAATTTTTCCGATTTTGGGTACCTTGAACACGTCTCTGACCTCGACCGTGCCGATGACCTTTTCTTTAAGATCGGGCGAGAGCATTCCTTCCATCGCCATTCGGATTTCTTCTACGGCCTTGTAGATGACGGTATATTTTCTTATATCGACCTTTTCCTGATCGGCCAGCAGTTTTGCCTGAGGCGTCGGGCGGACATTAAAGCCGATGATAAGGGCGTTTGAGTCGGCTGCAGCCAGCATAACGTCCGAATCGTTTATGGCGCCTGCCGATGCATGGATAACGTTCAGCCTGATTTCGGGCGTGGACAGTTTTTCCAAAGACTGTTTGAGCGCTTCGACCGAACCTTGGACGTCGCCTTTTATGATGACCTTGAGTTCAAGAATTTCGCCTTCGTGAATCGTTTCGTATAAGTTATCGAGGGTAACCTTTTTGACATTACGCGAGTCTTCGAAGCGCTTGAGCTCCTGCCGTTTGTCTGAAATTTGGCGGGCAATACGCTCGGAGTCCGTTACTTGGAAAGGATCGCCTGCATTGGGCATTCCTTCAAGCCCCAGAATTTCTACCGGCATACTCGGTTCTGCCGCGTCTACTTTTTCACCCCGGTCGTTAAAGATGGCTCTGACCCGTCCTGAGTAAATACCGGCAACGTAGGGGTCGCCCGTTTTTAAGGTTCCGCGCTGGACGATAATTGTTGCAACAACACCGCGGCCGTGATCGATTCTCGATTCGATGACCTTTCCTTCGGCATTGCAGGTATAATTTGCTTTTAATTCGAGCACCTCGGCTTGCAGGAGGATCGTGTCCAAAAGCGTGTCCAAACCGATGTTTTTAAGGGCCGAGATTTCGACGTACATGGTATCCCCGCCCCAGTCTTCGGGCATAAGGCCGAGTTCCGAAAGGCGCGTTTTGACCTTGTCGATGTTTGCTTCCGGCTTATCGACCTTGTTGATAGCGACGATAATCGGTACCTTTGCATCGCGAGCGTGGTTTATGGCTTCGATCGTTTGGGGCATGACCCCGTCATCGGCAGCTACGACCAGTACGACAATATCGGTAATTTCGGCACCGCGGGCGCGCATCATCGTAAAGGCTTCGTGACCCGGAGTGTCGAGGAAGGTGATTTTGCCGCCGTGCGTGTGTACGGTATAGGCACCGATGTGCTGTGTAATACCGCCGAATTCGCCTGCGGCCACATTGGATCTGCGGATTGCATCAAGCGTTTTCGTTTTTCCGTGATCGACGTGCCCCATAATCGTAACGACGGGGGGGCGGGGTTTTAGTTCCGCTGCATCGTCGGCCTTGCTTTCGATGACCGTTTCATCGTACAAGCTGACGATTTTAACTTCGCACTCGTATTCCGACGCTAAAATCGCGGCCGTATCTGCGTCGATGGACTGATTCATCGTAACCATCATTCCCATTCCCATCAGTTTGCCGATGAGCTCCGAGGCCTTTAAATTCATTTTTTTGGCCAATTCGGAAACGGAAACGGTTTCGAGTATTTCGATTTCTTTCGGAACATTGTGCAGTTTTTCGGCCTGCTTCTTTTTTTGGCTGTAAAGTTTTTCCTCGAAAAATTCGTTTTCTTTATCTTTTTTAGAGTATATTTCTTTTTTGGATTTATACGCTTTTTTGTTTGTCTGGGTTTTGTTTTTTTCGACGGGAATGGGAGCCGCCGCGCCGGGTTTGCCCGCTGCAAAGCCGAATGGTCTGTTCGGTCCCCTGCCGCCCGCCTGTCCGGGCCTGCCTTGCTGCCCCGGTTTTGAGCCGAAGCGCCTGCCGTCGGAATAGGCCTTTGCCTGACTTCCCGAAAAATTGCTGTCCCGGTGCCTGTTTTGCCCCTGCGGGCGCTGCATACGGCCGTTTTGTCCTTTTTGACCCTTACGCGCCGAGTCGGCCAGGTTTCCGGCCTTGACATTGGGGCGCTTACTCATAAAGTCTATTGCGGCGCCCTGTCGCTGGGCTTGTTCACCTGCGGTGTTTTCTTCCCGTTTTACACCGGCGGCCTGCCGGTTTTCGGTTTTCGGTTTTGCGCTTTCGGCGGCGGGTTTTCCCGCTTCACGGCCGGCGTCTTGGGAGTCCGCTCTTGTAGTGGAAGAAGAAAGGGGTTTCGGCTTTGCACTTTGAGGCGCCGTTTTTATGCGGACAATCTTTTTTGCCGAATCCCTGTTTGCAGACGAATTCCCTTCCGCAGCGGGCTTCACCTTTTTGACGACCCGTTTTTTAGGTTCCGAAGCGGCCTTATCTTGAACTTCGGGGGCGGTTTTGTCTTTTTTCTTTAAAATTGCTTCCGGTTTTTTTGTGTTTTCGCTATCTTCTGACATATTTCTCCTATTCTTCATCTCCATCATCTTCGTATTCAAAAACAAGTTCTACGCCGCAGTTCGGGCATTTCGTCATATCGGCGGTAATGGTATGCCCGCATTCGGGGCATTCGAATTCTTCTTGCATATTTTCATCGGGTTCGTTTTCTTCTTCGGCCGTTTCTTCCGAGCCGGTATCTTCTTCCACAACCTCGATGGCGTTGGCTATAATATCCAAAAGCGTGTCGGCCATTTCTTCGGTCATACCGTCCAGGGCTCTTATTTCGCCGTCTTCTTTGTTTATTAAATCTTGAATATCTTCTATATTATTGTTATGCAGTACGGTAATAATTTCGTCCGTAATGCCGGGAAGCTCCGCAACACCGGAAATTTCTTCATAATCGTCCTCACCCATATCTTCGTCGGAAAAGAGGTCTTCAGCCGCCCTGCGCGCGTCGGTGTAAATATCCATTTCTTTAAACTGCGCTTCGGTTTTTACGTCGATATTCCAGTCCACAAGACGGTTGGCTAGCCGCACGTTCATTCCCTGTTTGCCGATTGCAAGCGACAGCTGGGAGTCGGAAACGATTGCGAGGGCATGCCGTTTTTCCGCATCCAGTATCATAACGTTCATAACATCGGCGGGAGAAAGTGCGTATTTTATATACACCGTCGGATCTTCCGAATACGGCAGTATGTCGATTTTTTCGTCGTCGAGTTCTGCAATAACGGCCTGAATCCGCGCACCCTTGGCTCCGACGCAGGCTCCGACAGGGTCAACGTCGTCCCGCTGTGACGAAACGGAAACCTTGGTTCTGTATCCCGCTTCCCGCACGATATTGTGTATCTGCACGACGCCGTTTTCGATTTCAGGAACTTCCAGCTCTAAAATGCGGCGCACAAATTCGGTATCGGTTCTCGACAGGATAAGCTGAATGATATTGGACTGTTTGTGTTTTTTTACCTCTTTTACGAGGGCTTTAATCCTGCTTTCTTCGCCTGCGGCAGTGTTTCGGCCGAAATGATCGCGCGGCGACTGAAATTTTTTGGGCAAAAGGCCTTCGACCTTTCCCAAGTCCACATAAATATTTCCGTTTTTTTCACGGTGATAATAGCCGATAATAATTTCGCCGACCTTCGTGCTGTATTCTGCATAAAGGCTGTCCTTTTGCATTTCGCGTAGACATTGCGTCGCCCGCTGCATACCGACCCGTGCGGCGTTAATACCGAAACTTTTAGGATCGATTTCCACGAGCAGTTCATCGCCCGTTTCGCATGCCTCGTCCAGTTTTTTCGCTTCTTCCAAACTTATTTCGAAAACGGGTTTTTCCACCGTTTCTACAATCGTCTTATTGGAATAAATTTTACCCGTTTCCTTATCGAAAACGGCATTGGCATCGGTTCCGAACTGCTTCTTGTACGAAGCCTTCAAAGCCTGTTCCACAATAAGTAAGACAAAATCGTCGTCTATTCCTTTTTCTTGTGCAAAAATTTTAATCGCTTCGGTTAATTCGTTCGACATTCTCACGCTCCTTTAAAGCATACCATTAAGATTTAAAGTGTTCGGGGCCTTCTTCGGGGAGCATTTTCGCGTTTTGTAAAACCGGCTCGGCCCGCGCCATTATTTTAAAGATTACATCTGGCTTTTTTTATATTATCGTACGGCAGAAGAATTTCCTTTCCATCGGAAACAAGAAGAACACCCGCGCCGGAAACCTCTTTTAAAACACCGCGCCGCCAATCCGTAATGCCGCTATCCCAGATTTCGGCTTCTCCGCCTATAAAGGCCGCCAATTCTACGGAGCGCTTTACCTGACGGTTTATGCCGGGCGAGCTTACTTCCACGGAAAGTTCTTGCGAACCGAGCAGGGCTTCAAGCCGCGGCTGAATTGCCCGATGTACGGCGGCGCAATCCTTAATTCCGACCCCGTTTTCGGCATGGATAACGGCTTTCGCCTGCCAAACGCCGCTTTTATTGAAGACGTTCAAATCGACCAGTTTGTACCCGAGCCCTTGAACCAGCGGTTCGCAGTCGGTAAAATACGGAATATCTTTTTTTAAAACAAATTCCAAACAGCCGTCCTCCGCATACAAAAAAGGAGCCGTTTGAACGACTCCGCATTTTTAGGATAATATATGTTCTATAAGCGATAATATCACAAACACAAAATATATTCAAGAGCAATTCGTATAAAAATTGACCATCGTATATAGATGGAAAGATTGTTTTTCTGCGGCAAAAATGGAAGGCTGCGGTAGTTCCGTACGCATAATCGGCGCACAAATAACCGCATTACTCATCACCCCTTACGTTCAACAGGTGTTCGGGGTATTCGATAGACCATAAAAAAAGACCGTGGGAGGGGGCTGTCGGGCCTGCGTTTTTACGGTCCCGGCTTAAAATTATGTGTCTGACGTCTTCTTTTGAAAGGCCCTTTTCTTCAAAATGCAAAAAACTTCCGACGATGGAGCGCACCATCTTCCATAAAAAGGCATTGGCGCAAATTTCGAAGACGATGGTATCTTTTTCTGCAAAGAATACGGCCTTTTTTATGTACCGCGATTTGCTTGCACTTTGGTCGCCTGCTGCGGAAAAAACGGAACAGTCCATTTCGCCGTGTAATAGTGAGGCCATTGCGTTTAAAGCGTTTATGTCAGGGAATCGTTTTAAGTTAAGGCAGTAGGGCCGTTCATGGGCAAAAAGACTGCCGCTTTTTATAAAATAGCGGTAGGTCCGCGACAGGGCGTTAAAACGGGCGTGCAGTAAGGGAGAAACCTGCCGCGCGTCCAAAACGTTAATGTCTTTCGGCAGAACGGAATTCAAGGCGGGTACGAAATTGCCGGGTTTTATGGTTTTGATGTCCGTAAAAAAGTTTACTGCCTGCCGCGCCGCGTGTACACCCGAATCCGTGCGGCCCGAACCGTTTGTTTCCACGGGGTGTTTGTGCAGCGTACAAAGCGCTTTTTCAAGTTCGCCTTGAACCGTGCGGAACGTTTCGGCACCGTTTTTTGTCTGTTTTTGCCAACCGCAAAAATTCGTGCCGTCATACGAAACCGTCAAAAGAATGTTTCTGGATTCTTCGGAAAACTGCATTTAATCGTCGTCGGTTTCCTGTAACTCGGTTTTGAGAATATCGTACAGGCTGCGTGCCGCCTCCAAAAGAGGGCCGGGTTTTGCCTTGCTCGATTTTCCGAGTCCGAACATTTTTGCAAGGGTAAACTTTTGCGCTTTCATCCTTTTTACACGCAGTTCCGCATTCGTTTTTTGCCCGTACTTGTATTCGAGCAGGGCGGAAAGATACATTATGCCGTCGTAGCCGTAGTTTTTGTCGATATCGGGACCGAACGATTTTAAGCCTGCGATAATTTCGCCGCCCGTGCTTTCAAGCTCCAATGCCCGCCGGTATAAAAACGTCGCCTTTCTGTAAAACAGCTGCGAAACGTACCGGTAATTTTCTTCGGGATATTTTTTGCTTAATTCGTCAAAGATCCATGCCGCCCGAATGGAACAAATTGCCTGTTTTATCGTCGGAGAAAATTTCATATCGAAAAGTTCATAACACAGTAGTGCAAGATAATAAGAACCCGCCCCTTCGATAAGGCCGCGCGCCTTGGTAAAATCGATTCTTCTGAAAAGCCGTTTCATCGAAGTGTATCGGGCTTCCGTCGTTTCAAACAGTTTTTCGAGGGTCGCCTTTACCGGTATGCTGAAATCCTGCGGAAAAGAAGAATACAGGCATTTCGGACAGACGGTCATATTGTAGATAACCGGATAGACGACCCCGTATTTTGCGGACGGTTCGTACAGCCGCCGTAACTCATCGGTCAGATTGCCTGCAATGAGCCTGCCGCCGCCCGAATGCAGCTCTTCCCGTCTGAATTTGGCATTGCAAACGGGGCATTCTATTTGTTCTTTGGAGTAAAACGTTATAGTTGTTTGTTTTGTTTCTTTTTCGACTTGCTTTTTGTTCATTCTGGTACCTATATGAAAAACTTATTATCAGTTTTACTGATGGGGCATTTTTAAAAATTCAACAATATCTTTTAACAATACCCTCTATAGCTTATCGGTTCTTTTTCGTTTTTTTATACCCAATTATACCGTTTTTTGTCTGTTTTGTAAGGGGCCGCGCTAATCCGTAACCGAACGGAGCCACTTGCCCGACCGAATCCGCCACAGGCCCAAGGCAGCCTTAAACGGCTCCTCGCTAAAAAGGCAGACATATATAGCCCACGCGGGAACGGCCGAATACACCGACAAAAAATACGCGAGCGGAATTGAAACGAACCACATAATAAAGGTGTCGCAAATCATACCGAAACGGGTATCGCCGCCGGCCCGCACCAAGCCGATCAGCATACACATATTAAAGGCTTTCATCGGATAACAGCAGGCTAAAACGATAAACAGCTTTTTGACCGTGTGCAGCACGTGCGGTTCCACATTGCGGAAAATAAACGGAACAAGATACGAAATGGGAATGAGTATCGCTCCGATAAAGGCGGCGGCAAAGGGAATGAACAGCAAAACCCTGTCCGCATAAGCCCGTGCCTCGGTATAGTTCCGCTCGCCGATCTTCTTTCCGATCAGTACGCTGATTCCGTTTCCCAAACCGATAAAAATAACCCATGTCAGCTGCGAAATCGTGTTCGTTATGTTAAAGGCCGCATACGCGAAGGTATTTAGCCCTGCAAAAATTTTATGATGAAAGGTAATGCCGAGTGACCATAGCGATTCGTTTAAAAGCACCGGCAGTACAATCAAAAAATAGATTTTTAAAAACTTTACATCGAATCCGAAATGGTTTTTCAAAGGGCCCAAAATCGGATACTTGCGTTTTTTTGTTATGGCAAAGGTGATGGAAAGCTCGGCAATACGGGCCGCAACCGTGGCAATGGCCGCGCCGCGTACACCCATGGCGGGAAAGCCCAAGAGCCCGAAAATTAAAACCGCATTCAGCATAACATTTACCGCAATCGACACCACCGTCGCCGTAACGGCAACCTTAACCTGCTCGATGGAGCGCAGCGTCAGCATAAACATAAAGTTGACGGCAAACGGAAGAAAACACAGGGCGGAAAGCCGTAAATACTGCGCTCCGGCAGCGATAACCGCAACGTCCTTGGTATAAAGCGATACGATTTCCGCAGGTTTTATGACGCAAAACAGTGTAAAAAGCGTACCGAAAAAAAACGCCGTAATCAGTGAAATACCGAAGGTTTTTTGCAGGCCTTCAAAATTCTTTTTACCCCAAAACTGTGCACAAAAAACCATACTGCCCGAACCGAGTCCGTACAAGATAAGATTAAGTAAAAAAAACAGTTGATTCCCAAGGCCGACGGCAGAAAGTTCCGTTGTTCCGAGCTTCGCAATCATAACCGAATCCAAAATATTGACCGCCGCGCTCATAAAATTTTGAAGCATAATGGGAAATGCAATAATCAAGAGATTTCTTAAAAAAGACTTATCGAACGCCTTCGATACAAAATTCGATTTTACCGCCATAGTTTCTCCGAAAAAAGGACGTCTTTAAAAATCTACCGATTTTTAAAGATTCCTAAAAGCTAAAATCCTAAAATTTCCGTACGGTGCCGAAGGCCCAGCAATTCGAGGTTTTTTTCCAACGGAAGGGTGCTGCCGTAATTTTCTTTTAAGTCTATCAAAAAACGGTTCATCGAAAAATGTTGATACAGATACAGCGGCGGATTTTTTTCCGTACCGAATGCTTTTTTCAACGTTTCGGCATACACGGAAAAAAGTCCCTTTGGCTTAAGCTCGCTGTATCCCACGAGCCACAGGGGACACGCAAGCGCTTTTTGCAAAGCCGCCGTTTTTTCTGCCGTAAACACTTGGGTTTCTTCAAAGAACCGTCTAAAACCGCCCGTTTTATCTTCTTTTAAAAGATAAGAAAGCTGTTTTGTTTTTGCGGTGTGAATCGGCGTTTTATTCAATATAATCACGTTTTTTCGAAAATCGATACCGAGCGGAGGGTTTGCCTTAAAAAAATTGTCTGCAATTTTTCCTGCAAGCCCCGTCAAATACCGCTGATTTTTATGCAGCTGCTCGTTTTTGCCGGGATTATCGCCTACAAGAATCAGTTTTATATCATCTTTTTCCGTTACATCGTCAAGTGAATGATTGTATACGATGGGCGTTTCGACGGGGTAGTCGGGCGTGCCGCCTGCAAGCGCCGCCTGTTTTTGCAGTTCTGCCAGCGCAATCCGGCCCGCGCCTTCCCCGCTTTCGGAAAACCGCTGCGCCGCACATTGCTTTGAAGAAGGCTGTGAGTACGCATACCCTGCTGCGGCTGCATATTTGATACAGGCCTCTTTATATTCCGCCCTAAATCTATAAAAGGCATTCCATTCCTTCTCTTTCATAAACGGGAGCATTATACTCTTTCCGCCGTTTTATGAAAAGCCTTTTACCGAAAA
>CAUTPO010000080.1:0-10733 GCA_963540475.1 uncultured Treponema sp. | reverse complement strand
GATTTTTACGTGATGAACAGCTTTTTTTCGGTTAGATTTAACGTGAGGCAATGCGCACTCTTGCCTATTCTTTTAAATGCTGGTATAATCGCTACCGAAATTTGAAAGCTGGATACTTTGAGGATTATGGAAAGAGACAATAACAAAAAGTTGGAAATCTGTTTTGCCCTTCATGCCGATAACGGTATTATAGAAAGCTTATCCAAAACAGACAACACGCAGCTTTATAAAAATATTTTTTCCGATTTGTATAACTCCCCGTGGCTGCCTTTTACAGCGGCTTTCAGCGGCGGTTTTTTGGATTGGGTTCAGCGGAAAAATTCTTCCTTTGCAGATGTTCTTGCCGAAATGCTGAACAGAAAACAGCTGGAAATATTGAATAATCCGTTTTACGAACCCTTTATTTCTATGATTCCCGCTTCGGATTTGATAGGGCAGGTCGAGTATATGACCGATACCCTGCGCAAATATTTTCACAAACGCCCCCGCGGTATATATCTTCCATATTCCGTGTGGAATGCGTCGGCAATTCCGCACCTGAGCCGCTGCGGCATAGAATACTGCCTTTTGGATAGGAGCTTTTTCGAAAAATCGGGGCTCGATTCGTTTTCGCCTGTCTGTATGGAAGACGGCGGAAAAATTCTATTTGCACTTCCTGCCACAATCGAATTTGAAGATACCCCCTTAAGTCCGCAAGAATTTTACGAGAAGGTCTCCCGTTTTGCCTTTTCTGCAGCCGAATCGGTGATAACCGTTTTTTTGTCTCCGGAGAGGGCTGCTGAGTTTTTAAGTAAGCCGAAGGGTAAAAAATCGTGGTTTGAAGAATTGTACGAACTGGTAAGCAGTCCGGCATCGTCTCTGGCGCTTTCTCACACAGGGATGGTGCTAAAAAACAAGAAGATTTATCAAAAGGGCTTTATTTCTGCCAACAGTATATTATCGGGTAAGCCGTCGGACTGTTCGATAAAACAGCTTATTTCCGGCAGGGCCGATACCTACGTTATGTACGCCAAGATGATGTACGTGCATACCCTTGTAAATCAGGTGCGCGGCGACAAGGCCAGAAAAAAAAACGCACTTTTGGATTTGTGGAAGGCCGAAAGCGGTATTCTTTTTAATTTGGACGAAAGATACAAAAAATACAGCCGTGAGTTGCGGGCCTATTGTTACCGGAATTTGCTTCTTGCCGAAAAACAAACGAGGCTGCCCGGCAGTTTTGCCGACTCGCTGGGGCTTCTCGACTTTGATTTGGACGGAATAAAGGAGTTTGTTTCCCAGTGCGAGAATCTGAATATGTATGTGCACTGTCTGGGGGGCAAAATTTTCGAGCTGGACGTGTTCGGTGCATATAAAAACTATACGGATATCGGTGCGGAAGGAACGGGTCTGTTTATCGATCACCTTGTGCCGCAGGAGGCGCTTGACGGCATAAAAAAGGACGGCTTTGCCGGTGCCGGTTTGCAGGCGGTTTTTTGTAAAAACCTGTATCAGGAAGCGCGGATAGATCGGTTTAAATTCGAGCTTTCGATGAAGACGGACGGGGTATTCGGGCCGTTCAATCAGTCCGTGTCCTTGCGAAAACAGTATAATTTTAATGAACAGGGCGTGCAGGTGCAGTATATTCTGAAAAACGAAAGCCCGCTTAACCTTTCGGCCTATTTTATGGTGGAAATCGACCTTGCAGCCTGCTTTACCGGCAGCAAAAAAACAGCCGTTTTTGTGTATGCCGACGATCGGCGGCAGGAGTGCACCGCAGGCAGCGGGGACTTCGGCGCCGTTTCGTGGCTGCAGATAGATGACCTTGAAGGCAAGGTTCTGTTTACGGTTGAGGCGAACGAAACGGCCGGTCTTCTGGTGCTGCCGATATACGGGGACGCGGAATCTGCCTGTGCTGTCGGCCTTAGAACCCTGTTTTATTGGAAGGTCGATTTGAATTCGGGCTACGAAACGGAAAAAATGCTTTTTTTTAAGGCCGCATTCAAAAAGCCTGAAAAGAAAACTAAAGAAAAAACCGCGCCGGCTACTTGACCGTAAGGCATTACTTGCGTAGACTGTACGGTATGAAATGCATTTTACCGTTTATTATCGATACAGCCGCTTTTAAGGCGGATTATGCAAAAAACCGGTTCCGGCCTTGTTTCCGTGCGGCGTTTTCGGGTCTAGGGCCTGCATATAGCGTTGCCGCCGGTGTGCACTTGAGCGCATCTTTTCGGTTTGTGCATTTTCAAAACGGGAGCGGGTTTTATAAACCTTCCGGAATAAGCGCTTCGGGGCTTTTGAAGGCCTCAGGGGCGGACACCGCCGAATTCATGCGTATTCTTACGGCGGCAGTCCTTTCTATCGGCGCCTTGTTTTTTACTTTTATACGGGAGAGGTGCTTATGCAGATAATTCCTATAGCCAGCGGAAAAGGCGGTGTCGGTAAAAGCCTTTTTGCCGCAAACCTCGCCATCGCATTGGGGCAGGCAGGCAAGAAGGTCATTTTGGCCGATCTTGACCTTGGCGCGTCCAACCTGCACTTGGTGCTGGGCATTCAGGCCAATAAAACGGGGATCGGAACCTTTTTATCCAAGTCCTCCGATTTTCAAGATACGATTATAGAAACGGAATACGAAAACGTGTGGTTTATTCCGGGCGACTCGGAAATTCCGGGGTTCGCAGCCCTCAGGGTGTATCAGCGTAACTCTCTTATAAAAGCCCTTTTAAAGCTGGAAGCCGATTTTTTGGTTTTGGATTTGGGGGCGGGGACACATCTTGGCATTCTCGACTTTTTTTTGCTCTCGCCGCAGGGAATTATCGTTACCTCGCCTTCGGTTACCGCAATCCTCGACGCCTACGTGTTTTTGAAAAATACCGTATTTAGAATGATGTATACCTCGTTTCCTGCAAAATCCACAGGCGGAACTTTCTTTGAAAATCTGAAAAATGATGCGCAGAGTCTGCAACGTCTTTATATTCCCAAGCTCGTCGAAGAGGTAAACAAGATCGATGCGGAAAACACGGACGTTTTTTTGCGGAAATTTTTTCACTTTAAGCCGCGCCTTGTGATGAATATGATCGACGATCCGAAAGACGCCGAAAAAGCCTTTAAGATAAAACGGTCGGCAAAACAGTATTTGAGCATAGATATAGAGCATTTAGGCGTCATTTACAACGATTCCGTTCAAAACACAGCCCTTTCTTCAAGACTTCCGGTCATCGTGTATAAGCCCGACGCTATGATTTCGCAGGCGATTTACAGGATTACCGAAAAGATTCTTCAGTCGGAGGCGGAACAGTACGGTGCTGAGGACTTTGCCGAATTTGCCGATTCCTCGTTTGCGTCCGCAGGGGCAGAGGCCGAAAACGATTTTAAAACTAAGATGAGTTATGTAGACGAGCTTATCGGCGGCGAAATTCTTTCGCCGGGCGAAATGAGCGAGATCATCAAATCGCAGCAATTTGAAATAACCGCATTACGGAACGAAAATCTTCTTTTAAAAAGCAAGATTACGAAGGCCGTTCAGGCGGGCTTTATTAGGTAAGTTTATGGAAAATAGCATGTGGAATGTACAAAAAAGTGCCGAAACGGGGAAGTGGTACCTGCAATTCGGCAAGGCGGTGGAAGCGGGGGCAGTCCCCTCCGCCGATGAGGTTTTGGCTGAAGCTAAAAGGCAGGGGTTAAAACAAACCTCGCTTATCAGCAGTACCGGAATCGAAAAATATTTGAAAAAACATGCCGGTTCGGGTGTTGTTCCCGTTCCTCTTTTGCTTGAACTTAACCCGGATTTTGATGCACGCATAGTGGTAAACGCGGATAAAACGGAGGCTCACCTGTATATAAGAAAGGCCGCCGAAGCCCCCAGAAGCGTCGATATGCTAACCGTCGATAAGCTGCTTGAACGAAGCGGCATTGTCGGGTTGGATATACCGAAGATAAAACAGGCCGTTTCCGACTTTGAAGATTCTTTTACGATGGAATTGTTTGAGCCGATAGCACAGGGAACGCCGCCGAAGCGGGCTGCCGACAAAAAACTGATCGCCCATTTTAAACAGATATCGGATTATGAGGTAAACCGCCTGTCCGACCGTCTGAAAAATATGGAATTGAGAACCGGCGATGTCGAAGACCCCACCAAGGATCAGGATTACCCCTTGTCGGAGGCAAAAACGCTGACTTTTGTCGAAAAGGGCGATACCCTCTACGAGCTCGAAGAATCGGCGCAGGGGGAAGCGGGCATCAATGTGTATGGAGAACCCATTCCGGGTCTGCCCGGAAACGACCCGTTTTTGCTGGATCTTCGAAACATCATTCAAAGCCAGAATTCGCTGACAGCCGGCGTAACCGGACTTTTGCTCATTGCAGAGACCGATCGGGGACTTAAACTGCGGATTGTGCCGTACCGCGATGCCTCAGCCCGCGTTGTCGTAAGCCGCGACAAGATGGAAGCCTCCCTTATTTTACAGTCGGGGCTCGGAGCGGGGGAGCGACTTTCGGTTAATACAATCAAAAAAGGCTTGAATGACGCAGACCTGCTCGATTCCATTTCCGACTCTAAAATTACCGAAATCATCGAAGAGGCGCGCAGAAAAAACGAGGAAGCCGAATACCCCATATTAAAGGGAATTCCGCCGATAGCGCCCAATTCGTACAGGCTGAAATGGGAGGTAGAATTCTCCGCAGGCGCAAATACGGCTACGGTAGAAAACAATGACCTTATTTTGACGGCGGAGCTTTTAAGCGGCGGGGAAAGCGGAAAGGACGTGTACGGGAATGTCATTGCGCCGAAAAACGCCGATCCCGTTACCTTACCCGCCTGCGACGATACCGTAAAACAGGAAACCGATAAGAAGATAACCAAATTTTACGCCTGCGCTTCGGGCGAACTGAGCCGCATCAACAACAAACTTTCGATTTCTTCATTAAAATCGATTCAAAGCGATATAGATGAAAAAACGGGCGATGTTACCTTTCCCGGAAGCCTCGTTATAACGGGCGATATTAAAGACGGACGGAAGGTAAAGGCTGACGGAGACTTGACCGTTACGGGCAATGCAGAGCTCTCGCTCCTTTATTCCGAAAGTTCGGTGCGGCTGCAAGGCGGTATGCATGGAAAAGGCCGCGGCACGGTGTGGGCGAAAAATACGGTTTTTTTGCATTATGCGGAAAATGCGCGCATTTTTTCGGGACATGACATAAAAATGACCAATTATTGTTTTAGGTGTCTTGTTAAAACCAACGGCCTTGTTACCCTCGAAGGTTCACCGGGTGTTTTGCTCGGCGGTACGATAAGTGCGGCTAAAGGCATTTCCGTGCAGGATTTGGGCGCCGAAAAAACCATTCGCACCATCATCTCCTTTGGGCAAGACTATCTGATTAAAGACGAAATCGAGGTGCGGGAAAAAGAAATAACCGCGAACAACGAGAGGCTTGCCGAAATAGACAAAAGCCTGCGTGCGGGGGCTTCGGACACTAATGTTGAAGAACTCCGCAGCGAAAAGGTCAAACTCATCAAAAAGAACAGTGCCTTGAGCGTCAGAATATTTAACTTAAAAGAAAATTTCGAATTTCACATTCCTTCGAAGGTAATCGTAAAAGGGACGATTTATCCCGGTGTTGTTTTGGAAAGTCACGGCCGGTATTTCGAAGTGATGGAAACAAGGCAGCATGTCTTTTTCGAATTCGACCAAAAAAAGGGTCAGATACTCTGTCTGCCTCTGGAGGATATTCAGCAAGAGAATTAAGACAGGAGATTACAAATGTTATTGGCAATTCAATATCCGTCGTGGCTCCATCCGGAGATTATTCCCGGCTTTTTTTTGCGTTGGTACGGGCTCATGTACTTTTTCGCCTTTATGACGGCATACTTTTTGTATAGTTATCAGGTAAAACACAACGAATTCGGGCTGTGCTCAAAGCATTCCGGCACGATGACAAAAGAAAATGTTGCAGATGTTTTTGTCTGGGGAATTACGGGCCTTATTTTGGGGGCGAGAATTTTCGGCACCCTTGTGTACAATACGAAAGAATATATTACGCAGCCGTGGATGATTTTTCTTCCTTTTTCGCGCGATGCGTCGGGTTCTTTTGTTTTTACCGGTTTTCAAGGAATTTCCTATCACGGCGGTTTTGTAGGCGGTTTTTTGGGCGTGTTTTTGTGGGCCAAAAAGTACAAATTCGATTTTGCCGCCGTTGCCGACTTAATGGCTGTTTCGATTCCTCTGGGATATACTTTCGGCCGTCTGGGAAATTTCGCGAATGGGGAACTGTACGGACGGATTACCGCAGGGCCGCTCGGTATGATTTTTCCGCATGTGCCGTATTCCGACCGTTTTTCCCTTTCCGAACCGTGGGTCAGGGCCTTTGCGGAAAAGGCGGGGCTGGCCGTTCAGGAGGGAGCCTCCCTTATCAACCTGCCGCGCCACCCCAGCCAGCTTTACGAAGCCCTTTTCGAAGGCGTAGTGCTCTGGCTTATCCTCTGGCTTATCCGTAAAAAAAGGCCGTTTAACGGGTTTATGGTCTGTATGTATACCCTTGGGTACGGTCTTTTTAGGTTTTTTATCGAATATTTCAGGCAGCCCGATGCCAACATAGGCTATAAAATCGCAGGCGGCGGTTCGGGCAATATCTATATTTATGAATCGTGGAAAAACATATCGGCGGGGCAGTTGTTTTGTGCCGCGATGATTATAGGCGCCCTTGCTGCGACGGTTTTTCTGTACGTAAAAAACGGTAAAAGGACCGGCTGATGAAACGAAAAAAAACGCCCTGCTTTGACATTGAAACGGCGGGCTTTTACCGAATCGCGGCCTCGTCACCGAAGACCGTCGTCGCCGATACGGACGGAAATGTTCAGGCGGTTTTAAACGCCGTTAAGCGGGCCGAAAAAGAAGGCGTAAACCTGATTCTTTTTCCGCAGCTTACCGTAACGGGCTGTTCTTGCGGCGTTCTTTTTACGCAAAGCTTGCTGCTGCAGCGGGCGGAACAGGCCGTAAAGCTGATTGCGAAAAAAACGGCTGCCTTGAATATCATTTCGGTAGCCGGTTTTCCCTTTTTGCACAAAAATAGGCTGTACAGCACGGCGGCGGTTATTGCAGGCGGAAAAATATGGGGGCTTGTGCCGCTTCCGCCTTCGGAAATCTTGCGGCCGTTTTTCGAAGACTATGACGGGGAACTTGCCGAAATTCCGTTTTTTGAACAAGACGATTCAAATCGAAGCGCAGAAAAAAACGGTACGGTTCTTTTCGGCAAAAAAATCGACTTTTTTGCCTGCAAAACGCAAGACACACACGGTTTTTCATTTGCCTTTCACCGGGATTCGGCCGCGCACGTTCTTTTAATGCCTGCCGCCGAACCGTCCTTTGTGTTTTCTGCTTCGGCCGTGAAAAACCGGTATAAAGAATTATCGCTTGAAAAAAGGGCGGCTGCGGTTTTTGCGAACTGCGGGGCAGGGGAGTCCGCAGGCGAATTCGTCTTTGCAGGCGAATGCGGCATATTTGAACAGGGCTCGGAGGCCGGTTTTTCTTCCGTTTTAACCTGTCCTGCGGACGGTTCGGAGTATCCTTATACCGCTGCCGATATAGACGCACAGCTGTCGGATCATAAAAAACGGCAGGCCCGTCTTTTCGGCTGCGCTGCTGCGGAAATCGGTATTGCGTGTTCCAAAAAAGCCGCGTCCGAAACCTGCACAAAAACCTTAAAACGGACTATTCCGCAAAATCCGTTTTTGCCCGGCTGCGATGGCATGCACCGGCCGTTTATTCACAAAAGCTTTTTTTACGAGATTATCCGCTTGCAGGCGGCCGGGCTTGCAAAACGGCTTACACACATACACTGCAAAAAATGCGTTCTCGGCATTTCAGGCGGCCTTGACTCGTCGCTGGCCCTGCTTGCCGCCCGTTTCTGTTTTAAAAACCTGAATATCCCGGGTGAAAACATTTACGCCGTAACCATGCCGGGCTTCGGCACGACAAAAAGGACGAAAAACAATGCGCGGGCTCTTGCAGAACTTTTGGGCTGTACCGTTTTGGAAATTCCCATTGCGGTCGCCGTGGAAGGGCACTTTTCCGACATCGGTCACAAAAAAACGCAGCACGACACCGTCTACGAAAACGCCCAGGCCCGCGAGCGTACACAGATATTGATGGATAAGGCAAACCAGATCGGCGGCCTTATGATCGGTTCGGGCGACCTTTCCGAGGCAGCCCTCGGCTGGATGACCTATTCGGGCGATCACATGTCGATGTACGAGGTCAATGCATCTATTCCCAAAACCCTGCTGAAAGGGTGCATAACGGCCTTTACCGAAAATGCCGTGCTGTTTGACGACGAAAAGAAAAATGAGGTCTTAAAAAAGATAGTGCGGGAAATTATCGACACTCCGGTCAGCCCGGAACTGCTTCCCCCGGAAAATGGACAAATTTCACAAAAAACCGAAGAGCTTATCGGCCCATACGAGCTGCACGACTTTTTTCTTTATCATGCCGTTGAAAACGGTTTTTCGCCGAAAAAAATTTATTATCTTGCTTTACAGGCCTTCGGCAGGGCAAAATATACGGATACGGAAATCATAAAATGGCTGAACGTTTTTTACAAACGCTTTTTTTCACAGCAGTTTAAACGTTCATGCAGCCCCGACGGAGCCGCCGTCACCGTTTTAAGCCTTTCGCCGCGCAGCCGCTGGCCCATGCCCTCCGATTCTTGCGAAAAGATTTGGATAAAAGAGCTTGAAATTTTAGCCGAAATGGTGTAAAATTGCTTAATGCTGACAGCATTACTTAATTGGCTAGGGAGCTATATAACTTATTTTCCTCTGGTAATATTTATCGGTCTTTTATTGGGCGGTCTGTGGCTTCCCATATCCGAAGATCTGATTGTGGTTATGGCGGCCGTTTTATCTCAAACCGAAAAGGCTTCCATTCCGGCATTTTTGATTGCTTTGTATTCGGGTGCGATTTTAAGCGATTATATGGTTTATTTTTGGGGCAGGCTCCTAGCCCGCGGAACCCTTTCGTCCGGACTTTTTTCCCGGCTGATTACAAAAGAAAATACAATGCGTCTTTCCAAATCTTTGCAAAAACACGGTCCGTTAACCTATATCGTGTGCCGGTTTATTCCTTTCGGCGTCAGAAACATTGTTTCGGTAACGACGGGGTTTGTGCGGTATCCGTTTTACAAATTCGTCCTCTATGATTTTATCGCCGCCTTGTGCAATATTTCGGTTCTGTTCGGTTTAGTGTATTTTTTCGGAGCAAAAGGCGGCTACGTTATGCGAATTACGGGCATTATTTTGTTCGCCGGTTTTTGGATTTTAAGCATCTATCTCGTAAAATCGGGCAAGCTGTTCAAATTTGCCGATAAAAAACTCGAAAAAAAAGCCGTTTAAGGCTGTCCGTTTCAGGCAGGTCTCATCGGCCGAAGATAAAACGGAAATTCCCGTTTCCGCCCGCAAAACATCATTGCTTGCATATCATAAAACCCGATACTGTGCTATACTATAAACGGCGGTACGTGTTTTGCAGCACGAAAGACCGAAGTTTTTTATTGCAACCTTTTTTCGGAATAGGCTCCTGCTTTACACGGACTGCACAATATTTTTATGGGAGAAGATATGAAAATAACAACGGATACCTTCGGGCTTCTTTCGAACGGGCAAAGGGTTTTGCTCTTTACCGTTTCAAACGGCAAAATGATGTTTTCCGTTACGAATTACGGTGGAATCATCACGGGCATTCTTCTTCCTTCAAAGCACGGCGGTTTCGATGACGTCGTCTTGGGCTATTCTGATTTTTCGGGGTACGTACGCAATACACCTCATTTTGGCTCCTTTTTGGGAAGGTATGCAGGCCGGATTGCGAATGCCGAATTTACGCTTGGAAATCAGCAATATCTTTTAACCCCGAACGACGGCGGCAAGCACTGCCTGCACGGGGGGTATCCTTCCTACGATAAAATGCCGTACGAGGCCTCTGTTTTTAAAAACAGGCACGAAGCCGGCGTCAGATTGTTTAAAACCTCGTTTGACGGCGAACAGGGTTTTCCCGGAAACCTTAAAATCGAACTGTCTTATTCTTTGACGCGGGATAATGAGATAATAATACGCTACAAGGCCGTTTCCGATAAAACGACACCCGTCAACTTTACAAATCACACCTATTTTAATCTGAATCCTGCCGGAAGACAGGCGGGCGGTTCCTATGTATCGGTTTTAAATCACGAAGTTCAAATTTTTGCCGAACAATATCTGGAAACGGACGGGGAACTTATTCCTACCGGGGTTTTAAAAAACGTGGAAAACACCGGCTTCGATTTTAGAAAGCCTAAGACCGTACAGGAAGGCACGGAAAAAACGGGGCGCGGGTTTGACGATACATGGGTGATAAAAAATACGGTCGACGATAAAAAGATGCTCGCTGCCATCGTAAAAGAGCCGGTAACCAGACGCACGCTGACGGTGTATTCCAGCCAGCCAGCCTTGACAATGTATTCGGGGAATTTTTTGCACAACGAGATCGGTAAAAACGGTGATGTTTACGATGCCTTTTCGGGGCTGTGTTTGGAAAGTCAAGCCTTTCCCGATGCGGTGCATCATACGGGTTTTCCGAACGCGGTTGTTAAAGCGGGCGAGGTGTACCGGCATGAAACCCTGTGGCATTTCGAAATATAGCCTGCCCTCAATCGATGGGTGCGGTTTCGGGTGTGCGGGTTTTTGGTGACAAAAAAAATAAAAAAGATTGAAAAAAGTACTTGACAGA
>CAUTPO010000079.1:0-10773 GCA_963540475.1 uncultured Treponema sp. | reverse complement strand
AACATAGATATAACATAAAACAAGATCAAAATCCGAAAACCTATTTTAAACTGTAACTTTGTATAAAAGCGGCCCAAAGTCTGCAATGCAGACTTTGGGCCGTAAGTTTTGACGGACAAGAGCTCGTCAAAACACAGCACACATGTTTGGACACTGTGCACTTTCACGGTATTCAATTTCGAGTTTTATACTCCGTACAAGAACCGTACCGGAATATATATTTTAATCGAATTAATCGAACGGCACAAGAATAACCGCAGGTTGCAGACTTACGCCTAAAACCTGCAAATGCTCTCAAGACAAAGCTCTGCCCTACTTCGGACGAACCGCACCCATAACCTTTTCGGCAAAGCGGTATTCAAAAAAACCGGGATTTTCGATTGCAAGTACCTGCGTATAACTGTCGCCTGCAAGTTTGGGCTTATTCGTCAATTCGTAAAAAACGGCAAGATAAAAAAACATACGCCCCTTTTTGATCAAATCTTTTTCGGCTAAAGCCTTACTGTGAACCTCGGTATCTCCTGCAAAATCGATAAAAAGCCTGCACATAAGATAATCGTTGGGGCGTTTTTCCTGATTGACGGTTTTTATGTATTTTTGCAAGAATTCCTTTGCTTCCCGCCTCTGATTCATTTTGATATAACAGATGGCAGTTAAAAGCGCATACTGATACGAATTCGGAGCCTTCGCAAGGGCCTTTATAAAGGCAGCTCCGGCATTTTGCCAGTCGCCTTTTTCCCAAAACAGGGCGCCGGCCCCCTCAAAGGCGAAATAATACGACGGATACAGGTTGCATACCTTGATATAATCCTTTAAAGCCTCTTCCTTGTGCCCAAGTTCATCGTTCAGCCCGGCACGGTAAATATAGGCGACATGGGAATCGGGGGTCAGGGCGATGGCCTTTGTAAAAGCAGCCCGGGCAGCCTCCTTTCTTCCGTACCGCATACTGTACGAGGCAAGATCCAGCCAGTGAGTCGAAATTTCAGGAGAAATGTCGCAGGCTTTTTGTATGTCCTTCAAGGCCTCGGGCATACGGTTTGTTTCGGATTTTATCCGTGCAAGCTCGGCAAGGGCGGTGCTATTATCGGGTTCCAAGTTCAAAGCAGCGCGCAAGTTCTCCTCGGCCTGATCCAGCTTGCTTTGCATATAGTTTACACGGGCAAGGCCGAGCAAGGCATTTACAAACCGCGGGTCCGCCTTATGCGCATCGGCAAATTTTTTGCGCGCCTCGTTATATCTTCTTTTACTGTACAGGTCCATTCCCTGCTCGGACAGTGCCCGCGCATCCTTGGGGTTTTTAGCCAAAATCTTTTCCAAATACATGCTTTTCTTTTTTGGATTGTCCTCGGCCTGGGCAAGCATGGCCTGCGCAAACAAAATATCAGCATTGCCGGGGTTTTCTTTTTCGAGTGCCGCTGCATATTCCGCAGCTTCTTTTGTTTTGTTTGCAGAAATCAAAATCGAAAGTTTCAATGTTTTGATGTTCGGATCGTGTTTTAATTCTTCTTTTATCGTATCGAAAAGGGATAAGGCCTTTTCGTAATCGCCTTTTTTTAAAGCATCGTCTAGTTTGTAGGCAAATTCCACCTTGGGATTGTCCGTTGCAGGCCGTGCCTCAGGTTTCTTCTCTTTTACCGCTGCCGGTTTCGAGGCGCAGGAAACGAACAGAGAAATCATCATCAAAAAAAACAAATATCCGCTTCTTTTCATCATAGCTCCTTGGGATATAATTTACGGCATCATTTCCGTAAGGCACGAACGGGGGAAAATTACCCGTTACAGGCCTTGAGCCGGCAGAACATTAAAAAAATGAGCCGGAGTTTTCGGAACTGTCCTATTGCAATTATCGTTAAGTTTGGATAAACTACGCGCCTATGAAACACAGACTGAGCAGAATAGTTGCAATTACCGCCTTGTACATACTTATTATTTTCGGCATTTTTATCCTCCAGTTTACCATCGGAAAAACATTTTCCTATACCATAGGCTCGATGACCGTTTCGGGGCGGCACGATGCGGACAAGTCGGGAAACACGGTCCCGCTTTTGCCGCTGCACATCGTTTCCAACGGACTCGATTTTTATATAAGCGAAAAAAATCCCATAACGGCGCAAACCGTAAGCGGCACGGAGCAGCCCCTGCGGGTCTTGGAATACAAAAAAGAAGATAATTCCTTTGCCGTCGTCTGCTCGGATAAGGTTTCCATACATTTTAGCTCGTATAATCTAAATACGGAGCTTGAAAGCGTACGTATTTCGGTTTCGATGCCGCAGGATATAAAGGCGGTATATTTTCCGTGGAAGCTGACGCAGTCCGCCCGCCTTGAACGGCAAAACAATCAGATTTTTTTGCGGCACGGCAAAAAACGGTACGTGTTCAAGGGCGGATACGGTTTTGAAAATTCCAATGAGGAAACAAACGACGAATTTCCTCATCTGGTGCTGACGGCGGAAAAACCGTCAGCCCTGTATGAAAGCTATGCGGAATCAAAGAGCCTTGCATTCGAAAACATTCCCGATATGCCCCTAGCCTCGGACGCCATGTATGCGGAAGCCAAGGAGGCTTTTAGAAAACGGGCCGAAGAAGCGCTCAAAAATGCCGTACAGTCAAAAAATCCCAACGAGCACATCGTAACGGCCTACATTGCCGAAGCTGCCCGCAACGGCAATTACCGGACAGCCTTACAGGAAGCGCCTGCGAACCTTCTTCCGCGGGAACGGCGCACCTATCTTTCTGCAACCTTTTACAATAACTTAAACCAAACGGCCAAGCTGCTGGCCGCAAAAAATGCAGAAAAAATACGAGAAATAACGGCGGAGATTACGCTGAAAAATCCCGCGGTATTCGGCGAAAAAGCCCTGCTGCCCTATCTGACAAACCATTCAAAAACAAATCTGGTGCCCGCGCTGGAAAATGCAGCCGTTTCCCTAGCCGAAAGCGGATTAATGGCCGATACGGCAGCGGGCATCTTGGAACTTTCGATGGACTTCGACCTTTATTTTCCCGACCGGCAAAATATATTTAGAACGCTGGAAGAAAAATGCGAAAAAGCCTTAAAAGCTGCCCTTTTTTCCACTGACGAGGGACTCTACCTTTCCACTGATAGGCAGACCGTCGATACGGAAAAGACGCTACGGACGGCGGCGGTGTTAATCCGCTACGGAACGGAAAATGCCCAAAAAACCGGGTGGAAATTTGCAGGGCAAATGCTGTATTCTTCCATTCTCTTGCTTTCGGGCAGCTCTTCGAGTCTTCCCGCCTCCTTTGACATACAAGGCGACCGATCGTCCAAGCTGGGCTTAAAGGCCGACGATTCGATTATCTTACACGCAGAACACCTGTATCCGATGGCCATAACCGATAACACTTTTTACCCGCATGAAGAAAGCCTTGCAAATCAGGCCTGGCCGGGGCTATGGACTTGGACGTCGGCAAAAAGGATCGGCATTATTCAAAACACCGCGCGGAATTTTTCCTTTCGGGTCGAATTTAAAGAAGGCGAAACGCACTATATGATCCTGCAAGGGATACGCCCCTTTTTCCGCATTCAGATACACGGCATCGATTTCAGATCCGATTCCCGTTTCGAGCTGTACAATTCCTCAGGCTATGTTTACGACGCGGCAACCAGAACCCTGCTTTTAAAACTGAAGCACAGAAAGGACGCCGAAGACATACAACTGTTTTTGGGTGCACCGCCGCGGCCCGCCGTTCCCGCACCTGTTCCCGTTCCGCAACCGGCACAAGAAAGTACCGAAGAAGCGGCCCCTACCCCGGTAAACACCGACACTCCGCCTGCGCCGCCTGCCGAGGAAGGCTAAGCGAAGATGTGTCTGCGCCATCCTTAAGACCGGCCCGGTAATGCCGGAACCTCCCCCCGCCGCTTGAAAAGACCGGCCTTTTCAAGCGGCGGGGGAATACGTTTTTTTTAAAAACGCTGCGGACCGAAACAACCGGTTTACTAAAACCTAAAACCGACTGTTCCGGCACAAAATTTCCCGTAAAAATTCAAAAAAAACTATAAATTTCGTCAAAAGTATGATATAATCATAAAAAAACGGACCTTTAAAACACTGCCCGCGCATTTTAAGTCGCCTCGTTCGATTTAAAAAACAGCGGGCTTTGTGTCCTTTTTTTCGTAAAAGAGGCGGCTTTGAACCGCCGCAACGCAGATACAAACTCGGCTTTCGGGACTAAAGGTTCCTGTAAGACGTTTAAGGAGCTAAGGTGAACAAAAGAGATTTTCCTCGAGTCCATTTTTACGATCAAGACCTTGTGGATTTATATGACAGAACATGGGCTTTGGTAAACGATTTTTGGCTTTCAACAGTAGATACAAAACAGGGCACAGAGGGGTATTTTATATATCCCGAAGCCGACGGTAATAATTATCTGAATCAGTACGAAACGATTTTTTCTTCGTTTTTCTTTGTGTATTCCAATAAAAACTATACGGCAAATTCCGCCCTCGATTTTTTTTATGCGCAGCAGGAAGAAGACGGCGCCATACGGCATCGGTACAACTTTGACACAAAAGAGGCGGTAAAAAAACGCGACAATCCTGAGGGCTTAGGCATTCCGCTTTTTGCATGGGCGGAATACAATATTTATCATAAAACAGGAAACAAAAAACGCATAAAAGACATAATGCCCGTTTTGGTAAAATATATGACATGGCTTGAAAAAACGTTTAAAAGCGAAAACGGCCTGTACCGCAGCCCCCTTGATGCGGTTAATATGCAAAATGCACCGCGCAAGGAAGCCGCATTTTTAACCGATTTTAATTCGGCCATGGCGATTAATGCCTTGTATATGTCAGCCCTTGGCGATATTTTAAATGATAAAGACATCGATTTTCAGTATAAAAAAGCATACTTTACGATAAAAACCCGTATCAACTCCATGATGTGGAACGAAGAAGACGGGTTTTATTATGACCTCGATGCGGAAGGCAAGCAAATAAAGAAAAAGACCATCGCAGGTTTTTGGCCCATGCTGGCGGAAATTCCAAACGAGGATAAGGCGGCGCTTTTAACGGAGCATCTTGCGAACCCCGAAGCCTTCGGCACGGAACACCCCTTTCCGAGCCTTGCCGCAAACGAGGCCGAGTTCGACGAAACGGGGAACGGTTCGTGCGGCAGCGTGTTCCCGATTTTGAATTTCGTCGTTATCAAGGGGCTGGAAAAATACAACCGGTGGGAGCTTGCCCGCGAATGCGCAATCCGCCACCTGTATACGGTGCTCGAAACCATTTCGCCTGCAGGCAGTTCCAAAAAACAGGGCTTTTTGTGGGAGGCATATCTTCCTTCAAAAGAGGGGCCTGCCCAATGGAAAGGCAAACCGGCCTTTCCCAGAAAACAATACCTTTTAAGCGTCGGCCTTTCTACCATCAGCCTTATGATCGAAAATGTCATAGGCCTTACCATTAGCCTGCCGCGCAAAACCGTCAACTGGACTATTCCCAACCTGGAAGTAATGGGCATAGAAAATTTGAGCTTAAAGCGGAACCTCATCACGATTCTGTCTTCGAAAAGTCAGCGCGGCTGGGAAATACACATGGAAAGCGAAAAGCTGTATTATTTTACGATAAACATTTTAAACGAAAAGAAAAAAACGCTGCCTATTCCATCGGGAAAATGTTCTATGCTGATAGATAAGCTCTAGCCGTCCTATGCGTGCCTTTTTTAAACTCAGCCCCGTTTTGCTCCTTGCAGGGCTCATGATGATTTCGAATATCGACCCTCTTTCCGCCTTTTTCGGCTTTAAACTCGACATTCTCATAATTGCACCAATAGCCGTTATGTATGCCGCAATAACGGCCGTCATCACCGAAAAATGCACATTTCAGGACGTTTTAAACGCAGCAATCGATAACGTAAAAGAAATGCAGCTGGTCTTTTTTATTCTGATGTTTGCATACGCTATGGCAGATGCCTTTATGTCAACGGGGGTCGGAGCGGCCATTATCTCTTTAAGTTTAAAAATCGGTATTTCGGCAAAAACAGCGGCATTGGCAGGCTTTTTGGTAACAGCCGTCTTATCGGTTGCAACGGGAACTTCATGGGGTACCTTCGCCGCCTGCGCCCCGATTTTTTTGTGGATGACCCATATTCTAAACGGACGCATTGTCTTAACCCTTGCAGCCATCGCAGGCGGCTCCTGCTTCGGCGACAATCTCGGCCTTATTTCCGACACCACCGTCGTAAGCTCAGGTATTCACAATGTAGAAGTAACCGACCGAATGAAAAATCAGGGACTGTGGTCCTTATTCTGCCTTGTTTTTGCGGCCGCCCTTTTTCTGATCGCAGGGCTGGACCTGTCCGGGTTTTCGGCCTCCCCGTCAACGGCAATCGAGGCAATTCCCGCCGAGGTTTGGAGCACCTTGCAGGAAGCAAAGCCCGTTGCAGTAGACCTTTTACATCAGGTACGTCACGGCGTTCCGTTCTATATGGTAATCCCGCTCATCTTGGTCATAGGAATAGCCTTAAAAGGATATTCGACCCTGCTTTGTCTGGGCGCGGGAATTGTTTCCTGTTTTATACTGGGACGGTTTGCAGGCACCGTCGGCGGCCTTATCCCCTTTTTCGACATTATTTATAACGGCTTTGTCGGTGCAGGTTCGTGGGTCATCATTATGATGATGTGGGTTGCGGCCTTCGGCGGCATTATGTCTAAGATGGACGCCTTTAAACCGCTTTCTGCCCTTGCCGTCAAGCTGTCCAAAAACGTGCGCCAGCTTATGTTTTGGAACGGGATTATATCGATTATCGGAAATGCAGCCCTTGCCGACGAAATGGCGCAGATCGTTACTGTAGGCCCCATCATCAAAGACATTACCGAAGAAAACATAGAAAATACGGGAGGGGACGAAAAAGCAATGTACTCCCTGCGCCTGAGAAATGCGGCCTTTTCTTCGGCCCTTGGCATCTTCGGCTCGCAGTTAATTCCGTGGCACGTGTACTTAAGCTTTTTTACGGGCATTGCAGGCACGGTATATCCCCTACACGCTTTTAAAGCGGTCCAAATCGTCCGATACAATTTTATGGCGCACATAGCCGTTATAACGATATTGGTGTTTACCCTATTCGGAGTCGACGGATTATTTCCGAAATTCGGCATTGCTCATGAACCGGCAGTTAAACTAAAAAAGACCGAATAAAAGCTTCGGCAATAAGGTGCTGTTTTTATCAATCAGTGCCGCCTATATGCAAAACGGCAGATTTTTAAGGCGGCAAAAAAGGAATACGTAAAAAGTGAATGTGTACAAAGAAATAACGGAAAGATACGGCGTCATAAAACGCTGCCGCGGGTTTTACCTGTATACAAAAAAGGCGCGGCTTCTCGATATGTACTTGGACGGAGGAATGTCCGTTTTGGGTAGGCGGCACGGCCGATCGGATTTGACGGTAAAACAGTTTACGGATAAGGGCCTTTGCTCTTTTTTACCCTCCTTTGCCGACTACAGCCTGCAAAAAGCCCTGAATACCCTCTTCCCCGAACACACCGAAATACGCTTTTACTCGGACTTTAAAGAAGAAGACCGGGTGCTGAAACTAAAAACAGAAGAAGAATTTTTATCCGCTTTATGGCGGCCCTTTTTGCCGTCTGCCGAAGCCTTGCGGAAAAACGACGGATTTTTTGTGCAGCCTGCGCGGTGCACCAACGTGAAAATCGCCGTTTTTAAACCCACAGCCCCAAAACCCGCTCCCGGCTCTTGCAGCATAACCGCCGCAGAAAAAGCGGCACTGGCTCGCGCCTTTTGCGACCTAATCCGGCTGCTGCCTTCAGAACAAAAAAACGCAAAGCCGGGGGCCGACACCCCTGCACAGGCTGCAAGCTCCCGAATGCCGGCAGCGGTTTTGTGCGGCAAAAAAGACGGCCGGCCGGAAAATGCAAGGTCCTACACCCGCGCGGTGGAGCTATGCGGTGCATTATGGAACATCGAGGGAGTTTATCTTTTTCCGAAAATAAAAAAAGAACAATACGAAAACCTCTTTAAAAGTGCCCTCAATGCAGGAATTTTGCTCTCCCCCCATTTCAACATTCCGTCGATTTTGCCGAAAATAAAAACATATACGGAGCTTATCAATTTTTTAAAGAGGTTTTAAATGAACGATTTAGCCGCCTTTTTTTCGAAAGGCTATACCATATTGCTGTTTATAAAATTATTGCTGGGTGCTATAGCGGTTTTTACCGCAATTTTGGCATGGCGCAAAACCCGCGAACCGTATATGATCCTGTTTATTTTAGGTGTTCTTGCAAGCTATATTGCGGTTTTACATCAGCTTTTACGGTATTTCGGCTTTGTAAGCGAACGGGACATCATTCTCGGCGGCATTGCCGTCAGCATTTTTATTTCTGAAAATGTACCCGCCATTCTTTTTATCATTTCACTTTGCTTATTCATAAAATCGAAAAAGATATAAAAATGCGGATTCTTTCGCACCTGCCCACAGGCACCGGTATACACGTATCCTGCATACGACTATCCGTTTTGCAGATCGGCTGTGGTTTCCGTAAAAAGCCGTCTTAATCCGCCCGTATCCAAATTCCTGCCGATGACAACTGCCTTGGCCGTATCCATCGCCTCGCAGGTTTCTATCGTGTATCGGGTATCGACAACATCGAACCGCGCCCACTGCCCATTTACGGGTACAAAGCCCTTTACGCGGTACACGCGGCCGAACCGGTTTTGAATAATCAACATCAGCTTATACATAAGTTCGTCGATGGTTTTTATCGAGATATCTTCGATAGCTGTGCTATCCAAATCGGGGCTGTCTGCAAAAATATCGGGCAAAATGCCGCCTTTTTTATTCTTAAAGGAATGTAAAACCGCTTCCCACCACGAAACGGGCACGGCTTCATAGGGTTTTGCAAGAATTTCTGCCTGAGGGTTTATCGACGCAAGCCTGCGCCCGATCCATTCGGCCTGTACCGGATCCGCCGTTTGGGTTTTCGACAAAACAAGACGGGTTGCATTGCGTATCTGGTCTACATAGAATTCACCGAAAGTTTCGATATACGCATCGGCGCAGTGTACATCGACAATGGTAAGCGGCTCAAGAAGCCGAATCCGCTCGTATTCGATTTTTTCGAGATTCGAAATAACGGAGCTTAACAGCCCAACGCCTGTCGGCTCTACAATTAAAAATTCGGGATCGGCGGCATTGGCAATTGTCAGCACGGAGGAGGCAAAGTCCGATTTTAACGAGCAACAGATACACCCTTCCGTCAATTCCCACACCTTCATCCTATCCTTCTCCAAAAGGCTGCCGTCTATGCCCGTTTCCCCATATTCGTTTTCCATTACGGCAAATTGCCGGCCGGTCTTTTTTGCGAGTTCTTTAATAAATGTCGTTTTTCCGGCACCCAAAAACCCGGAAACAATAAGAATGTTCATAAACTAAAAAATGCCGCCCGATAAAAACCGCCCGACTGCCGCCGTCTAACGGCAACCGTCTAAAGCCGAAAGCCGTTTTATCTGCCACCTATATCATTTTACCGAAAAAAGGCCCGCTCCGCTTAACACGCACGACAGGCCTTTTTTTCGATATTCTTTTAGATAATAACGACGGGTTTAATCAAATCCGCAGGTTTATCCTTCATCAGATACAGGGCTTTTTCTACATTTTCAAAACCGTTAAATTTATGCGTAATCAGCCGTGAAAGGTCGAGCTTTCCGATATCCACCAAACTGCTCAGCTTTTCCATTCTAAGCCGTCCGCCCGGCATAAGCCCGCCGTTAATCTGTTTGTGCCCCATGCCGACACCCCATTCCACGCGGGGAATTTGCACGTAGGTACCCGACCCAAGATAGTTTACATTTCCGATTTTTCCGCCGGCCTTTAATGCCTTAACGGCTTCTTCGAAGGTATCGACGGTGCCGCCTGCGATAATAACCTTATCCACGCCCTTGCCGTGAGTCAAATCCAAAATCTGCTTATCGATGGGCCCGTTTTTATAATTGATGATATCCGTAGCCCCGTAAAACTTAGCAGCCTCAATACAGGCAGGACGGCTTCCCACAGCATAAATCCTTGACGCACCGCGCATATTCGCACCTGCAACCGACATAAGACCGACCGGCCCGATACCGATAACCAAAACCGAATCGCCGTACTGCACATCGGCAAGCTCGGCCCCGTGAAAGCCTGTCGGAACCATATCCGAAAGCATCGGTGCATGTTCTATTTTAACACCGCCCGGAAGATGGGCGAGGTTTCCGTCCGCATCATTTACGTGAAAAAATTCCCCGAAAACCCCGTCTTTAAAATTGGAAAACTTCCAACCGGCAAGCATACCGCCTGAATGCATCGAATACCCGCCTTGGGCTTCAAGCGAATTCCAGTCCGGCGTAATTGCGGGCACCAGTACCTTATCTCCGGGTTTAAAATCCTTTACCAGCGATCCGACCTCAACAACCTCACCGCAGCCTTCATGCCCCAGTATCATATTATGCCGATCACCGATGGCGCCTTCCCATACCGTATGCACATCCGAGGTACACGGACTAAGCGCAAGCGGCTTACAAATTGCGTCCATAGGCCCGCATTTCGGCGTATCTTTTTCGATCCAACCCGTCTCGCCTATTTTAAGCATAGCAAAACCTTTCATATCAATCTCCCATAGTATCTGTATTATAGATAAAATATTATTTATATAAATAGTAGTATATACCATTGCAAAAAATTATGCAAGAGGAAAAAGAGAGAAAACACGGAAATCAATTTTTGAGTGAAGGTATTAAAAAAGAAGAAAAAATGCTAAAGT
>CAUTPO010000078.1:0-10787 GCA_963540475.1 uncultured Treponema sp. | reverse complement strand
TCGCATTTCAAGGTAGCCTGTTCTGAAACTGAAGTTTCCGAACAGGTTTAATATAGTTCTATGGTAACTTTTTCTTCAAAAAGAATGCTCATCGGTATATCGATAAGATATTCGTCATACAAATCCAGAAAGCCTATTTGCATAGAATTCTGTGCCGATTTAAGAATAACTTTACCGATTGACGGCATACCGGATTTGTTCACCAGCAGCCGGTATCTACAGGTTGCCAAAAACATCTGCATCATTTCATTATCGGTTTTCGAATAATTACTGTCTTGCAGCGTACCGACATAAATAGTCATTTTCTTTTTTTCGTATTTCGGCACAAAATCGATATCGCGTGTATTAAGCGCTTTAAGCATCTCCTTATTTTGATAATCGATGTTCATATCGATAAGATATCCGATATTAACCGGATTGTTTATTTTTACAATTTTTGCAGCAAAGGACTCATACTCATCCATATCAAATTCGTCGAATTCGTTAAAAAGCTCATCGTCATTAGGGGAAGATTGCCCCATCATAGCAGCCCCTATTTCAAGCATCGCTTTGGCAACAGTGATGCTGATCGTATTTTGAACCGTTCCGTCGCTTTTGCGGGTAATGTGCTGCACGATGTCGAGACAGCCTGTCAGGCTCAGGCAGCATAAACCGATGCAAACCCATAATGCTTTTTTCTTCATAAAAACTCCTTACGTCGATTAAACTTGTTCAGAAACCTCAGTTTCAAAGCTGGTTCCTTGAATAAGCCGGCTCGACAACACAGTTACCGAACAGGTCTATTATACAAGTAAGCCTGACAATCTGTCAATTAAAAGAGAAAAAATGCAGGTACCGCCATTTTGATTTACCCTTGACTTAAGCGGTAATTCAATTTATATATTAACGGGAGCCTCTAAAAACATCAGTTTTTAGAGGGTTTCCTTAAATTTACTTTGCGATGTTTTTCATAAGTCATTAATATATAAAGACTTATGAAAAACTCGTCGGGCATCTCTAAAAATCCAACAAGGTTTTTAGAGATGCCCTAACAAGAATTTATAAAAATCAGAGCGGAGGAAAAGCATGAAAAAGGCGGTTTTTGAGTTTATCAAAAAGGCGGATTTTGTATTGGTGTTTGTTTTGGCGGTCTTTGGTATCGTTGGTATAACTGTAATATTTATCACCGATGTGCTGCCGTTTAATCGAAGCAGGTCTAATTTTGAGCAGGTTGCGGTCGCCGAAGACGAGCACGTAGAACTTAAAGAATATCTGGAATTCGAGACAAAGATAAAAGATGCATACGTTTTCCGCATAAGAAGTTCGGCGCTCAGGACGGATACGGCATTCTTCGAGGCAAAGGAGGAACGGAACAGCGGCGGGCTTGTAAAGGCATCGGGAAATGCCCCCGACGGCATTACGAATTTTATTTTTGTAAAAGACGGCGGACGAACGGAACATAGGTTGTTTCAGTCGAATGTCTTTATTTATAGGTATCGCATTGCAGAAAGTGAGAATACGCAGTACCCGCAAGAATGCAATGTGTATGCCGTTGTCAAAAACGATACGACGAATGATAAGGTTTTAAACGATGATGACAATATTGCGCTGTACGTTTCCGATTACGACGGTACGGATGTAAAAGAGATTTCGTCTTCGATTGTTACGTTCCGTTTTCTCGACGGCGAAGAATTTTTGTTTTCCGAATATGACGGAGAAGTGCAATCGTATTTTGTCTACGACTGCAAGACGAATATAAAAACACCGATAAGATCCGTAAAGCAGGAGTTTGAGGAGAAGAATATCGCACTGTTTTAGGGCAAAAGGAAGGTGAGGCGATCAAAACGGCCACATACGGCGGTACGGGCCGTTTACATACAGGGTACGGAAGTAGCCGCATGCAGGCATTCGAATCGGCCGTAAAAAGGATAGCAGGCAGGTACGCATTTTCTGATAATCGGTGCTGCCGTAAGCGGTCATTCGGGCAGGTACAAAAAAAGCTGCGGGAGGACGTATAAGAAAACCTTATGCCTGCCGCAGCATAGCCTTCGAGGCAGGCTTAAAAAACAGCCTGCGCGGAAACGCCGCTTATATCTGTACGCCTGACAATTCGCCCGGCGCCTTTTTTCCGCGGGTAATCATTTCATCACCCCGTTTTCCCTTGGACGTCCACGCAACAAAGGCGCAGGCGATAAAGATCGACGAGTAGGTTCCGCTGACAAGCCCGACCAGCAAGGCTGCGGCAAAGTCCCGCATCGCCCCCGTGGCAAATACAAAAAGCGAAACGGCGGCAAGCATGGTCGTAACCGTCGTTATAACCGTTCGGCTGAAAATTTCGGTTAAGGCCATATCCATAATATCGGTGCATTCGAGTTTCGGCTCGATTTCTATCTTCTCCCGTATTCTATCAAAGATAACGATGGTGTCGTTTATCGAATAGCCTATTATCGTTAAAATAGCCGCAATAGTAGTCGAGCTGAATTCCATCTGTGTCCATACGATAAAGGCAAGCATAATCAGCGTGTCGTGTATAAGCGATAAGATGGCGGCCAGCGAAAAGTTCCATTGAAAACGGAACATTGCATAAATGAAGATTAAAAACAGGGCACCGACGACCAGCAAGACGGACTGGCGCGCAAGCGAGGCGGAAAAGCGGGAGCCGACAAAGTCCGTACCCATAACCACAACGTTATCGGCCCCGTATGCATTGTTCAAGGCCGAGGTTATGATACTTTTCAGTTCGGCGTTTGCATTTTCGTAAGAACCGTCGTCGGGCAGCCTTACCTGAAAGGCCGAGTCCGCAGGGTCGCCGACCTGCTGCACCGAGGCGGATGGAACGGCAGAAAGGGCGCGCCTTATCTGATCGGCCGTTACCGGTTTTTCTGCAACGTTTACGTAATGCAGTTTAAAGCCTTCTTCCGAAAGCCTAGAAGAGGAGTCGAAGCCGGCAAACAGGCGGTTTAAAAGAATTGTATCGTCAGAAACCGCAAGTTTTACCGTAAGCCCTTCCACCTCCGAAAGGCCATCTTTTAAGTCCCGCAGCGTCGGGTTATCTGCAAATTGAAAGCTGTACGCCTTGTTTTGCCCGTCCACCGCTGTGGCGGTAATGGTAATATCGCTGCCGCTTTGCGAAAAGACGACGGTTTTAGGGCCCGTATACGACAGTTCGGCCGCAGTGGGCGCAATCCGTACGGTTTCGATAAAACCGGCTTGAAAATCGATACCGAAATTGATCTTTTTCGTAAAAAGGCCCGCCGCGCCGGCAAGAACCAACACCATACTCAATAAAACGCAGGGAACAAAGGCCTTGCTGAATCTAATCATTTTTTTCATTATAAACGCCTCCAGCTCATTCTTATTGTCGGCAGTTTTAAGGTCTGCGTTCCAAAGTCGAAAATCAGTTTTGAGACAAAAAGAGCCGTAAAGACCGACGAAATAACGCCGATCGAAAGGCTGTATGCGAAGCCCTTTATGGGGCCGGTGCCGAGGATCGAAAGGAAAAAGGCCGCAATAAAGGTCGTGATGTTGGAATCCATAACGGCTGAAAGCGCATGGTCGAACCCTGCACTGACAGCAGCGGCTCTGGTTTTGTTTAGCCTGAGCTCCTCTTTGATTCTTTCAAAAACGATAACGTTTGCGTCAACCGCCATACCGATCGTCAAGATCATACCGGCAATACTGGGCAGGGTGAGCGTCAGGTTAAAGGCCGACAAAATGCTGAACATAATGTACAGGTTTAAGACTTGGGCAATGCAGGCGTTAATTCCTGCTTCCCTGTAATAAAGGAGCATAAAAATAAGGACGGCAAAAAGACCCCATTGCAGCGCCTTAAGCCCCTCGTTGATTTTTTCTTCGCCGAGGCTCGCGCCGACTACCTGCTGGGTTTCAAGCTGCAGCGGCACATTCAGCCATGCGGTTCTTAAAACGGTTTTGAGGTTATTGGCCTCGCTTGCAGAAAAGCCGCTTATCGAACCGTGTCCGCCGGTAATGGGCTCCTTTATGTTCGCCACCGACTTTACCTTATTGTCGGAAACGATGGCAAGGCTTTTGCCGACATTTTGCACAGTCAAGTCGGCGAATATCTTCGCGCCTTCCGCATCAAGGGTAAAACCGACCTCTGGCTTGCCCGACGTCGAGCTCGATATAATGTCGGCACCCGTAAGATGCTTACCTTCGAGCCCCGGCGTTTTTTTGATAACAACAAAGGGAGTCCGTTCATCCCGCTCATCAATTCCATAGGCGTCCTTTTTGTACACACCTAAAACCATACAGTCGTCGGGAATAATCGACGGGTCCAAAAGATTATATTCCGAGTCAAAGGTCTGCCCCGGATTGGCGCGGTAATACTGCAAAAAGGCTTTGGTCGCCTCGTCATCGACTAGATGAATGGCAAGAAGACCGCGCCCCATAATAATGGAATTGATCCTGTCCGCATCAACGGCGCCGGGCATTTCGATATAAATTCGCTCATCGCCTTGCTTTCTGATTACCGGGTCGGAAAGGCCGAATTTATCGATCCGGCTGCGGAGGGTTTCCATCGCAAGCTCCATTGCGGCAGCCTTCGAAGTTTCGGACGTTTCGTTTTTTTCGCCTTCCGCCGAAAGCACGGCATCCGTATCCGCCTTTATAATAACGAGCATACCGCCTGCAAGATCAAGCCCCAGTTTTACCGCATTAGTCTGATAACTTTTAGTAGAAAGAATTTTATCGCGGTATGCGGCCTCCAAAACAGGCTGCAAAAGGGGAATAACTTTTTCTTTTGAAGAGGCGGGAAAACTTGCAATCACGTCCTCCGCCGTCCATTGGGACGGAATCGCCGTTTTTGCGAGCTTTCTTTTGTTTTTTGCCTCTTTTATGATGGGGGCGTACTTTTCCGGAACGGGTTCTTGCGAGCCCGAAACGGCCGTTTCGATCAAAGCGTCGATATCCGCCCGCGCCGTATTTTCGGCATAATCTTTAATCTTTTCTCTGGATGCCAGGGCCAATGCTTTATCTTCTTTGTTTGTCCAAAAATACCATTTTAAGGTCGGATACAAAAAAGCAAAACAAAGAGCCATAACAACAAGAACAATTGTAAACCGTGTTCTCTTGTTCATTATCGTCTCCCTATAAATTCGTCAGGCGGTCTTAAAATTCCGCATTTTAAAAACCGCCGTCAATTACCGATTGGTCAGTTCGTTTCCGAACTCTTGTTCTTTTTGCCGAAAAAACCCTTTTTTTCGTTCGAGCTTCCGCCGCCGAAGTCGGGAATGGGCTTTTGCTGTTCGTCTTTTAAAACCGTGCCGACGGCAGCCCTGTTGATTTCGATTTTGCAGTTTTCGTCCACCTTTATGATAAGCGTTTTTTCCTTTGCAGAGCTTACAACGCCGTGAATTCCGCCGATCGTAATAATCTTATCTCCCTTTTGGAGCTGGGCAATCATAGCCTGCGTTTTTTGCTGCTCTTTTTTTTGCGGTCTTATCAGCAAAAAGTAAAAAATGATAAAGACCAAAAACATGGCACCCAAAAAAACATAAGAATTACCGCCTTGTGCGGCCTGTAATAAGGGATTAAAATTCATAATCTCGTCCTCGCTTAAAAAATCGGAAATGTTCTGCAAGTCTCAATTTCCAAAGTTTTTCCTTAAGAATACGGAAATTGAAATGCCGGTTTTACAACAAAAAGCGGTGTGCTTTTTATCCCTGCGTCAATCACGCAAAACCGTTTTGCAAAATACCATATTTTCGATAGTTTTGCAAGTAGCAGCCCGGCCTTGATAACGCTCTTCAAAAAGGATAAAAAACCTTTAAAAAGCTCCTATAAGTGATAAGAATTATTCAGTTGTAAAAATCACTATGATGACAAATAATACACCTATTCGGAAACTTTAGTGTCAAAGCAGCTTACCTTGAAATACAATGCTCAAAATAGAAATGTAACCCGCTGGGCACGCCTAACACCGGCCATTTCGGTACGGCGGACAGCTTCCGTTCTAAACCCTCCCTTGACATTTATCGCTTTAAATAATAGTATAAACCAAAAAAGAGAGGCATATTGTGCGGGCTGCGGATGTGATTATGAAAAAGCGCGGGATAAAAGGTTCGGCACGCGAACCGCTTACGCGCGAAGAAATAGAATTTTTAATTAACGGCTATGTAAAAGGCGAAATTCCCGACTACCAAATTTCGGCATGGCTTATGGCTGTATACTTTAACGGAATGACCTTCGACGAAACCGCCGTGCTTACCGACGTTATGCTCAAGTCGGGTTCCGTTATGGACTTGTCGGGAATAGACGGCGTATTTGTCGATAAACATTCCACAGGCGGCGTCGGCGACAAGATTTCTTTGCCGCTTGCGCCCATCGTTGCGGCAAACGGCATTAAGGTGCCGATGATGAGCGGACGGGCGCTCGGGCACACGGGCGGCACACTCGACAAACTCGAAGCCGTCACAGGCTACCGCACGGGCCTTTCCGAAGAAGAATTCAAGACTTTCATAAAAAAGACCGGTTTTGCGATGACGGGGCAAACAAAAGAAATCGTCCCTGCCGACCGGCTTTTATACGCATTACGCGACGTTACCGCCACGGTAGAATCGGTGCCGCTTATTACCTCGAGCATCTTATCCAAAAAGGTTGCCGAAGGCGCACAAGCCCTCGTGTTCGACGTAAAATGCGGTACAGGCGCCTTTATGAAAACACTTGAAGATGCAAAAGCCCTCGCCGTAAGCCTTGTAGGCACTGCACAGGCGATGGGAAAAAAGGCCTCAGCCCTTATCACCGATATGAACGAGCCGCTCGGCCGTATGGTCGGGAACTTTTTGGAAATAGAAGAAACCGTCGACATTTTAAAAGGCTGCGGCCCGGCCGACACCACAGCCTTGACCATGCACCTTGCCGCGCACATGCTCATGCTGGGAGGCAAGGCCGCCACGGAAGAAGAGGGTATCGAACGTGCGCATGAGGCCGTTGCTTCAAAAAAAGCGCTTGAACTTTTTATGCAGAACATAGAATTACAGGGCGGGAACGCAAAAACGCTTTTAGAAGAATGCGGCAAGAGGCGAAGCCCCTATGTGCAGGAGCTGAAAGCCGAACAAACGGGCTATATAAAAAGCATAAACGCCTTTGACGCCGGTATGGCAGGCGTACACTTAGGAGTCGGCCGAAACAAAACAAGCGATTCGGTGTGCCCTGACGCAGGAATGGAAATACTAAAACACGCAGGCGACAAGGTAACTGCGGGCGATGTCATAATGAAGGTATACGGAAAAGACGAGGCTTGTTTTGACGCCGCAATGAAGCTGCTCAAACGTTCAATCACCTACTCCGCTGAAGCGCCGGAACGGCACAACCCGATTTTAAAAGTCATTACTCAAAACGATATAGCGGTATAACGATGAGATGGGAAAAAAAAGAAATCGGTAAGGAGCTTGTCGGCGAAATAATCAAAAAATACGGCTGCGATTCTTTGACTGCGGCGATTTTAGTGCGGCGCGGCCTTATCGAAGGCGCCGACATTCTTTTTTACCTTGAAGACGATATGCGCTACCTTCTCAGCCCTTTTTTGTTTAAAACGATGGAAGACGCCGTAGACCGGATTCTCGATGCAAAAGAAGAAAGTGAAAAGGTACTCATCTTCGGCGATCGGGACGTGGACGGCATAACGAGCACCACCCTCTTGTACGAGGCCTTTAAAGAATGGGGGCTCGACGTTTCATGGAGAATTCCTACAGGCGATGAGGCCTATGGTCTTTCAATGGAGGCTGTAAACAACCACGCGGCAAACGGCGGCACGCTCATCGTTACCGTCGACTGCGGCATTTCCAACTTTAAAGAGATAGAAGCCGCAAATGCCTTGGGTATGGATGTTATCATCATCGATCACCACACCCCGCAGGAAAAACTGCCTGACGCTTCGGTCATCGTAAACCCGCAGGTTCCCGCTTGCGGCTATCCGTTCAAAAACCTGTCAGGCTGCGCCGTCGCATGGAAACTTTTGACAGCCGTCCGTTTCGGAATGTTTCCGTTTTACAAACAGCAGGTTTGCCTTTTGAACGTGCGCCCCGTAAACGACGCCTATGCGATCGAGGCCGTTAAACTTGTTAATATGGTGCAAACAGACAAAATCACCGAAACCGTCGTACCCGGGATGCTCTCTTTCGCGGAAACCCGGCTCGGCTCCTTTTTAACAGGTCAGCAAATCTTCGTATGGGACGCTCCCTTACAAAAGAACCAGCTGAAAAAAATATTCGGTAACGGCATCGAATTCAACTTTTTCGACTTTCAAAGCGAGGCCGCAAAACAATTTCCGCAAATGGGCACATTAAGTCTTTTAAGATTAAAAGAATTTTCAAAAATCGGCAAATATTCAAAAGAACCGCCGACGGAGCTTGAAACCTTTGCAAATATCTTTATCACCTTTTTACACCACAAAAACAACTTTTACGGAAAAAACCTTTCTTCCGAAATTCAGCTTGCAGCCCTTTCCACCCTTGCAGACCTGATGGATTTAAACGGGGAGAACCGTATCATCGTAAAACAGGGCTTAAAAGCCATGAACCATAGCCCGCGACTCGGTCTTTCCGACCTGCTTGCAATGCAAAAACTCTTAGGCGCCGCCGTCGGCACCTACGAAATCTCGTGGAATATTTCCCCGCTGATAAACGCCGCAGGCAGAATGGGCCGGCCCGAAACCGCAATCGAACTGTTCCTTGCGCAAACGCCGCAGGAACGCACCCAAAAGGCCCAAGAAATCTTTAAAATGAACGAAGAAAGAAAGCTATTGGGTGCGCGGGCGTGGGAAACCGCCCTGCCCTTGGCAAAGGCAAGTTTACAAGAATATAACGAAAAACTAATCGTCGCCGTCAGTGCGGAATTCCACCGCGGCATTACGGGAATCCTCTCCGGCAAACTGGCGGAACACTTTAACCTGCCCGCAATAGCCGTCTGCCTGAAATCCGACGGCACGGCCGTAGCCTCGCTGCGTTCGGCGCGGGGTTTTAGACTTTTAGACCTTTTGGAACCGTATAAAGACCTATTCTTGGATTACGGCGGGCACGACTTCGCGGCAGGTTTCGGCATCGACAAGGAAAAACTGCCCCTGCTTTTGGAAAAACTAAAACAATATTCCGCCACAATGCAGTTTAGCGCCGAAAGCGCCGAACGCGTCATCACCATAGACGCCGAACTACCCCACGAATACCTAAAGCCGGAACTTTTAAATCTGGTCGACAAATTCGAACCCTTCGGCCTCGGAATGCCCCCCATTTGTTTTTCCGCAAAAAGAATAAAAATCCTAAACGCATCGATAATCGGAAAAACCGAACCGCTTCATCTAAAACTGAATTTGGACTGCGGACGGTTTAAGTGGAACGGCCTTTACTGGAGGGCTGCCGACAAACTGAATAAAGAATTTAAGGCCGGGGATTACACCGATATCGCTTTCAATATCTCGCGCAATATTTTTAACGGCCACATCTCCCCGCAAATGACGATACTGGACTTAAAAAGGAGCGAATGATGAAAAGGATACTTTTACCCGCACTGATCGGGCTCTGCGCGGCCTTACACCTGCACCCGAACGGAAATACGGATAAAATCGCCAAAATAGAAGCGCAGCAAACCGAAAATAAAAACACGCATTCGATAGAAATTCCCCATGGTGCCGAACTGGGCGATTTTTTTTCGGTCAAATTTGCCGCCCAAAAGGGTATCGAACGGGCATGGATAACGATTTTCAACATCGAAAAGAAAAACGTGCAAACCGTAAAGGCTTTTCCGATAAATGCGGAAAAAACCGAGTGGGCTGCCGTTGCCGCTGCCGCCGTTTGGTGGAAGCCGGGCGAATGGGAAATAAAGGCCGAAGCCGTCATAAACAACGCCCTCATCGAAGAGGCACGGGCCTTTTACGTTATCAAAAAAGAATTCAAAGAAATCGTTATGCACCTTAATGCAAAAAATACGGCCATAATCCATAAAAAAAGCCCCGAAAAAGACGCACAGCGGAACCGCTTAAATACCGTGCTGAAAACGCAGGATCAACAAGCCCGCCTTTTTAACGGCCCGTTCGTGCTGCCGTTCGAAATAACGCGGATAAGCTCAGGCTTTGCCGAAAAACGGACTTCGAAATTCTCCAACGGAAAAACCTCCGAAAGCAGGCACTGGGGCATCGACTATCCCGCTCCGGCGGGTACGGCCGTAAAAGCCCCCGGCAGCGGAAAGGTCGTTCTTGCGGAAAACAGAATCGTAACGGGCAACACCGTTGTGCTGGAACACCTGCCAGGCGTGTACACGCTTTATTATCACTTAAACAAAATTCATACGAAAGAAGGGCGATTCGTAAACCAAGGCGATTTAATCGCAGAAGTCGGTTCGACGGGTTTTTCGACCGGCCCGCACCTGCATTGGGAATTACGCATAAACGAGATACCCGCAAACCCAGACCTTCTTTTAAAAAAGACGTTTTTTTAAACGGTTTTGCCGTCCAATGCACCCCCCCCCCCCCGCGCGGCGTCGGGGTTTTTAAACCATACCACAAAAAAAAATCTTAAAAAAACCAATATTTTTAAATTTATTATCATATTATGAAAATAATTATATTTTTAAAAATTAACCAAAATTAAAATCTATAGTTTAGAAAACCATTGAATCTACACAGCAATGTCTTTCAGAAAAATGTCAGTTCTTTGTATTTTTCTTATTTGCTATTAAAAAATCATAATCCAAAATTTAGGTAAAAAATCTGTAAAAACCGATACTTTTTTTACATGTTGCCAAGCGTACCATTTCATAATGGTTTTAACTATTCTGCCCAATTAAGTAATCAGCTA
>CAUTPO010000077.1:0-10972 GCA_963540475.1 uncultured Treponema sp. | reverse complement strand
AACCTGTTCTGAAACTGAAGTTTCCGAACAGGTCTATTTAGGAAAAAGCCGGTACCGATAAACCGTTTGACAAACGGACTGCCGGTATCGTCTTGGTAATATAAATCGGTTTTAAAAGAATATTTTTTAAGGAGTGTAGTATGGAAGATATTCGGGTTTTAATAGTGGACGATTCGGCTTTGATGCGCAACTTGATAGGGAAGATTGTGGAGGGAACGCCCGGCCTGAAAATAGCGGATAAGGCTATGAACGGACGTTTTGCTCTGCAAAAGCTTGAAAGAGTCGCTCCCGATGTAATTGTTTTGGATTTGGAAATGCCTGAAATGAACGGGCTCGAATTCTTAAAAGAATTGAAAAAGCTCAATATCCAAATTCCGGTAATAATTTTGTCGAGTATCGCCAAGGAAGGAGCCAAAATAACGATCGACTGTTTGGAACTCGGTGCCTGCGACTTTATTACAAAGCCGTCCGGTTCGGAATCGGCAAACCTGCACACGGTTTCCGACACCCTTTCCAAAATGCTCCTTGCGTACGGCCGCAGATACCAGTTAAAGACGAAGGGCGGCGACGCTTCTATGCCGAAAGGGTTTGCTGACCAGTACAGGAGCACCGATACAAAACCTGCCGCAGCTCCCGCTCAAGGTTCAAGCTTTTTAAAAGAAGAAAAAAAGGAAAAACCCGTTCCGTCAAGGACTCCCGGAAATATTCAAATTATCGCAATCGGAATTTCGACCGGCGGACCTAATGCCTTGCGGCAGGTTTTTGCGGAATTGGACGAGAATTTGCCGCAGCCCATCGTGGTCGTACAGCACATGCCGCCCGGCTTTACGGAAGAGTTCGCGAACAGCTTGAACAAGATATGCCCGCTTGAGGTAAAGGAAGCGGCAGAGGGCGACGTAATCAAACCGGGCCGTATTTTGATTGCCCCCGGCGGACGGCATCTGACTGTTGAAAAGCGTTCGTTGGCTGCCGTTGCAAGAATAATCGACACGCCGCCTGAAAGCGGACACCGCCCCAGCGCGGACGTTCTGTTCGATTCGGTTGCAAAGGAATATCAAAACCATGCATTAGGCATTATTATGACCGGTATGGGAAAGGATGGTGCAAAAAATATCACCAAACTGTATACGGAAGGTTCGAGGACGCTCGGACAGGACGAAGCGTCTTCCATCGTGTACGGTATGCCGCGCGTGGCGTGGGAAATGGGCGGCGTTATGGAGCAGGTTGCCTTAAAGGATATGGCAAAAAAAATTAACGAATTCGGAAAGCAGTTTGCATAAGGCACTGCGCCGAAAAACGGATAGGACTGCCTGCCGTATGGCGGGCATACCGAAAAGCCGCCTTTCTTCTCTATAAAAACTAAACTTACCGAATGATCCGTGCGCAGTGCAGGAGAGGGGAGCGCCCCTGTGTAAGGACTGCACGGCGTACTGGAATTCGAAATGTAATCGGGAGCCTCTAAAAACTGCAAGCCTATCGGCTTGTTTTGTTGTGATGTAAATCTGATAAGATTTTATACATGACCGATCGCCCGTAAAAACCGTAAAACAAAAATTGTAAGACAAAATCGCAAAAGAACAAATTTTACTCGGAGAAAAAATGAAAAACGACGTACACGACATCAAAAAACTGAAGAAAAAATTCAAAAAAGCCGTTTATTCACCCAAAAATTCGATACAGGAATTGCGGGAAGAATACGAAAGCATTTTTTATTCACCCCATCTTCCGACCTATGCCGATATTACCGAAAAAGAATTTAAGGGCATAAAAACAGATGTTATTCACCCTGAATTTGCGATTTTGGGTAAGGCGATTTTGTATGCACACGGCGGCTCTTTTATAAGCGGTTCGGCCAAGGCCTACAGAAACCTGTGTGCCTCCATCTCCCACGAGGCGGCCGCCGAATTGTACCTGCCCGACTACAGGCTCGCTCCGGAATATCCCTTTCCGACTGCCTTGGAAGATTTATATAATGCCTATGCGCGGATCATCGAAACGGAAAAAATAGCGCCGGGCAATTTTGTGCTCGCAGGCGACGGGGCGGGTGCAGGCCTTGCGCTCTCTCTTATTCATTATCTGAAAAGCAAAAAACTGCCCCTTCCCCTGTTGGTGGTACTGCTTTCGCCGTGGGCTGACCTGACATGCAAAAACGAGAATTTGAACAATTATAGAAAAAGGGATTTTATCTTTTCGAAAGACGCTCTTTTGGGCGCCGCCAAGCAGTATACGTACGAAAATAATTTGGAAAACGAATTGGTTTCGCCTATATTCGGTGATTTTAAGGGCTTCCCGCCGGTTTTTATTCAGTGCGGGGAAGACGAAATCCTTCTGGCGGACGCCGAGCTTTTAAAGCAAAAGATAGAAAGTGCGGGAGGCACGGCGGAACTCGATGTACACGAAGATGCTGCCCATCTTTTTCAGGCCCTGCCGGATTATTTTGAGAAGGCGCAAGGTGCCGTCGAAAAAATAGGACGCAGGATTCGCGAGTCGTTTGACGGAGGAGATGAATAATGGAGCTTGTTTCTCCGGCGGGAAATTTCGAAAAATTACAGTATGCGTGGGAGTACGGGGCCGATGCGGTGTACATCGGGCTGAAAAATTTTTCGCTTAGAGCAAAGGCCGATAATTTTTCGGGCGAAGAGTACGGTGCCCTTTCGGCCTTAAAAGCCGACTATGCAAGGCGGGGTTTGACAAAAAAGCTGTACTGCGCCGTCAACATCAGTTTTCATAACAGCGATTTAAAAAACTTTTTGGCGGAAGCCGATTATTTTGAACAATATCCGTTCGATGCTTTTATTGTGCAGGATCTGGGAATTGCAAATATCTTGCAGGAAAAATTCCCGCATATTCCTTTGCATTTGAGTACGCAGGCGAATTGTATTAACTACGAGGCGGTTAAAACCTACCGGCGGTTGGGTTTTTCGCGGATCGTCGCGGGGCGAGAGGCGAGTTTGCAGGATATAAGCGAAATAAAACAGGCCGTGCCCGAAATGGAGATCGAGTGTTTTGTGCACGGGGCAATGTGCATTTCTTATTCGGGCCGCTGTCTGATAAGCGCCTATCTTACCGGCCGAAGCGCAAACGCAGGCTCGTGCACGCATTCGTGCCGTTGGAATTATAAGCTGTTTTCCGGCGGCGGTGAGCCGGGACTGTTTGCTGCGGAAGAAGAAGGCCGGAAAGGTGAGTTTTTTCCCGTTGAACAAGGCGAAAATTACACTGCGCTTTTTTCTTCAAAAGATCTGTGTATGATCGACCATTTGGATAAGATGAAGGCCGCCGGCGTCGATTCGCTTAAAATCGAGGGGCGTATGAAAAGCATTTATTACACGGCTTTAACCGCCCGCGCATACCGAAAAAAGATCGATGCGGTAAACGGGACTATCAGCAGGTTTGAAGCGCGGCCCTTTATCGATGAGCTTTACAACACCGCCCACCGCGAATTTTCGACGGGCTTTTATTTTTCCAAAGAGGACGCCGATAAAACGACCGCAGGCGAATCGAGATCGCCCTATATTCTTGCAGGCAAAATAGGTAAACAGCTTTCGGGAACCGAATACGAATTCGTTGCGATGAATAAGCTCGTTGCGGGAACGCCTTTGGAATACGTCGGCCCCGATATCTGTTCGATTGAGGACGCCGATTATGTTTTGGTAAACCCTGAAACAGGCGAACAAACGGACTGGGTGTGCCACGGGCATCCGTGCCTTATAAAAACGGATAAACCCATTGCGGAGCAGTTTTTGGTGCGGTTTAGGGAAAACGGGTAAGGCCATAAAACCGGTAACTATGGAAGGCGCCGCTTCTATGCACGGCCGGACGCGGTTGCCGGAAGCGCTATACGCCGAGCAACACCGACACGATCGCACATACGAGCGGAATTAGAAGATTGTCGAAGTCTTTTAAGGGCAAAAGCTCGGCGAGGGTTCCTGCGGCGGCAATGATAAGGCTTTTCGAAAGGCTTGCAGTAAAAAAACAGCTTGAAAGTAAAATGGCGAAAAAACAGGCTGCAGAGCCTGCAAGGGTTTTATCTTTTAAATTGAAAAGCCGCCTTTTGCCGAAGGCCTTTCCGATCAGCCCCGAAAGGCCGTCACCGAAGGCCAGCGCAAAAATGCCGATAAAGGCAGCCCTGCGGCCGAAAAGCAGCAGCGTTACGATAACGCCCAGTGCCAGCGTTACGGGGCCCAGTACGAATTTGCCGTCGTCCCGCTGCCGTGCGGCAAGGCTCGTAATTTTGGAAACGATAAAAACGTTTTTTCCTTTTAGGCGCATTATTTCAAAAACGATATAAAGCGCCGTTACCAGCGACAGGCACAGTATTGCGGCATAAAAAGCATGATCTGCAAAGAACGGGAACAAGGCGGCAAGCAGGTGTATCGTCTTTCTAAAAACCTCTTTTAACAGGACTTCTGCATTTTTGTTTTGGAACGGTGCACCTTGTTTCAATCTTTCGAACATATTCAAAGCCCCTAAAACAAGCCGGCGCAAAAAACGGAAGCAATCTTAAAATAGATGATAAGGCTCAAGGTGTCCACGACGGTGGTAATCAAGGGGCCTGCCATAATAGCGGGGTCGAGCCGTAATTTTTTTGCGATGATGGGCAAAAGTCCGCCCGTTAATTTTGCAATGGCAACCGTAACAATCAAGGTTATGCCGACGCTAAAGGCGACTTGCGGGTTTTTGCCGCCGAGGAATACCGATTTAAAAAAACTGACCGTGCCGAGGATGACGCCGACAATGAGCGCAATACGCATTTCTTTCCACAACACCTTCCGCCAATCGTTTAGGCTGATCTCGCCGGTTGCCAAACCGCGGATAATCAGGGTCGAAGACTGGCTGCCGGAATTGCCGCCTGTGTCCATCAGCATCGGGATAAAGGCCGTCAGCACCGTTACCGAGGCCAACAGGTGGGTATACCGTTCGATAATTGTTCCAGTAAAGGTTTCGGAAATCATAAGCAAAAGGAGCCAGCCGATACGGTGTTTCGCAAGTTTGAAAATACCCGTTTGTAAGTAATTTTCTTCGCTGGGCTGCATGGCCGCCATCTTTTGAAAGTCTTCCGTTGCTTCCTGTTCCATAACGTCCATTATATCGTCGACGGTTATGATGCCTATCAGCCTGTTTTCGTTATCTACGACCGGGAGCGCCAAAAAACCGTACCGTTTGAACACGGCGGCGACCTTTTCCTGATCGTCATGGGTGTTAACGCAGATAAATTCCTTGTTGAAAAGCATATCTATTTTTAAATCCGATTCGGAGAGCACCAAATCTTTTAAAGAAATAATGCCTTCGAGTATCCGGTTCTCGTCGGTAACATAGCAGGTATACACGGTTTCGCTTTTAAGGCCGATTTCTTTGATGTGCTTTAACGACTGTTTGACGGTCATTCCTTTTTTGAGCCTGACGTATTCGATGGTCATAAGGCTGCCGGCCGAATCCTTGGGGTATTTTAAAAACTGATTGATGAGAACCCGCTCTTCGGGGTCGGTGTTTTTTAAAATCCTTTTAACGATGTTGGCAGGCATTTCTCCGACGATATCGACCATATCGTCGAGAAAAAGCTCGTCCAAAAAGGGAACGAGTTCCTTGTCGGTTACGTCCGAAATAAATTTCGTCTGCCGGTCGATCGGCAGCATGGTAAACACTTCGGCGGCCATATTTTTCGGCAACATACGGAACATAAGAATTGCATTGGTAGAGGGCGCTTCGGTTAAAAACTCGGCAATATCGACCTCGTTTAGATCGGCCAATATGCGCTGCACTTCGATATATCTTTTTTCCGCAAGTAAATATTCGATAATTTCAAATTTATCTTCTTCTTGTTCCATAAAATCTTCCATCGGCTGTATTAAAGAATGAAAGGGAACGCCGATTCAAGCGGAATGCCTGTAACCGGTGTTTCCGTACGCCTCGTATTAAAACGTTTTTAACGCTTTTTGCGTTACTGCTGCGCTTATAACGGTTTTGATACGGACGCACACTAATGCAGCCTTGCACGGCAGTATATCATTTTTTTGCAAAAGAATATACGGGCACGATTGCCCCGCCGGTCCGCGGCAGAAAAGCAAGGCCGTCCATTTTTAAGGCGGGCATTTCCAAAGGAGGCTTCTCTTTTGGCCGCGTTTTTTCTGCGATTGCATTTTTTTCCGTAAAATGATACTATGCGTGCCGTAATCAACCTGCGGGTATCGTTAAAATTGCGGTTTTAAGGGTGCCTTGCGTATTTTGTCAGTCGGGAGATAAGATTGTGAGCGAAAAAATAGGGGTTATCGGAGCAGGCTCGTGGGGTACGGCGATGGCCTGCGCCATGGCACGCAACGGGCACAGGGTTGCCCTTTACAGCCGCAGCCCCGAGGTTTGCGGTTCCATTAACAAGGGGCACGTAAACAAAAAATACCTGCCGTCCCACGCCTTGCCCGAAACCGTTACCGCGTCTACCGATATGGGCGAGGTCTGCAAAGACGCCGCAATGCTTTTTTTGGCAAGTCCCTCGCTTTATTTGATCGGAACGGTGCAAGAACTGATGAAGGTTCCGCCCTTTTGCGGCAAGGCGGCGGAATATCCCCCCATTGCCGTTTTAACGAAGGGCTTTATTCCCGACGAAAACGGTGAGCCCAAATTTATCATAGACAGTTTGGAAAAAATCTTACCCGATTTTTATAAAGATCACCTTGTCTATGTCGCAGGGCCGAGCCACGGCGAAGAGGTTGCCGCGGGAAAACTGACCGGCCTTATAGCGGCGTCGAAAAACCCAATGAGCTCGATCCGCTGCCGCGAAATCTTAAAATCGAGAAGTCTTTTGGTGTACTCCAGTTTGGACATCATCGGTGTGCAAGTCTGCGCCGCGGCAAAAAACGTTATGGCCGTCGCTTTCGGGATTCTGGATGCGCTTACGGAACACTCCGATTTTTTCGGCGACAACACCGAATCCCTTTTACTGGCGGCAGGCTTAAACGAAATTCAGGTTATCGGCAAGGCGATGGGCGCTACGCACCCTGAAACCTTTACGTCGATTTCGGGAGTCGGCGATTTGGACGTTACCTGCCGCAGCAAATACGGAAGAAACCGCCGCTTCGGCCGCGAAATCGTTACGGCTAAAATCTTGAATAACTTTTGCAATCTGGAAGACCTCATCTCAAACATAGAAAAAATCGGGTACCTGCCTGAGGGCATCGTAGCCTGCAAATATATAAATGTGCTTGCAAAAAAATACGATTTGCGGCTTCCGATCTGCACCGGCCTTTATGCAATTTTAAATAAAGAAACAGACCCTTTCGAATTAATCGAAAACCTATTAAACGGAGTGTAACATGCTTGAAAACATAACGGAAAAATTCGGCGGAATAATCCGCTCGTTAAGCGGTAAATCGAAGATCACCGAAAAAAACATTGAAAGCACGATAGAAGAAATAAAAAACGCCCTCCTTGAAGCTGACGTGAACCTGCGTGTCGTGCGCCGCTTTATAAACGCTACCGCAGAAGAAGCCTTGGGCGAAAAGGTTTTGCGGGCCGTGGATCCGGGGCAGCAGTTTACGAAAATCGTCTACGATAAAATGACTGCGTTCTTAGGCGACGAAAAAAAGTCCTTGGAACTGCGGGGGCCCGACACCCAATCGGTTATCCTGTTTTTAGGCTTGCAGGGCTCGGGTAAAACCACATCCGCTGCAAAACTGGCGCTTAGACTGAAAAACGAGGGCAGAAAACCGCTTTTGGCGGCTTGCGACCTTGTGCGTCCTGCTGCCGTAGAACAGCTTTCCGTCTTGGGCGAAACCGTCGGCGTTCCCGTCTACAAAGAAGAAACGAAGGACGCGCTGCGGGTTGCAAAAAACGCCCTTGCCTTTGCGAAAAAGAACTTTTTTGATACCGTTATTGTCGATACCGCAGGCCGTTTGCAAATAGACGAGCCGATGATGAAAGAAATCGCTGCGGTAAAGGCCGCCGTAAAACCGCTTGAAACGATTTTGGTGGCGGATTCTATGACTGGCCAAAGTGCTGTTGATGTTGCCAAAGAATTCGATGAACAAATCGGGCTTTCGGGAGTCATTTTGACAAAATTCGATTCCGATGCAAGGGGCGGCGCGGCCTTATCCCTTAAAACCGTTACCGGCAAACCCATTTTGTATATCGGAACCGGCGAAAAACCCGAAGACCTTGAACCCTTTTACCCCGACCGCATTGCAAGCCGCATTCTCGGTATGGGCGACATCGTTTCACTCGTAGAAAAGGCTCAGGCAGTTTATGACGAGAAAGAGGCCGAGCGGCTCCAAAAAAAAATGCGGAACGAAACTTTTTCGCTGGCCGATATGCTTATGCAGTTGGAACAGGCCGAAAAAATGGGCCCGCTTGAGTCAATGATCGACATGATTCCCGGGCTTGCAGGCCAAATCGACAAGGATAAACTCGACCTTTCTATGCTCAAGCGTCAAAAAGCGATAATTCAGTCTATGACATTGAAAGAACGGGATAACCACAGGATAATAGGCCCGCCCCGCAGAAGACGTATCGCACAAGGGTCGGGCACCTCTGTCGGCGAGGTCAACAAGTTGCTAAAACAGTTTGAAAAAACGCGCCAGATGATGCGGAAAGTTTCGAAAAATAAGGGCTTACAGGAAAAAATGATGAGCGGCGGCTTTTTCGGATAAAACCGTGCGCGGCGGGGAGCCTGTATTCCTATACCGCCTGAAAGCGGAAACTGCAACAGGCAAGGCTGTCGGAGAAAGGAACGCTTTTCCGAAACAGGCAAAAAGAGCCGATTAAAGTACATTTAATCGGCTCTTTTTAAAATACAGCCTTCAGGGGCGCAAAGTACCGAAGGCTTTCGGATACTTCCATCCGGATAAGACATTTCGAAAAAGCTTTTTAATGCATTTTTTTCTTTTCGTCATTGCTTTGGCATTCTATGCATTTGAGGGCATAGGGTAGGGCCTTGAGGCGGTCGTCGGGAATTTGCTTTCCGCAGCGTATACACTTGCCGTACTTGCCCGTATGAATCCTGTCGAGGGCGGAATCTATTTGTTGCAGCCGTTTGACGTTTTTTTCGCCTATAAATTCCAGCATTGTTCTGTCCGTATTGTAAGACGCAATATCGGCAAAGTCCTTAGGAATGCTGTTGGCAATCGTTTCTTCGTATTCTTCGGAATTTTTTTCGAGCGAGGCGAGTATTTCAAGCCGTTCTTTTTGCAAAAACTCTTTCATTTCTTCCGTAAATTTCTTTTTCATGAACCTCTCCTAGTTGACAATTTTATCGATAGACTTTAGAATTATACCCTTGAATTTAAAAAAAATCAAATACTTTTTTTGAATTTGTGAATTTTTTTGGAGGTATTGTGGCTAAAGAAGAAGCGATCGAGGTTGAGGGCACGGTAAAGGAATCTCTTCCTAACACGATGTTCAGGGTCGAATTAAAAAACGGGCATATCATATTGGCTCACTTGTCGGGAAAAATGCGCAAGCATTTTATTAAGATTGTTCCGGGCGACACCGTTAAGGTGGCTCTGTCGCCTTACGATTTGACGCGGGGCAGAATCGTTTTCCGCGAACGGTAAGGCATTTCGGAATTTTCGGCTATTTAAAAACGGCGGCATAGGACCTTTTAATTTTGCGTATGCCGCTTGAAACCAGCGAAAACGTAAGAATAAGACCGAAAATTCCGAGGAAGACGAAACTGTGCAGCAGCAGTATTCCTACTGCAATATATAGAATTCCCATAATAAGTTCGGATACGGCTTCTTTTCGCGAAAGCTGTTCCTCTTTTTTTTCTCTTTTTGATGAAGACCACGTAAAGGTGCCGAAGTCGAAGCCCGTTCCGTTGAAAATATCTTCTTCCGTAAAGATGTCTTCGCCGAACGGCTCTCGCGAATATCTGCCCGCCCCATAAGAACCGCGGCCCGCTTCTCCGTAAGGCCGATAGTTTAAATCGGAATCGTAAGCCCTCTTTTTTACAGGATCGGAGAGTACCGAATAGGCCTCGTTCACTTTTTTGAATTTTTCTTCGGCCATTTTATTTTCGGGGTTTTTATCGGGATGATACTTCATTGCAAGGGTTCTGAACGCCCTTTTTATTTCTTCGCCGTCGGCATTTCTCGAAATATTCAAAATATCGTAATAATTTTCCACAGCTTTGCTACCGTTTAGCCTATTACCGTTCCGTTAAATTCTTTTCCGTTTAAAATGTTTTCCAGATTTTCGATATCCCGGCCTGCTGCGCAGATGACCCGAATACCCGCTTTTTGTGCCCGTACGCTGGCCACGGGGTCGAAGGGTGTGTTTTTTCCGGGAATCCATTCACGGCCTGTCATTTTTATAAAGTCGTCCCACGAAATTGAGTCGATCGGCTGTGCATCGGGATTTGTTTTGGGGTCGTCGGTGTACACTTTTGCAATGTTCGAAAGGTTTACGACGAGGCTGCCTGAAAATCGTTCAGCTAAAAGGACGGCATCATTATCGGTGGAAAAGCCCGGTTTCCAGCCTGCGGCTATCAAAACCTGCCCTGCGAATAGTTCGACGGCCGTCGGGTCGTACACGACGGGGTTAGGACACAGGTCGGAAAAAACCGCTTTTACGAATTGGGCGTTTAAGCGGGTTGCCGTAATGCCGATCCAGTCGGCCTCGTCGTTCGAAAATCCGGAGCCGCGGGCTTGGCAGATGTCTTTGTATGCGTTTTGATACGATCGGGCAGGGCCGCCGCCGCCTATTACCATTATGAGTTTGCGGGACGCGTCTTCCGAAAGCCATTTCCGTATCGAGGCGGAAAATTTGCGTACAAATTCCGCATCGGGTTTGTCGGGTGCAACGATAGAGCCGCCGACAGATAAAACCGTTACCATATTCTCTCCCATAAAAAGCGGCCGTTTCCTCACGCTGCCTGTTTCGAAAACGGCATATAATACGGGTACTATAATATATTTTGCTGTTTCTTACAAGGTAATAGATGGTTTGAAGCGAAAAATGATCGAAAGCGCCTTGCTGTATTCGG
>CAUTPO010000076.1:0-11042 GCA_963540475.1 uncultured Treponema sp. | reverse complement strand
AATTAAATTTAAGGAAACCCTCTAAAAACTGATGTTTTTAGAGGCTCCCTTTAATATTTTGTTTTTGATAATCGATGTTGTTTTATCTTGCAAAACAAAAAGGCCTCTTTGTTTTGGGTTCGGTAATTGCGCTTCTTTTGTTTTCGTGCAAAACATCTTCAAACCAAAGCGTACCTGTAGAAGAACCGCAAGACCCGTTTTTGGGCGTTTATGCCGTTCAATTTCCGCCGTCAAAACACGGCACCATCACCTATTCGGTCGAATTCAAAGCGGATAAAACGGCCCGCGTCTTAATTTTCAAAAACGAAAATCCGCAGCCGCGCATACACAGCGGACGCTGGCTTGTTTCAAAAGACGGCGTTATAGTCCTTTATTTTTCCCAAACCGTTCCGTCCGAATTCTTTTTAAAAAACGATGACGGTACGCTTTCCCTGTTGGACGGCATGCGGCGCCCGTATAAGGACCGGCTCGGTGAAATTATGAAATTGGAAAAACTGAAAACCTTACAGGAATAAACAACTCCATTGACCATAACCCGAAATCGGCATATAATACCCTACCGTCAGGAGTTCTTTATGAATAAATTTATCGGTACCGTTGTACGGGGACTTGTTGCGCCCATCATAAGCGCGGGGGATGATATAGCGGAAACGGCAGCGCAAACCCTTTTAAATGCGGCCGAGGCCGAAGGCTTTAAAATACACGATAGGGACATTCTTTCGGTAACCGAATCCGTTGTTGCGCGGGCGCAAGGTAATTATGCGTCTGCCGATCACATCGCAAAAGACGTAAAATCGAAGTTTAGGGACAACTGTATCGGTTTGATTTTTCCGATTTTAAGCCGTAACCGCTTTTCCGTTTGTTTGGAAGGCATTGCCCGAAGCGGAAATAAGCTGGTTATTATGTTAAACTATCCGAGCGACGAGGTCGGAAACCATTTGATTGATCCCGACGTTTTTGAAGATTCCGGCGTAAACCCATGGACAAACAGTTTTACGCAAGAAGAATTTAGAAAAAAGTTCGGCAGCCACAAACATAAATTTACCGGAATAGACTACATCGAATATTACAATTCCATTATAAAAAAATACAACCCTGAATCTTTTATCATCTTATCGAATGACCCCAAAAAAATTTTGGACTACACACTTGCCGTGTTAGCCTGCGATATTCACACAAGAAAAAAAACGAAAAAGACCCTGATTGCCGCAGGCGCAAAAACCGTTTTCGGGCTGGACGATATTTTAAGTTCTCCCGTTGACGATAGCGGCTTTAATACGGAATACGGCCTTTTGGGGTCGAACAAGGCGGGCGAGGATAGGATAAAGCTGTTTCCGAATAATCCGCAAACCGTTGTGGACCGCATTCAAGCTATCATAAAAGAAAAAACGGGAAAAACCATCGAGGTAATGGTGTATGGGGACGGGGCGTTTAAGGACCCGATCGGTAAGATATGGGAATTAGCCGATCCTGTTGTTTCGCCTGCATATACGGCAGGGCTTGAGGGGCGGCCGAACGAGATAAAACTGAAGTACCTTGCGGATAACGATTTTAAAAACCTGCCCGCCGAAGAGCGCCGAAAGCAAATAGCCGCCTATATCGAAAAGCACCAAAAAGAAGCAGTGCACGAAATGAATTCGCCCGAAGCGCAGGGCACCACACCGCGCCGCCTGATAGACTTAATCGGCTCCTTGTCCGACCTGACATCGGGCAGCGGCGATAAGGGAACGCCTTTTATCTTTATTCAAGGCTATTTCGATAAGTACACAGGTTAAACGGAGCCGGTTTTACAGGTAAAATGCAGAAAAAAATCGGAAAACATATATGGATATGGCACTGTTTTTTGCTTTACGGTCCGTTTTTCTTGGAACAGCTGTACAGTTTAATAATACGAAACTTTAAAGAACCTTCCGCTTATTGGTTTTACGGTGTTTATTTTTTGGTGTGCTATTCGGTTTACGGCTTTGTATGCACTGTTCACATAAAATGGCGCAAAAGCATCGGGGAGCCGGCCGTTTTTGCATACGCACCGGACACGGTAAGGCGGATATGTATTCCCATGCTTATAGGTATTGCCGGCTCTAAAACCGCAGAACTTATTATATACGGTCAAATCTTTTCGCCGATGATTATACGGGATATACACGCGTATTTTATCGGCTTTTCACCGAAAACCATAGGCGCGGCAGGTTTTATTCTGCAATATATTTACTATGGTTTCGAATTCACCCTAATTACCGTCTTAACCGATTGTGCTCAAAAGACAAGTGAAAAATGCGGCCTGACCCAAAAAGTCCCGTGGGGCGGAATCTTTTTAGCGCTTACATGGGGTATCGGGCATGCGGTTACAAAAAACAACATACAAGACGGCTTACACAGTTTTTTCATCTCGTTGTGTATCGGCATTGCATATCTTTTACCCGGAAACAAAAGTGTGAATGCCTGGTGTGCCGCTGCCGCAATTTTTTTATTTTAAAACCATAAACCTGTTCGGAAACACAGTTATCGAACAGGTCTCATATAAAACTACCGAATGATACAATGCGGGGCTGTTTTGTACAGATTGCTCCGCGCTTATTTTACGACAATCATTCCCTTTGAATCGGCGATGGAAATACGTGCCGTTACCGAATAATTAAAATCGAGATAATCGTCTTGAATACCGTCGGAAAAAATAATGCCGTTTTCGCCCATCTTCGATTCGACAAGAAAGCGGGTCTCGGGCGTTATGGAACCGAAGATCATTTTTGCGCCTGTGTTGACGCTCGGGAACGGTTCCCTGACAGCGAACACCAGCCGGTTTTGGCTCCAGTCGGCGGTCTGTTTCTCCTTAATTGCAAGCGGCTTTTTCGATAAGCGGCCGGTAATGCCCGACGCCCCCGCCAAAACGCTTTTCATCCAGCCGGAGCGGCCGAGCGGTGTCGAAACGATAATACCGCTTGAAGACTGGTTTTCGGCCTTACCGTCAACCGTAATCGAATAGCGCGCTGACGTGTGGTTTTTAACGCCGATAAAAAAATCGTTGACGGCATACAAAACCTGATTATCGGAGAGCTGCACCTTCGCCTTGGTTACCTGCTTTATATTCGCCTCGTTATTCAGCGTCCGTTTTATGACCGCCTCGGCCTCGTTTACGGAAAACTGAGACAGCACGCCGTCCCACCTGCCCGTATCGGGATTTATGCCGATCAGTTTTTGACCGTCCAGATATTTTAGTGTGTTGGCAATAAGTCCGTCCTGCCCGACGGTAATGGCCAAGTCCTTTTTTCCGAAGATAAAATTCGGCAAGAATTTCCAATCGATGAGCTGCACGTTTCCGATCTTTTGGGCGGTTTTTACCAGCGTATCCAAAACCGCGTAATAGGTTTCGTGCTCGGCCTCGTAATCTTTAAAATCTGCCTGCAAATGTTCAATGTAAAATTGCGCCTGCTGCTTTGTGTTAAAACGAGCAACAAGCGAATCCAAACGGGTCGGCCTGCGGATAACGATTAACCTGTCCATTATTTTTTGATTAATTGCTGCAACAGCTCCGAGCTGATATTCAGTTCGCCGATTTTGTCGGCATTTTCCGCAAGGCCGGTAAACGCATGCGCAATCAGTTTTTCAGGAGCCATACCGATCGAAGAGAGCGCTTTAATGATTTCGGGATTTATTTTCGAAAGCGGTTCAAGAACGGCACTGAGCGCATACGCCTTAATGTCCGCCTCGGTCTTTTTGTTTTTTACGGAAATATCGATGAGTTTGGTATTTTCCTGTTCTTGCTTTATTTTAAACGCCATATCCTCTTGCAAAATAATCCGTTTCTTTTCTTTTATCGACCGCTTGCCTTCCATGTGCGTTTCCATTATCTGCCGCTGTTTTTCTTCAACTGCGACCTGCGTATTCAACTCGTTTTCTTTTATCTTCCGTTCCTGCTCCACTGCGGCGTTACGCCTTTTGTACACCGCATCGTCTGCCTCACGCAAAATATTTTCGCGCGTTTCGGCTTCCAGCGCCCGCGCCGTTTCCTTGTTCGGTAATATCGAAAGAATATTGATGTTCGTTATTGTGATCCCCAGATTTTGAAGATATTCGTTTTTTTGAACGGCCTGTTTTAATGCGCTTGTAATACGGTCAACCGATTTTATCGACTCCCGCAGCGGTAGGCGGGAAACTTCGGTCTTTGTCATCGTGTTGACGGTATTGATGATAATCTGATTCAGCTTTTCCGAATCGTCCGATAAGTATCCGTAATCTTTTAAGTTAACGGAAAAGTTTACCTGATCGACGATCTTTTCCGTATCGGCTATCTTGTATATCAGGTCGCCTTGAATGGTCAGCGTTTGATAATCGCTCGACGTTTCTTCGAAAAAGAACGGCACGTTTTTTGTTTCAAGCGGAATTTTAATGATGGATGTGGACGGCTTATAAAACCAGAATGCCAGTCCGCGTCCCTTTTTTACGACTTTCCCGTTTTTGATGACGTGAATATAATAGTTTGGCTCAAATTTAACGAATTTTAATCCGAACATAGCCCCTCCCATAAAAAGTTTTGCCGTTACATAACCTTCTTAATTTTACTATGGGCGCATTATATCACATCTTGCCGTTATGGATAAGGGGCGTATCTTGCAGCCGAGGCTGCCCGAAAGGACGGTAAGGCTTACAATCTTAATGCTTCGGTCTTTCATTTATTTTTATAATATGATATGATACCGGTATCAGGAGGACAAAGAATGAAACCGACTCTTTTGGTTTTAGCTGCTGGAATGGGCAGCCGATACGGCGGTGTCAAGCAAATTGCTGCCGTGGGTATTCACGACGAAACCCTGCTGGATTATGCCGTGTACGATGCGGTGAATAACGGCTTCGGTAAGGTGGTTTTTATTATCCGAAAAGATATTGAAGCCGATTTTAGAGAACGATTTTTTAACCGTATTGCAAGGAACTGTAATGCGGAATATGTTTTTCAGTCGATGGAGAACCTGCTTTCACTCGAACAGCTAAAAAAAGCGGCGAAGAGAAATAAGCCGTGGGGAACGACCCATGCGGTGCTTTGTGCCGAAAAAAAGATCAAGGAACCCTTTGCCGTTATCAATGCCGACGATTATTATGGAAGAGCAGCTTACCGGACGATTGCAACACACCTTTCCACCTTGGCGAATAATTCGATGGAGCACGCAATGGTCGGGTATATTTTGGATAAAACCTTGAGCCGTTCGGGTGCGGTTTCGCGCGGGGTGTGTTCGGTAGAAAGCAGCTTTCTTGCCAAAATAAAAGAAAACAAAAACATTTCATACCAGAAGCGGAACGGGCAGGAAAAAATCATTTCCGTTATGGACGATACCGAAATCGAGCTGTCGGGGCGGGAAACGGTTTCGATGAACCTTTTCGGGTTTACGCCGCACGTGTTCGGGTTTTTTAACGAATATTTTAAAGACTTTATTCATAAATATGCCGAAAGCGAGAAGACCGAATGTCTGCTGCCCGAGGCCGCAGGAGCCATGATAGAAAAGGGGCTGGGCCGAATAAAGGTGTACACCACGACCGAACGATGGTTCGGTATGACCTATCCTGAAGACCGGGAAATTGTTAAAGCTGAGCTTGAAAAGAAGATTAAAGAAAAGTATTACCCCGAATTTTTATGGCGATAGGCAGAAAACAGCTTGCAGCCTAAACCTGCCTCTTGAAAGAGAGGTACGCGCGGATCTGCACACAAAAAAACGGCTTTCCTTTTACGGAAAGCCGTTTTTTTGTGTGCAGCGGTTTGTGTGCGCTGCAAAAGGCGCCTTATCCCCCGGCCGCTTGCTATTATAAACGTTGTGCAACCCGCTTGCCTACGGTCCCGGGTTTTAAAGCCTTGGGAACTGCGGGGCCTATTCTATTTTGGAATAAACCGTTTTTAGTATTTCGGTTTTAAGGCCTTCGCCTTCCGCAAGCATTGCATCGCATTCCTCCGCCGTCTTTTTGCACAGCGGCTCATCATTAATCCCGCCTAAATTGATCTTTACGTTTAAAATTGCGCCCTCCAAACCGCTGCGGGCATTTAAAGCCGCAACCCCGATATCGGACGCAGCGTTCTTGTTTCCGTGCATTGCTATGATCGGCAAAAAACGCAGCACGTCCAAACAGGTGCGGGCCGTTTCCAGCGGAACCTGCATTGCCGTAACCGTTGCATCCGACATCGCGCGGCTCCGTTTCGCCTTTTCTTCCTCCGTCTCTTTCGGCAGCTTCAAGGCTTCCATATAAGAATTAAAGGCCTGTGTGTCCTCATCTATCAGTTCGGTAAGCCGTTTTTGAACCTTTTCCAGCTTGGGCAGCTGCGCCTTAAAATCTTCCTGCATTTTCCCGTCCAGGGCTGCAAAGGCCTTTTTTCCGACCGTAAGACGGATAACCATCTGCCCGAGGGCCGACGCAAGGGCTCCTGCCAGTGCAGAAACGGAACCGCCTCCGGGTGCAGGCGAATCGCTTGCCGTTTCTTCAACAAAGCCTTTAACTGTCATATTTACCAATTCCATACCGTTCTCCCTTATGAATATAAATTCGATATATTAGACCTGTTCGGAAACTTCAGTTTCAGAACAGGCTGCCTTAAAATGCGATGTTCTAAATCGTGCTATTTGCGCGATTTAGAACTCGTCGACCTGTTCGATAACAGAGTTATCGAACAGGTCTATTTTAAAACCGGAATTCGCAGTGTTTTCGGATACCGGTTATTTGTACAAAACGCGCCGTTCTTGAGCGGCCAAAACGCCCTTTTTCCACACCTGATATACCGAATTAATCCCGAAGTGGTACACAAGGTAATCGATGTTCGGCGAATCGAAGATGACAAGATCGGCTTGTTTTCCTTCTTCAAGGCTTCCGATTGTTTTTTCGCGGCTGATTGCATGGGCGGCGTTTAAGGTTACGCCCCGCAGGATGTGCGCCGGAGCAAGTTTCATCTTATAACAGGCTGCCCACATTGCCATTTGCAGGTTTTCGGTGGGGCTGCTTCCGGGGTTGTAGTCGGTCGCAATGGCAACGCGGACTCCTTCTTCCAGCATTTTTTTTGCAGGCGCATAAACGGGCGACATTAAAAAGAAAGAAGTCGCAGGCAGTAAGACCGCCACCGTGCCCGATTTTGCAAGAGCCTTTATTCCTTCATCGGAAATTGCCATCAGGTGCTCGGCCGAAACCGCCTGCATTTCGGCTGCAAGCTCGGCTCCTTTCAGCGGCACTATTTCGTCCGCATGCAGTTTCAGCTTAAAACCGGCATTTCGGGCGGCCTGCATTATCCGCCTCGTTTCTTCTACCGAAAAAATCTTGTCTTCACAAAATGCGTCGGAAAATTCGGCAAGGCCGCGCCGCTTTACCTCAGGCATTACCTCGTTTATCATCAGATCGATGTAGCCTTCCTTGTTTTCGGCAAATTCGGGCGGAACGGCATGCGCACCCATATAGGTAGAAACGATGTCGATGGGGTGGATCGAATTCAGTTCGGCATTTATTTCAAGGCACTTAATTTCGGTTTCCATATCCAAACCGTACCCGCTTTTCGATTCGGCAGTGGTCGTCCCATGAATCAGCATTTGATCAAGGCTTTTTACAGCCTTTTCGGTGAGCGCCTGTTTCGAGGCGGCGCGGGTCGCCCGCACGGTGCTGAAAATACCGCCGCCTGCCGTATGAATTTCCAAATACGTTTTACCCGCAAGCTTCATCGCAAGTTCGTTTTCGCGCGAACCGCCGTGCACCAGATGGGTATGCGCGTCCACCAGCCCCGGTGTGATGGTTTTTCCGCGTGCGTCGATGACCTTATCCGCCGTTTTTTGCAGGTTTGCAGGCGGCTCCCCGCGTCCTACTTTTTGGATTATACCGTTTTCGGCAACAATATACCCGCCGAAAGCCTCATCGCAGCCTTCTTCCGCCGAAAAAATACTGTCGCTTATAAACAAAACCATACGTCCCCCCTTATCGGCCTCGTTTATTCTATTTTTATAAAAACCTTTTAAGCAATCCCGCTATATCAAAATCCAGAGCGGAAAGAACAAAATCGAAAACCGTATCGTTTTTAAGGTTATTGACGGCCCTTAAAAGCGTCAGCGGATTTTTCAACTCGTTTATAGAACCCAGTCCCGCAGCCTCAACCGCATAATCCTTTAAGCCGCCGTAATTTTCGAACTGCCAATCTTCCGTTAGACAACCGAGCAGCCGGCCGTTTTTATCGAAAAAAGCCGAATAATTTTTCTTATTGCCGGGGTTATACTTGTCTTTTACACCGGAATTTGCCCGCAGCGGGAACCAATCCGCATCAAAGCCCGCTTCTTTTATCTTTTCTTTTACGGCCCGCTCAACCCCGTCCGAGATTACCAAAATTTGCAGCTTTTCCGCAAAACCCGCTTCCTGCGATTTTGCCTTAAAGTATTTACCGGCCTGCTTGTACGCAACGGACTTGGCGGCATCGCTGTCGTCGGCAAAAATAAGCCACGTTACCGTATGCCCCTTCAGGTCGTCTTCAGACATCTGTTTTAAAAAAGGCGCTTCTTCTTTCATTAAAGAAGATAAGAGCTTACAACCCGTACAAAATACGGGCAGCATAAAGGCGCAAAAGACAATAAATAAAAATTTATAAGATTTCTTATTGAAAAAGGCGTGGAATTTCATACAGTTCTCCGTTTTTTTAACATTCGGCAGGCGGACATATACGGCTGTATAAGAGCGGCCGCCCGAACCTTAAAATAAATCATAACACTAAAGACCGGTTTTTGCAAGCCCGAAATTATGGCAAATTTTAGAATTTTTTATAGAAAAACAGACAAAAAGAATTTTCTATGGTTGACAATATCCGAAAAATGTGTTTTAATATATCTATGTTTGTTGTTTCTAACATAGAGGAAACTCTGGCATACAACTGTGCCCCTTGTTTTTCAGGTTTAAAACCTTCCAGTTTGGTATCTCTTTCTGCAAAGGACTATGAGCAAATTTCGTGTATAGACGAAAAGTTCCTCATCGAAAAAGGCTTTTTCATCAAAGTGCTGTGCAGTTGTAAAAAGCGGGTGCAGGTTTTAATCTACAATAAACGGTATCTTGAAACGCATTTTGCCGATCCTGCTGTCTCCCGTGCATTACAATTATTTTATTATCCCGAAAATTCCTCTATCGAAGAAAAACTGAATATTCTTGCTCTGCGTATGTCTTTTTCGCAGGAACCAGGGCGATGCAAACACCGCCCGCCCTTTCCGCACGAAATCGGGCTGTTTTTGGGCTATCCCGTTTACGACGTGCTTAGCTATTGCAGAACAAAGGGAAAGGGGTGCCTTTTTTCCGGCTATTGGAAGGTCTATTCCGACGCCGAAAAGGCCGCAAGAATTTTCAGAGAATATAATGAATGCAAAGAGCGTTTTGCTTTGCAGATACAAAAAGGTTTAAGGCTTTACGATTTACTAAGCGCTTAAATCGAAAATCTATAACCTGTAGGAGGGTTTTTATGGCAAAAATTGCTGTTATTTATTGGAGCGGAACCGGAAATACTCAGGCTATGGCCGAGTCGATCATGGAAGGGTTAAAAGCCGGAGGCGCCGATGCCAAACTGTTCACCGTATCGGAATTCGGTTCGGACAGCATTGACAATTACGATAAAATCGCGTTCGGCTGCCCTGCAATGGGTGCGGAAGAACTCGAACCGGACGAATTCGAACCGTTCTTCGCTTCCGTTGAAAGCAAACTCGGCGGTAAAAAGATCGCCCTTTTCGGCTCTTACGAATGGGCCGACGGCGAATGGATGCAGACCTGGCAGGAGCGCGCTAAAAAAGACGGCGCCGACTTATTCGAAGAAGGTCTTATCATCTACGATGCGCCCGATGACGAAGGCAAGGCAAAATGCAAGGCTTTCGGCGAACGATTTGCAAAATAATTTGTTGACACACGGCAGCTTCAAAATCGGCAGCGGTTTTGAAGCTGTTCTCATTTAATGAGGAAATTAAGATGAAAAGGAAATTGTTGCCGCTTATCATCGGGCTTGCCGTATTGTGTAGTGCGGGATATGCCGAAAAGCCTTTCCGCACGGAAAACGTAATGCTTTTACAACCTGATTCGGTATTGATGGAACGGGTGCCGGACGCTCAAGATATTGACGCTTATATAAAGGCTGTGCAAGATGCTGCCGCTTCCGTTTTGGCTAAAGAAAAAGCGTATCCGTCAAACGGTTTTTTGGTAATTGCCGTTCGGCCGAAAAATAAATCGAATATATGGTTTGACTTTTCTCCCGAACTTCCGAAGAATATGGAACGGAAACTCAAAAAGAAAATTCTTGCCGTTTCCCCGTGTTCCGTAAAAAGCGGCGTAATCGTTTTTGCTCTGAATACGTCTTTGTGGGGTGCTTCTACAACAAAGGATTTTCCTCAGCCGCCTGAATGGCTTGCCGCCGTGAAAAATAGGCAGGATGTAATTGATATCGATATCCTGATTAACGAGCTGTGGCCTGAGGAACCGTAAAAACCGGAAGGCAGCGCTAAAAACGGAAACGGTAAAAATAACCCTTACAAGGAGAGACAAATGAACGGTAAGCGGGCTTTGGCCTTTTTTATCGATTTTTTGATAACGGCGGTAATACAAAATGCGCTATTTATGTATTTTGTTATGTATCCCATTATAAATAAAACAGGCAATTCGGCTGACGGTATTTTTGTAAAAACGATTATTATCACCTATATATCGATGTGCTATATGATTTTTCGGGATATTCCGAAAGGCGGCAGCCTCGGTAAGCAAATTGCAAAAATAAAAATTATTTCATCGGATACAAAAAATGATGCCGCTTTGTCCCAAAGGATATTACGCAATGTTTTTTGGGTTTTAGGCCCCGTTGAAATATTTGTATATATAATAGGCAGCACAAAAATGGGAGACTTCATAGCAAAGACGGAAATAACTGCAAAGTAAAGATATACTGCTTTCAAGGAGGCTTGAAGCGGTAAAATGGCTGAAACGGTTTATATAAGAACCTTTTCCGTTTTTCTATTTAATAAAGTTATGGCGGCGTCAACCGAAGCCGTTTATTCGGCAGAGCATAGGAAAGATGAATG
>CAUTPO010000075.1:0-11079 GCA_963540475.1 uncultured Treponema sp. | reverse complement strand
GTCTTTTTCGTAAAACACGGTCATCGTTTTGTTGCCCTGTTTATCGAATTGTTCTAAAAACCAGCTGCCGCCGTAGGCAGACGTTAGCCCGCCCCTGTGAATCGAAGCAAAATTATCGTCGATTTCAGGCGGTGTTTCAGGTTCTTTTTTTGCTGTAGACGCTTCCGTTTTTTTTGCAGCCGGATCCGTTACGGCGGTAGAATCCGCACCGAATTCGCTCGTAAATCCTGCAACAGCTGCACAGAAGAACACAAGAAGCGCACAACGTTCGACTTTTTTAAACCCCATAAATCAGCGCTTTCCCGTCAGATCGTTCAAATACTCTTCGGCAGAAAACGGACGTATGTCTCCATATTGTTCACCTGAGCCTATAAATAGGACGGGTAAGCCGAATTCCTTTCCCGCCGTAATTACGACGCCGCCTTTTGCACTCGAGTCGTATTTTGTTAAAAAAACGGCATCTACTCCGACGGCAGTGTGAAAAACCTCGGCTTGCCGCAGCCCGTTTTGGCCTGTCGTAGCGTCAAGGACCAAGATCTTTTTGTAACAGCCCTCGGCGGCCTTTGTCCGCGCAATCCTGTCTATTTTTTGCAGCTCGCGTACCAGATTTTCCTTATTATGGAGCCTGCCTGCCGTATCTGCAAGCACCAGTCCGCCGCCTGAGGCAGCCATAGCCTCCGCCGCATCAAAGATAACGGCCCCCGGATCCCCGCCGTGCTGATGGGCAACTACCCGCACGCCCAGTTTTTCGCCGTGGAACTTTAGCTGTTCTATGGCGGCGGCGCGGAAGGTGTCGCCTGCGGCCAAAATAATCGGTACCGAAGACTGTTTGTAATAATGTGCCATCTTCGCCGCCGAGGTGGTTTTTCCGACGCCGTTTACCCCTAACAACAGATAGATCGAAACCTTCGACGGTTCGGGCGTAAAGGTACAGGTTTTTATGTTCGGCAAAAGAATATCGTACAAGGCCTGTAGAACCTGCTCCTCGTTTACCGGTTTTTCCTTTTTGCACACCGCCCGCAGCCGATCTTCGACTTCCATAGCGGTTTTCGCCCCGATATCGCCTTCGATTAAGGTGTCGCTCAGGGCTTCAAAAAACGCCTTATCGGGGCCCTTATACAGCCCGAATAATCGCTTTAATCCTTCGGCAAAATTTTTCGTTTTCATCAACGGGTTTCCTCCGCACTTTCATCAGGTTTTTCTTTCAATACAGCTCCATTCTCCCCGGTTTGCAGGGGTCTTATATTTTTTAAAATTGCCGCTTCATCGTAAATGGGCTTTTTTTTATTCGGGCGGATTTTCCGCGGCAGCGCCCTGTCGGCTTTTACAAGATAGATAATAAGCTGAATAAAATAGTTCACTCCAAGTGCAATCGTTATACCCTGAAAAACCGAATGAGTCAGCCCCAAATTGTTAATCCGGTCAACAGTTGCCCGTGTCCTTGAAAGCCGCGCCGCTTTAAACGCATTTACCTGATCGTTGTACTGCGCTCCTAAAATCATCGTAACGGGAATGGCGACGTACAGGGCACCGAGCGACCAGTACAAAACCTTCCGTTGCAGCTCGATCGACCGTTTTACATTTTTTTTGTTCAGATTGATAATCATATTTTGAACATAGGCGGCCGAAGCGATTTTTCCGCCGTCAAACAACCCGAAGGTATTTATATCGCCTTGCTGAAATTCCAAAATAGAAAGGCTTTGGGGCACGGTGATGATACCCGGAACCGGCGCCGCATACCGGCTTTTAAAAAAGATGTGCGGATTTTTACTTTCAAGATTAAAGCCGACAGTTAAAAAATCGAGCTTTTTTAAACCGATTTTGAGCGTATACGCCGCCTTATCTTTCAGTTCTATTTTTTTGGATGCCTCCAGATGGTTTTCTGCAGAAGCGCTTACATCGTACGTACCCTCGTTTAAAACAATGGGCTTGGAAAAATCGCTTATAACCTTGTTATCGATGTATACCTTTGCATTTTTAGGGTTTATATCAAAATAGACCTTTACCTCCCGCGTGTTTTGCACGGCGCTGTATACCTGTAAGGCAAGGGTTTTTACGATTTGATCGGCATCTTCGTACCGCCCCGCTCCGGAAAACTCATGTACCCTTAAGCCCCGCACCCCCGTATCCAGCTTGACGTACACAACCATGTATCCCGAAATATCCTTTACCGTTCCGTAAATAACTGCGGAGATATTTTCGCGTTTTAGGGTTTCGCCTAAATCCGTATCTTTTCCGATTTTATACGGCACAGAATCCTTATTCCACACGCGTACGTTTTTGGGCCGATCCGAAGCAAAGAACCTGTTTTCTTCCGTTTTTACGCCGAATCCCGCCTTAACGATTTCTTTTTCTTTTTTTTCGATGTCGCGTTCCAGCTTTTTGCGTTTTTTTTCCTTCAATTTTGTCTGTTCGGCCGATAAAAAAAGATTGTCTTTTTCTTCAATAAGCTGTGCCCGCTCCTTTATCAAGGCGATTTTTTTCAAGGCCGATGCCATAACCGCCCGCATTTTTTTTTCTTCAAAGGGAACAAGCCGCTTCGCCTCGGCACTTGAATTAAATTCGCTTAAAAACAGCTGCGGAATAAGGCTCTGATATTCCCCGTAAACAGCCGGCAGTCCGTCGCTTTCAAATTCCGCAACCGCAAGAACCCAATCCGTATCGGCTTGTTGGGCATGTAAAAAAAATGCGGGCACTGCAAAAATAAGGGCAAAAAAGAGATTTCGCACCCTCTTTTTTACGGAGCCGTTTTCGTTTTTTTTTGTCTTCGTTTTTTTTTCTGCCGCAAATTTCATAACAAGCCTTTTTTAAAACATCAGACGTCTTCATCATCAAAATGAAGATTGTCGAGTTTTGTGTTTAAAAATACGTTTATAAAATCGTCTATTCCGCCGTCCATTACAGCCTGAATATTCCCCGTTTCGTGTTTTGTCCGGTGATCCTTTACCATTGTGTACGGCTGAAAAACGTATGAGCGTATCTGATTGCCCCACGAAATACCTTTTTTTTCACCCGCGAATTTCATATTTTCTTTTTCTTTTTGCTCTTCGTAGTAATTGTACAGCCTTGATTTTAACATGCTCATAGCCGTCGTCCTGTTACTTAACTGGCTGCGCTGGGACTGGCAGGCTACGACAATGCCTGTCGGCAGATGGGTTATTCTGACAGCCGAGTCGGTTTTGTTTACGTGCTGACCGCCTGCACCGCCTGCACGGTAGGTATCGACCCGCAGATCTTCGGGCCTGATATCCACTTCTATCGTGTCGTCTAAAACGGGGAAGACAAAGACCGAGGTAAACGAGGTATGCCGCTTGCCGTTGGAATCGAAGGGGCTTATCCGCACCAGCCGGTGAATACCCATCTCACCTTTTAAAAGACCGAATGCGTATTCTCCGTTTACCTGAAAGGTTGCCGATTTTACCCCGCCTTCGGCTTCAAGATAGTCGACCGTTTCGGCCTTAAAACCCCGCCCCTCGCACCAGCGCAAATACATCCGCACGAGCATACCTGCCCAATCGCAGGCTTCCGTGCCGCCTGCACCGGCGTGAATCGTAAGATATGCCGAATTTTTATCGGCTTCTCCTGAAAGCAAATTCAAAATATTCAGCTTTTTGTATTTTTCGCACAGGTTATTGTAGCCCGTTTCGATTTCGGCGGAAAGCTGCCCGTCGTCCGCCTCCGACGAAAGTTCGATCAAAACCTCCAGATCGGAAAGTTCATCGAGCAGTGCTTTCCACGGCTCAATTCTGTTTTTAAGGCCCTTAATTTCGGCCATAACCTTTTCAGCCTTTTTTGTATCGTTCCAAAAATCCGAAGCGGCAGTCAGAGCCTCTTTTTCGGCAATTTTGGCATTAACGGCATCGGGGTCAAAGACGCCTCCATATTCCGCTGACTTCCTCTTTTAAGGTATGCAGTTTTGCCTTATAATCTTCCATAATTGTGTTTCTCCAAACTATTAAACTTGTTCAGAAACTTCAGTTTCGCAAGCAGGTTACCTTGAATGGACCTGTTCAATAATGAAGTTATCAACAGGTCTATTTTTCGGGCGGGCGAACGAATACCCGCCGCCATTTCTTTTTATACATGGTTGTAATTGCCAAAACATCCTGAAGGGGATATTGGTAGATGCGGACCACATCGTAGTAATCGGTAACGCGGTCAATGTCCTGCTTTAATGTAACAAGGCCGCTTTCATTCATTGTTACCGATTCCCAACAGGCACGCTGAACCCGCTCAAACCCGTTAGCGGTCAAAACTTCGGCAAGATGCGAGGCGGTTTCTTTTCCGCCGGGATCTATGACAACTGAAACAAACATGCCTAAAACAATACGTCAAAAACGTAAAAAAGTCAATCGGGAACCGAAAGGGCATACGACAAGCAATCTTTGAAAAAATTACGAAACGGATGGCTTGAAAATCGATTTTCACAGTATAAATTACGGAAATTATTGAAAAAAACAGGATAAAATGATATATTGAAAAGATATTTTAGAGGCATCTTATGAAACATTTTATAACTTACAACACGATACGGGACAACGGTTTACTGCTTGCACGAAAAATGTATGATGAAGGCTATACGCCCGATGTTATTTACACATTAATGCGCGGCGGGGCCTATTTGGGAAACATCATCAGCGAATTTTTTAAACTCGCAAATAAGAACAAAAAGCCCATTTTGTATTCGGCTGTCGTGGCTCACTCTTACTCGAACGTACATGAAAACACGGAGGTCGTTCTTGACGGCTGGACCCTTGACCCCAAAAGCTTATCGCCGATTACATCTATTCTGATTGTTGACGACATCTTCGATTCGGGTGCAACGATCAATTTTTTGGTAAACGATTTAATCAAAAACGGAATAAACCGCGAAAGCATAAGGGTTGCAGTACACGATTACAAGTTTTTTCATTATAAAAAAGAACAGTACGAATTTCAGCCCGATTATTGGTGCAGAAAACACGATATTTATAACGAAAACGAAAATTTATGGATCCATTATCTCAGTCATGAGCTCGTCGGCCTTTCTGCTGCGGAGCTGGAAGATTATTATTTTAAGAGGAACCCCGCACTTAGGCCGGTTTTCGAGGGGATCGTAGAATAGACCTGTTCGATAACTCCGTTATCGAACAGGTCGACGAGTTCTAAATCGCGCAAATAGCACGATTTAGAACATCGCATTTTAAGGTAACCTGTTCTGAAACTGAAGTTTCCGAACAGGTTTAATAAGTAGAAAAATAAGGGCTCTTCCAAAAAACCTTGTCAGCTTTTGGAAGTACTGAAAAAATAGTGAGGAACAGTATAGTGAAAAAAACGGAAAAGATTCGGTCCTTGTATTTACGGCTGCTTTTGCTTTTTGCCATGCCGTGTTTTGCGTTTACCTATGATTTGGACGGCATCACAATAAAAAAAACGTATAAAGAAGACGGTATCGAAGTTACGGCGGCGGAAGGCTCCGCTTCTTCGAATGTGTATTACAGACTGTATAACCCGTTTTACAAGACCTATTCGGACGGAAAACTGAAACGGAAGGGCCTGTATTTGCCGTACGGTACGGAAATCTGTCTATGGGCACGGGACGGCAGCGGGAAAAAAAGCCCTGTTACTCATTTTATTGCGCGCAAACTTTCGGAAAAAACAGCTATGAGGGTTATAAGCCCCGCCGAGGGCGTTTGGAACAAAAAACAAAAACTGATCATCGAGGCGGAAGAGGATATACAAATCCTATATTCGGCAGACGGAAGCGATCCTGCCAAATTCGGGCTTATCTATACGGAACCGGTTTTACTTGATAAAGAAGGCCGCGTCAAGCTGCGGATAAAGGCCGTGGGTGAAAACGGCCTTATTGCCGAAAAAAACATCGAGTACTCCGTGTCCGCTTCGGGAAAACAGACCCCCGCCGCGGCAGTATCTTCGGAAGAGGCAGATGGAAAAAGGCCCGAATATACAATTTTAAACTGGTACTTTACCGAATTCGATTTTGATAAACCCGTGTACTATGCCCTTTCCACCCCGGCCGACAAGGTCCCGTCAAAATCGGAGCTTTCGAATACGTACGACGGCCCTATCTTTACAAACCGCGAAGACGACGCGGTGCTTTATTGGACCTGCGAAGCGGCGGGGGACGGCATACATAAAATCGATCTTCCGAAAAAACCGTCATTTACGGGCGCCCCTGAAGGCGACGTAAACAGAAGCGTGGAACTGCGGTTTTCCGATGAACGGTACGGCTATTCTTGTGAGGCGGCGGGGTTGAATCTTGCCGACGGACTGTTTAAAACCGCAAACGGCGCCTTCGTATTCGACTGCCCGCCTAAAACCGAAAAAATATTCGATTTAAAAATATCGGCACGGTACGGCGGCATTGTACACGGAACCTTTTATACCGAATTTAAAATAGACAAGATACCGCCTGAAAAACCTGCCGCCGTTTTTACGCCCGCCTTTTCTCAGGCAAACCGGCCCGTTAAAATCCTTACGGAAGCTCGAAAAGACGGCGAAACGCTTGTTGTCGACATTACGCCCCCGCTTTACGTAAATGATACCCGCGAAATTATTTTAACCGGCTCCGACGACGGGCGCGTCGCTTACTCCGTAAATCTGTATATCGTCGATGCAGCGGGAAACAAGAGCCCTACTGTAAAAAAAGAACTGACAGTCGATAGGAATGCGGTTTATGTCGATAGCACTGCAGGATATAAAAATGCGGACGGTAATCCGTCGAATCCCTTTCCTTCAATTTACGAGGCCGTTCTCTATATTAACCGCAACTCTTCACCGAACACTGCCGTGCCAGACTTCCGTAATGATCGATGGAAAATCTACGTGAGCGGCGATTGCATTTTAAACGAGGCTGTTTTGATCCGGCGGAATATCAAAATTACCGCTTTGGATAAAAGACCTGAGATACGTTTTTCGAAAAATTCGGGGTTTATCGTAAATAATTCCTATTTTGAAATTGAAAACTGCGAAATTGTCCGAAAAGAGGATCCGGAAGAACCGCGCGAGGTTCCCGTCATTTACGGCACCGATTCGGCAATCAAATTGAGCAATATGCGGGTTCATACAATCGAAGGCGGGGGCGTTTTAAACATTTTTAATTCACACTTAGAGGCTGCCGATTCCGAAATCGTTTCAGAGCAGACCGGCTCCTGCGTAATCTTTAATTTGAACAATTCGTCTGCCGTACTGCACAACCTAACCCTTACGGGAACGGGATTTTCCGCAGCAGCCGTTTCCGCTGCAGGCTCGAAGGTGGAAGCGGACGGCATAACCTGCTCACTGACGCCCGTTTTTGCCGCACGTACCGTCGAGGCATGGAATTCCGAGATCACCCTTGGCCGGCTGAATACGATCCGCCTGCCCGAAAACAAAAAAAACGGGGACACGGCGGTGTGGCTCAACAAAAAATCTAAGGCCGTATTTTCGGTGCAGCCCGTAACACGCGGCTATTTTAAGGTTTCGGAACAGGGACGCTGATGTTGTGCGGTATAGACGAGGCGGGGCGCGGCCCTCTGGCAGGCCCCGTTACAGCAGCAGCCGTCATTCTTCCGAAAGGCTTCGATACTTCGATTTTAAAAGATTCCAAGAAATTAAGCGAGAAAAAACGGGAGGATGCAGCCCGGATAATCCTTGCTGCAGGCAGTTTATGGCACGTAGGTCTTGCCTCGAACAAAAAAATAGACGAAATAAATATTTTACAAGCAACGCTTCTTGCGATGAAACGGGCATACGAGGGGCTTTGCAAAAAGGCTCAGGCGGCAGATGTTTTGCAAAACAGCCTGCACCCCTTGAATATCGATGTAATCGTTGACGGCAATGTCCTGCCCGCTATCGTACACTGCCGCTCCCTTACAGCCGTGGTCAAAGCCGACGATACCGTACCTGAGGTAATGGCCGCCTCTATTGTGGCAAAGGTAATGCGGGATAAGATAATGAGCCGCTATGCACGGCTGTACCCCGAATACGGCTATGAAAAACATAAGGGCTATGGGACGCAGGCACACCGAAAAGCCATACGCCTTTTCGGACCGAGCCCCATTCAAAGAAAATCCTTTTCCGTAAAAAATGAACCTCCAGATCAAACCTCATCGATAATCGGCGGCTCAGATACTTGACAAAAACGCACATAATTGTTAACTTAATAATTATTAAAAGGTTTACAATTATGAAAAAGAATCAGGAAAAAAAAGCAGGTTTGCTATCGGTCTTTACGGCCCTGTTTGCGGCCCTCACAGCCGTAAGCGGCTTTATCGCAATCCCATTACCCGGAACGCCCGTTCCGATCGTATTGCAAAATATGCTTCCGGTTTTGACAGGCTGTCTTTTAGGCGGCGTGTATGGAAGTCTTTCGACAGCCGTTTTTTTGCTTGCAGGAGGTTTAGGCTTGCCCGTTTTTGCAGGCGGAAAGGGCGGAACGGCACCCTTTTTCGGTCCGACAGGCGGTTTTTTAGCCGGCTACCTTGCAGCCGCGGCTCTGACGGGTTTTTTGCTCGGTAAACCGTCCCTTAAAAAGAAAACCCCACTCTATCGAATAATTCCTGCCTGTGCTGCAGGCTTTACCGTCATTTACGCCGCAGGCATAGCACGGTTTATGCAGATTACAGGGAAAAGCCTTTACCAAAGCCTGCTCCTTGCCTGCTTTCCCTACCTGATCGGAGATGCGCTTAAGTGTGTTCTCGTCATTTTTTTGGCCGTAAAACTACGCCCCATAAGTGCACGCTACCTATCCGTAGACGAAAAAGACGATGAGCCGTAAAACGGACGAACCGGTCATCAAACTGGAAAACGTTAACAAACGTTTTATTACGGAAGCGGTATTGACCGCAGAACCGGCCGAGCAACCTGCAAGGCCTCAAAAAACAGGACTCGGTTCTTTTTTCCGCAAGCAAGAACACAAAAAGGAAAAAAACAATTCGCTACACTGCTTTTATGCCGTGTCCGATATTTCGCTTACGGTACAAAAGGGTGAATTCGTGCTTATCGCTGGGGCGAACGGCTCCGGAAAAACGGTATTAATGACGATCATCGCAGGACTGGTACAGCCGTCATCGGGAAAGATCGGCGTAAAAGAAAAATGCGGCTTGATTTTTCAGGAAGCGGATCTGCAAATTTTAGGAGAAACGCCTGAGGAAGATATTATGCTCGGGTTAAAAAACATAAAGCTCTCGCGTGAAGAAAGACAGCGGCGCTTAAATGAGGCGCTTGACAAAACGGGCTTGCAGAATAAACGAAAATTTTTGTCGCATCTTTTATCGGGCGGAGAAAAAAGACGGCTTGCAGCCGCAAGTATCTTGGCTATGGATTTTCCCATCATCATTTTCGACGAACCATACGCTAATCTCGATTACGGCAGTATCCGTCAGCTAAACGGTCTTATCCTGCAATTAAAAAAAGAAGGACGCACGCTTCTTCTTTTAACCCACGAATTGGAAAAATGCGCAGCAATGGCGGATAGGCTGATTGTTTTACATGAGGGGAAAAAAGTGTTTGACGGAAGTATGTGTGAGGGCTTAAAAAAAGATTTAGCGCAATGGAATATACGCCCTCCCTTATGTACGTATGCAAAAAAGGAGGATTTATTGTGGATATGATGCCGCTTTTTTCTTACCGTACGGGAAATAGTGTTATACACAAGCTGCCGCCGACCCTCAAAATCATATTATTGCCCCTGTTTTCCGCCGTGCTGTTCCTGCTGCCGCCAATATCTTGCCTTTTTTACTGTCTTGGTACGGCGCTCATTGCCCGTACCGCAGGTATTTCCTTTTCGAAACAGTTAAAAGATTTGAAATTCCTTCTTTCGTATGTCCTTCTTTTATTGTGTACGTATGTTTTTTCGGTTTTAAGCGGGGAGAAATCTGACCCTAAGCCGCTTTTTTTGCTTGTTTTAAGATTGGCAGGTGCAATACAAACGGCCTCCGTATTCTTTAATACCACGACCTCGTTTCAATTAAAGCGGGGGCTTGAAACAATACTGCCGAAAAAGATTTGCATGGCCTTCGTTTTGTTTTTGTTTTTTATTCCCGTATTGTTTTCGATATGGTCAAAACTGGAAAATGCATGGAAGGCCAGAGGCGGCAAAAATACGCCTGCAAAGTTTTTCAAATTATTCCCGCTCCTTGTTTCCTGCGGGTTTTACAAGGCACAACAGTCTGCATACGCTCTGCAAAACCGGAACGGCATAAACGGAACATAAGTCCCGTGTAGAAAAAAGCCGTACAAACCTGTACGGCTTTAAACGGTGGGGCTCGGAGTTTTCAAGGGTTAAAAAAATCGCCTCTCCTCCTTACCCCGACACAGAATAAGCTGCTTTAAGAATCCAACAGCCCCGACGCTCGCGTCGGGGTATTAAACCTCCGCACGAATAAGCGGCTTATTTTTTCAAAACCTTCATAACAAGATAGAAAACGGCACCGACTACAAGACCGCCCAAGCCGAAAACTATTTTTTGCCAATCAGAATTATAAAGCAGCCAAAGGCTTATGCCCACGGCCAAAAGGGATACAACATAGACGCCCGGTATTCTAAAAGAACCTTTCATACCGCGCTTTCGGAAAACGAGTATTGCAAGGCAGGTCGGAATGTACTGGGCAAAACGGGAAACAACGGAAATAGCGGCCAGTTTGGTAAAGGTACCCGTAAGACAGACCAGCGCAGTCAAAACCGTGGTCAAAATAACGGCTACAACCGGAACATCTTTTTCGTTTCTTTTTGTAACGAATTTCGGCAAAAAGCCGTCATCGGCAAGGGCTGCGGCGCTTCTGGGTGCAAGGAAAGAAGAAGCGACATTGATACCGCCTATGGAAATAAGGGTACCGGTCGTAACGACTGCCTTTGCTACAGGGCCGAAAAACCGTGCCGAAGCGTCGGCAACGGGAGCCGCACTTGCCGTTAAACCATCGCCCAAAATGCCGATGGCGACTACCTGAATCAGAATATAAAAGACGGAAACACCCGTAATAACCAAAACAATGGCAAGCGGAATATTCTTTTCCGGGTTATCCATATCCTCGGCGGCAACAGCAATGGATTCAAAGCCGGTAAAGGCATAGAAGATCAAAAGAGCGGCTGCTCCGAAAG
>CAUTPO010000074.1:0-11222 GCA_963540475.1 uncultured Treponema sp. | reverse complement strand
CCTCATAATCGTCATTAAAAAACTTTTTATAGTAAAGCGCTTCGTCGGCAGAACCACCTTTTCCGTGTATATATACAACTGTATTTTTCATACCCAATACCTCCATTAGACCTGTTCGATAACTCCGTTATCGAACAGGTCGACGAGTTCTAAATCGCGCAAATAGCACGATTTAGAACATCGCATTTTAAGGCAACCTGTTCTGAAACTGAAGTTTCCGAACAGGTCTATTAATTAAAAATAGCTATAACCGTGATTATTACCTCACATCGGAAAAAGCTTAAGTTGCGGAATAGCCGCTTACATCAGTTTAAAATGTTTATCGTTTGTCCACACCTCGCAACCATATTTTATTGCAAGCAGTGCAATCATTGCATCTTGAAATGGAACAAAAAGTCCGTTTTTCTTAAGTACTATAAACTGTTTTGCAAGTGTAATCTAAAATCTATAAGAATATTTGTGTCTGCCAAAATCATATCGAGCCCGCCACCCCATAATTCTGTAACCGCATTTTGGTCAAGGTAAATTTTTCCGGCTAATGCAAAAAGGCTTGTTTATTTTTTTTAGAAGCTTTTGCTGCTCTGCATTTGATACCCTTACACCTCAAATTTTACGCCCCTTATGTTTCTAGGCTGCAATATCAAACGCATTATATCACACAAAACAGAAGTCCCGATATTCTCTCAACTGTTGCATTTATAAAAAATTTTTTCTATGAGCCGGAATTTACTCTGTGCCGCAATGTTAAAATCTTGTCTTTCAGCAAAATATCGGCATATACTTCTTTTGCTTTGCCCGAATCGTCCGCACCGGAAAACCTCAGTTCCGCGCCCGTATACAGCCCCTCAGACAAAAAAGAACTTATCTTGTTTTTATCCTTATCAAAAAAAACAAACTGCACCCGTACGATTTGACCTTCTCTTTCCGCAGTAAAATTTTCGGTCTTACTCAGCCTGACATTTGCCAAAACCTTATCCTGATATAAAAATGCTTGTAATTCCGTTTTTACACCATAAATCTTTCCCGAATTTTTATCAGCCCATACAAAAAAGAAAATCAAATTTAAAATGACCAAAAGCACTATCACGAAAAAAACGGAACTCAAACCTTTGTTTGCGGTCAGACTTTTAATAAAACTCTTTTTTTGGACAAAGCCGGAATCATGCATCTGCTTAACCTTGTCTGACGCATTTTTTAGACGGGCTTCTCTGGAGTAACGCAAAAACACCTTCGGCGAATTTTCATTTTTAGTTTCAAACAATTCATCGTCCATCTGTTTCTCCTATCAATTTATCGGCTCGCCACCACACAACGGAAGCGGAATCTTCTCCCGCCAGAAGCCCCGAAATAATTCCTTTCGGAGAAATATGAAAAGCATTATACACTGTTTCGGAATCGGCAATTTCCAAATCTTTTTTTAGCATTATGTGAGTTTTTAAATTGAGCAGCGTAAGAGCATAGCCTGCGGCTGTAGGCGTGGTCAGACAACACCAGCCGTTTTCAGTAACACCGGCAAGTTCATATACTTTTTGAAACGGTACATTTTCTCCATTTACATTTTCAGTGCTTTCATACGGTTCAATATCGATTTTAGAATCATACTTCCCCGTTTTGATATTCAAAAAATAAAGAGCGCTTTTGTCGTAATTTATTCCCAAATCTGCCTGTGTCGCGGCATCCTGAGCTCCGATATAATAATCGATTTTTAAATACAGGCGGGCTTCTTTAAAATCGGGAATTATTTTATCGACGGAAGAAAAAAGTTTAACGGTACCGTCATACGGAGAAGGTATTGCATTAAAGAAAATAGGAATCTTATATAACAATGAACCGGCAGAATTATACCAATAAATCTTTATACTCGTCTGTGTTCTGCACACTACGATTAAATCGTTATCGGCATTTGTGTAAATTCCTTCGATAGAAGGAAACGGAGTTCCGCCCAAACCTTCCTGCCCTATATAATCGACAAAGTTTTCGTCCTCGTTAAAGCACAAAATAATATCGCGCAATGCAAGGTTTTCTTCATGATCGTATTCGATTTTTTCTTCGGCAACCGAATCCGCTACAAACAATTGTTTTAAACCGTTAACCGTAAACAAAGCAGGATGATTAAACGGATATTGAATCGCCTTTCTTGTTGCAGCATATACCGGTTCTTCCCGATTGCCTTTTAAAAAAGAAGGCGGGGAATTGGTATCGGGATTATAAAAAATCGAAAGTAAGTCTCCAAACGAAGAGAGTTTTAAAAGTTTCCGTCCGCCGGAATTGGTTATATAAAAAAGCCCGTCTCTCATAAATATTTGGCTGTCAGGACGCGTATATGTGCTGTTTAAATTAAAAAGATTAAGTTCGTTTTCAAAGGCACCGTAAGATAATGTAAATTTTTTTTCGCGGACCAATTCACCGGAAGCCTTATCCGCACAGCCCGAAATAAACACAAATAAATAAACGGCCCCGAAAAAAAATCCGGTCTTTTTTAATTTAGAAAAAAACATAATTTTCCTCACAAACAAAACCGATTAACTTTAATCGTTTTTTTTAAGAAAAGCAATTTTCGAATAACTTGTTACATATCCCTTTCTTAATTTTTTTGCATTTTTTAAGTTAAGCGGAAAATAATTTTTAAATTTCAGTGAAAGCATTTTAATCAAAAGATTTTTTTCGACTATTTCCTGTAAGGCATACATATCCGCATAATCGGAAACGCAGCACAGGGCACCGCTTTCGGCGATGACGACGGCACTACGGTTTTTTAAACAGTGTACAATCCTATCCGAAAATTCGGCGGCACGGCTTTCAAAAAAAGCGGAACAAAACATATTTTCGCCTGCAATTTGCGCAAAATCGTCCAAAAAGGCAGGTACGGAATTTTCACCTCGCAGACGGCGCGACGTATAAACGGTTACGGGCAAAGCAGATTGTTCTATAAAGTTTATTTCCGGATATTCCGCATAAATTTTGCGGTGCAGGTCAGACGGAAAATCGAAATAACCTTCTTGAATATTGCCTGTTTTGATATCCATCTTGCAAATCAAAATACCTGACGCCTTATCATATACCGAACAAAGATTTCCGTCCCGCTTACTCGAATAAAAATTGATAAGAGGGCGAAGCGTCTTTTTTTCGTAACGCCTGTATGCGGACGCAATATTCGGCGCTTCCTTAAAAACAAAATCCTTACAAAAAGACTCAAGAGTTTCGGCACACAAAAAAGCCTTGTCAGGACTTTCCCCAAAACATACGGCCCCGTGATTTGCCATCAGTACGGTTTTTGCATCGGTGTTCTTTAATGCGGACGCAACGCTTTTCGCAATTTTTTTTGTACCCGCAGGCGCATACTCTGCAACAGGAATTACACTGCCGAGAATATCTTTTATGTTTTCGTCTTGAATGGTAATTGAAGAAGCGAGCAGGGATAAAACCGTTGCAAATTTTTGATGAGTGTGAATAATAAACTTTACGTCTTTGTTCAATTTATATATTTCAGAATGAATATATCGCTCGGAGGAAGGTTTTATACCGCCTAAACTTTCAGGCTTTTTTATGTTTAAAACGACGATATCTTCGGGGCGTAAGCTATCGTAAGAATAGCCTGAAGGCGTTATTGCAAACGTCTCTTCGTCTATACGCATACTTATATTGCCCCACGTACGCACGGTAAGATTCGATAAAAGTAATTTTTTTCCTGTTTCGACAACAGTCTGCTTTATGTCCAAAACGGCGGTCATCGGGGTTTACGCAATTACGCTGTTTATTTCCTTTAAGATTTCGCCGAAATCAACGGGTTTATTGAAAAAAGAATCGGCGCCGAGGCTGTCCATCTGAAGCTGTAAATCTTCGTCGGAAAGACCGGTTATAACGATGATGTGCGGATCGCCGAATTCGGGGGCTGTTTTAATTCTTTTGCAAATCTCTTTTCCATCTACACCCGGCAAGGCTATATCGAGAATGACGAACCCGGGCTTGTATTTAACGAGTTGAGAGCCCGCATCAAATCCGTCAAAGGACTGATAAACCGTCATTTCAGGGATATTTTTATTTAAAAATTTGGCGACGCTGTCGTTTAAAACCTTATCGTCGTCTATAATCATTATGGAATTCCAATGCGCCTTTTCTTCAGGCAAGTCTGTAAGTTCCCGCGGAATTCTCATACCGCGTTCTTTGATAAACTCAAGCAGGTCTTCGTGATACACCCTGTACTGCCCGCCCGGCGTATTAAAGGCCTTTAAATATCCGTTTCTAATCCAGTTAATTGCCGTTTGATTTACGACACCGCACATATTGGCAACTTCAAGTGCGGAATACATTTTTACCCGTCTTCTGCTTTCATTTCTTGTCATAATTTTTTTTCAAAAACGATGTCGAAAAAACTATCCGTTTTTTACCTCCCCAAACAAATTTTTATGAGATTTAAGGAAAATCCGAGTCTTTGCATCGAATAAAAAAGTTTTTGCCCGCTTAGGCCCCTTTTCAGCTGTTTGGAAAGCGCCTTTTTGCATACTTCTTCTTCCGGATTTTCAAGAAAAAAGGCGTTTAAAACATCTTCTGCCGTTTTAAACGCTATACCGCGTGCCGCGAGTTCGGAAGCAAGCCTGTACCTGCCTTCTTTTTTGGTAATGCTTCGAGTATGAAGCCATGCACGCGCATATCTTTCATCATCTATGAATTTTTTTTCTGCCAAATAATCCAATGCGGCCGAATATTCGTCAACGGAAAATCCCTTTTTCTTTAATTTTGTTTCCAATTGAAACCGTGAATGTTCGGCCCTGTTTAAATATTTCATTGCGGCACTTTCTGCCGCATACCTGCGTACCGCACGTAAAAATTCCGAAAGCAGGTGTTCCGTAACCGGCCTGTTTATGCCGTCTTCGATCGATTGTAAAACAGCCTCTTCAAAATATACAGGCCGTGTAAAATACGATACTTCTTCAGAATCGACAAACTTGACCGACTCCAAAGAAGTATGGCATATATCCGTAATACAAAAAAAATTAACGTTTGCTGAACTGGAAGCGTCGCCTTGCACCGCGCTGACCATATTTTTTACGTTCAACCATACGCGAATCTCTGGTGAGTAAGCCGCCTGCCTTTAACGAGGATCGGTTCGACGCGTCCACCTGAGCCAAGGCCCGTGCAATGCCGTGTGAACAAGCTCCAGCCTGCCCGGTCAGTCCGCCGCCGCGGACGGTAACGACAATGTCGTACTTAGATTCGCTGGCTGTTACCATCAAGGGTTCTTTAGCCTTTTGAACCTGTTCGGGCGTCGCAAAATATTCGCTTATATCCTTATCATTGACCAAAAGCGAACCCTTTCCGTCTCTGATATATACTCTGGCAACCGACGTTTTCCGCCGGCCTGTTCCCATACCGATATTTTTCACCGTATTCTCCTTTATACTTCTATGCTTACGGGATTCTGTGCCTTATGCGGGTGTTCCGTGCCTGCATAAATTTTTACGTTTGTAAGCAGCTTTCTTCCCAATACGCCTTTCGGAAGCATTCCTTTTATCGCAAGCATCAAGGGTTCGGTCGGCTTTTTTGCAATAAGTTCGTTGAAATTTACGGATTTTAAACCGCCCACATAGCCTGTATGCCTGTAATACATCTTATCCTTATCTTTATTGCCCGTCACGGCAACTTTTTCGGCATTGACAATTACCACATAATCGCCGTTTTCCTGATGAGGAGCAAACGAGGTCTTGTGTTTCCCCCTGAGCATAGCCGCAACCTTTGCCGCTACACGGCCGAGAGGCTTTTCGGCAGCATCAATTACATACCAAGAACGGGAAACTTCATTCTCATTAAAAAAAATTGTTTTCATAAAATAATACCTTCTACAATGGTGTATGCAGATAACGCGGGTGTTGCGATTATAACCGAATACGGAACTTCTGTCAAGGGGCTTATTCGGTTTTATTCTCGGAAGCCTTCATAGCTTCTTCTTCTTTTTTGGCGTCTTGTTTGTCTTTGATATCCGCAATGCCGATGAATACGGATATAAGGCCGACAAAGGCCGCAAAAATGGGCATTCCGCCGCGCAAAAACAGCAAAATATCCCGGCCCCAGTCCAACCCCATCGGGAGCGCAGCAAAAACCGTAAAAGCCATAAGAATAACGCCGATTATAAGTGCTAACATTTAAATCTCCTATCCAAGATAATCAGGTATTATTGCACATTTTAGCGTTTTGGTCAATGGAGTTTTTGCAGGGGCCCAAAAAGCAATTTTTAAAAAATTATGAGCGTGAAGCCCCTGAAAATCGATTTTCCGTGTGCAGGGCCGGATAAACGTTTCGGCACATTTACCGCTTAAATTGGCTGTACAAGCCCCAGACAGCCCCTACCATACTGCGATACATTTTCTTCCGCCGTCTTTCATTTTTCCCGATGCGGCAAGAACAAAATCAACCGCATTCCATACTGCGGCGGCTGCAAGACAGGCCGTATCGGCTGTTTTTACGGCGGGAGAGAAGAAGAGAAAAGCGAAAACGGTGCCGAAAGCAAGGTATTGCACCATAAACCCTGCGGCAATAAGCACTCCGAAAAGCAGTTTTACCGTGCCGAGAAAGGGGCTGCCTGCATAAAACCTGTCGGCTCCGAAATACCCTAAAAAGGCCGAAAAAAGAATGACCGTGCTTCTCTTTTTTGCCGAAATAGCCGTTTTGACCGTTTCCGAAACAGGACTTTCCGGCTGTATGATGGCACTCCCTGCGGACAATATAAACGAGGGAACGGCAACCGCCAAAAAGAAAAACGAAAAGAGCGCCGTCAGTGAATGGAATGCAGAGTACACGGCAAGAAAGGCAGCTCCGTAATATCGGGCAACATACAAAGCCGTCCCGATATCCGTCAGCGGACTTTTGAAGATAACCGTTACACCGCCGTAAAAATACAGCGCAAGAATTGCGGCCGTTCGCGGACTTTTCCGCGCTTTAAGAAGATACAGCCCCGTAATAACGGCGGTAAGTACACAGTGTATAAGCGTTTGCCGTGGGATAATCACAATACCGGCATACATATCAGGCGATTGAAAGTAAAAGCCCATACAATGTTTTTGAAACACCGTTATGAGGACCACCGCAGCGAGTAGTGCAAGGGTGCTCCAAAAGGCAATGGCGGCGGTAATCTTTGAAAATCGGTTCATAGCGGTTTTTCCTCTGCGTTTTAATGTGAAATATTGCGATAAAAACGGCTTTCTTGCAAAAACTTGTTAGCAGCTTTGCTGATGGAGCAGCTTTGCTGATGGAGCAGCTTTGCTGATGGAGCTCCTCTATTTGCAAAGGAGGCGAAGCAAACCCAACAAGGTTTTTACAGATGCCTATAAAGCCGTATTATATCAAAAGCGGCACGCCTGTTCTACCGGAAAAGCCGATTCAAACTGTTCCGCAGAACGGAGCCGAAAAAAAACGAGAAAAGAGCCTGCCTCGAAATCTTTCTTCCAAAGTCCTTTTAATCCCTTTTTTATTCCTTTTAAAGGTAAAAAAATAAAAAAATCTCTTGCACTAATCACCGAAAAAATGTATAACTTGAGCCGACAAAATGCTGCATGGATTACACTCAATACATTCATCCGCTGGTGGTTCCGGCACGATTACGCCGACGCGTATCGGAGCAGAGCCCTGAAAAAGACATATTTTTAAAAAGTTTTACATTTTAATCAGAAGAGGGGCAGATAATGAAAAGCCATGATCACACACAACAGAATACCGTTTTTAATTTGAAATTCAAAACACTCATTTTTTCGGTATGTATTTTAAGTTTTGTTTGTCTGATTTTTATTGTAATCGGGCAAATCACCATAATCAGACATAATGCGAGTACCGTAAAAACGCAGGGCGAAGTGCTGTATCGGGAATACGATCAAAAAATAAAATCGCAGGTACAGAACATCGTATCGCTTATCGATTCGCACGATAAACAGGGCGAACAGGAAGACATACCGCTTGCAGAACGCAAACGCCGCATTATAGAAATAATCCGCAATATCCGCTACGAAAACGGCGGGTATTTTTGGATCGACACGCCCAAGGGCATAAATCTGCTTTTACCCTCCGACCCCCGCATCGAGGGGACAAATAGGATCGGTCTTACGGATATGAACAATACCCGCATCGTTGTGGAATTTATAGAAGCAGCCAAAACCAACGGCGAAGGCTTTAACGATTATTATTATCCGAGGGAGGGCGGCAGCGAGGCGGTTCATAAGCGCAGTTATGTTTTGGCCTATCCGCATTACGATTGGATTGTGGGTACCGGCAATTATGTGGACGATATAGAAGCAGAATTAAACGATATAAAGACCGGGCTGAATGCCGTAATGATCGAAAATATGCGGAATAATCTGATAATCGGTATTGTTGTGCTGACGGTAACAATCAGCATTTTCTATGTGCTTATCCTTAAACTGTTTATCAAACCGATTATTCTAACCTCGAATATTCTTTTAAACATTTCCGAAGGCGACGGCGATTTGACGGTTTCGCTGCCGGTACGGGGACGGGACGAGGTTGCACAGCTTGCAACGGCTTTTAACAAAACAATTCAAAAGATACGGACGATTATACTTTCGATTACGAACGAAAACGATAATCTGATGGCAGTCGGGCAGGAGCTTTCGGCCAATATGACCGAAACGGCAAGCGCAATACACCAAATCGGTATCAACATTGAAAGTGTAAAGAAGCAAACGGAAAAACAGGCATCGATGGTAACGGCAACGGCAGCAGCCATTGACCACATTATCGGTACGGTTACCCATCTGGGCAGCAGTATCCGCTCGCAGGCCGAAAGCGTTTCACGTTCTACATCTTCCATTGAACAAATGACTGCCAATATCAGCTCCGTAACCCAGATGCTTGAGGACAACAGCAAGCTGATGCAGGAAGCCCACGAGCAAACCGCAAACGGAAAAAAAGGCGCCCACATGGCAAACGAGATCGTAGCCCAAATCGCAGAACGGTCGGGTTCCCTGCTTGAAGCAAGTCAGGTTATTCAAAACATTGCAAGTCAGACAAACCTTTTGGCGATGAATGCCGCAATTGAGGCCGCCCATGCCGGCGAGTCGGGTAAGGGCTTTGCCGTTGTAGCGGACGAAATTCGAAAGCTGGCCGAAGAATCGAATGTGCAAGGCGGACAGATCGGCGAGGTTATAAAAGAGTCGCTGCAAATTATCGAAAAGATAACGCTTGCAGGTAACGGGGCGGAAAAGACCTTCGATAAGGTGTACGAGCTGGTAACCGGACTGACGGTGCAGGAGGCGAAAATCTTGTCGTCAATGAAGGAACAGGAAAATTCGAACCGCGAAATCTTACAGGCTATCAGAAATATCAATGCGGTAACGGAAGAGGTAAAAACCGGCTCGATGGCGATGCTGAAAGGCGGGGAGCAAATGGCAAAGGATATGCAAAAGCTCGACGGACTGACGCACCTTATTACCGACAGTATAAACGAGATGGCTTCAGGTACCGTACAGATAAACGAAGCGGTAGATCAGGTCAATATTATTACGCAAAAGAATAAAAAAAGTATCGAAAACTTATCCAAGTCAGTTAACAAGTTTAAGGTGTAAGGGAGTCGGGGTATCTTGCGGTTTTAAGGCGCTGTCCTTTAAACCGCCGGCTTATATACAATTTATATTTCTGAAGGAGATTTCTATGAAGAAAATGATGGTAAAGGCCGCAGTAACGGCTTTATGCGGTATCTGTTTTTTTGCAAGCTGCGGCTCGCAAAAGAACAACTACGATGTTGCGGTTATCGGAAGCGGGGGCGCAGGTCTTTCCGCCGCCCTTGCAGCGCAAAAAGCCGGCGCATCGGTTATCGTGCTGGAAAAAATGGCCTTTGCAGGCGGCAACACGAACTATGCGACCGGCGGTTTGAACGCCTCCGAAACCTCGGTACAAAAGGCAAAGGGCATCGAAGATTCAAATGCACAGTTTTTTGAAGACACGATGAAAGGCGGCAAGCAGCTGAACAATCCCGAACTGGTAAAAATACTGACCGAAAAGTCGGGCGAAACTGTGGACTGGCTTATCGGGTTCGGAATGGACTTATCCGATATCGGTAAGCTCGGCGGGGCATCAAACAGCCGCGCTCACCGGCCTGCGGGAGGAGCTGCAATCGGTACCCATTTTACCGGCGTTTTAGTAAAGGCGGCTGAAGCTGCCGGCATCGAAATACGCTATAATTCGAAGGTCGTCGGCATCATCGAGAAAGATGGAGCAGCCGCAGGCGTCGTTGTTTCCGCCGGCGGAAAAACCTATGAAATTACTGCCAAGGCCGTAATCGTGGCAGCAGGCGGCTTCGGGGCAAACCCTGAAATTATCGTTTCGTATAAACCCGAACTGAAAGGTTTCGGTACAACGAACCATCCCGGCGCAACAGGCGATGCCTTCGAACTGGTAAAGCCCTTTCATGCAGCCCTTACGGATATGGAACAAATTCAAACCCACCCGACGGTCGTACCCGTAAAAAACATTATGATTACGGAAGCCGTCCGCGGAAACGGCGCCATTATGATTAACCGCGCAGGCAAGCGGTTCGAGCAAGAACTGACAACACGCGATGTTATGTCGGCCGCCATCCTTGCACAGGAAGGACACACGGCATACCTTTTATTTGATCAGGGTGTGAGGGATTCGCTAAAAGCCATCGAATCGTACAGTAAGCAGGGGCTCCTCATCGAAGGGGCAAGCATTGCAGAGCTCGCCGAACGGCTGAATATTCCTGCCGCGGATCTGGAAAACACTGTCAAAAACTATAATGCGTACACCGATGCCCATAAAGACGCCGACTTCGGCAGGGCTGATATGCCTCGTAAACTCGAAACGCCGCCCTTCTACGCCGTCGAGGTTGCGCCCTCGGTTCACCACACCATGGGCGGCTTGGCGATAAACGGCCGGGCGGAGGTCCTCGATACCGAAGGAAGGGCGATACCGGGCCTTTTTGCCGCAGGAGAAGTAACAGGCGGAATTCACGGAGCAAACCGGTTGGGCGGTAACGCTGTAGCCGATATTGCCGTGTTCGGTAAGATCGCAGGCGAAAACGCCGCCGCTTATACGAAAAAATAATATAAACCGCGTTTAAACGGCGTATGTTAAAAAGAACGCCTTTCGCAAACGAAGCCCCCTCGATGGAATATCGAGGGGGCTTTTTTATTGAGATTGGAAGGATACGCGTTACCGCGGAAGAGGAAGGAGCGGCAGTTTAACCGTGCGGTGTTTAG
>CAUTPO010000073.1:0-11244 GCA_963540475.1 uncultured Treponema sp. | reverse complement strand
CATATCGCAGCCTGCGGATAAGGCAAGCAGGGCTTTATCTTTCAATGTCTGCTCCCCGTCTTTTAAAGCACCCATCGAAATATCGTCCGTCATAACAAGCCCGCCAAATTTCAATTTGCCGCGCAGCATTCCCTTAATCCCTTTTTCGGAAAAGCAAAACGGAACATCATCGATAAACGGAATTTTCGCATGAGAAAGTAGAACGGCACAGTCGTTTTTAGCCAGTATTTTTTTAAACGGCAAAAGATACCGATTATCAAATTCTCTTTCTGCCGAAACAATTACGGAATCCTGTATATGAGGATCCCCGCCACCGCTTCCCGGAAAATGTTTTACGGCGCATATAATATTATGCTTTTTCATTCCCCGGATAAAGGCCGACGCATAATCCGAAACCGTATTTTGATCGGACGAATAAAGACGCGTTCCGAAAAAGTCCTTTATTTCGGCAGATTCCGTTTCGGCGACGGGGGCAAGGTTTAAGTGAATACCAAGCAGTGCAATTTGTTCAGCCGTCAGGGAATAAAGTTTCTGCGCTTCTTCGGACGAAAAATCTTGAGCAATTATTTTAGCGCCGGGAAGTTTTGAACCGAAGGTACGCAAGCGGTAAACGGAACCGCCTTCACAATCGAAAGAAAATAAGGCAGGTATATATTTTTTCCCTTCGCGGATATGTTTAAAAGCGTTTTTTACTGAACCGATGTACTCCGCCGTTTCTTTTGCAGTATCCGCAATATTGTATTGAAAAAGAATTACCGCTCCGGGAACAAGAGAGCCGTAGTATTCATACAGATACTGCGGAAATTCTTTTTTTCCGTCAATACCCAAAAGCAGAACCTGAGCAGCCTTTTCTTCACTGCTCATCGTATTTATAAAATTCTTTATTTTATAATCGATAGAAGCGGTATCGGCAAAGGCGGTATAAAATAAAAAAAAGAAAAAAAACGCACATTTATATTTCATGGAATATCCCGTATGTTAAAAAAGGTCTTCTTAAATAAATTTATGGTCTTGAGCGGCCTTAAACAATTTTGCATTCCACAAATTTTTTTGCATATATTTGTCGCGTATATCGTTTTCCCCTATGGTCAAAACGGTTTTTTGCATAGCCTTAAAAGCCTTACTCAAATACGCAACAGTCTGCGTCGACGTTTCCCCATAAATCGAAGAATATATATCGTAACACAAATACAGGTACAGCGAAGAAAAAGAATCGTTTTGATACAGGGTTTCGATTGCGGACGCTTCAAGTTCCGAAAGAAAAACGGCAGATGCTTCTTTTTCATTTTCGTTTAAATAAGAAATCTTATAGTTATAATAATTATAAAACGAATCAAATATTTTTTTCCCGACGGGGATATTGTAAATTTTATACCAGACTAAATCTTCGGCAAAACTGAAACCGGACTTCAAATTTTTAAATTCGTTAAACCCGCTTTGACTGTAATCGCCGTAAAGCGACTCGGCATCAAATCCGAATTTGCCGAAGTCGTCGTTGAGGGCAGGATAAAACAAATAGGATTCAAGTAAAAACAAAACAGCGTCAGAGGTATCGTCCGTATATTTTAAAAGCAATTCCTGTGCCTGTTTTATCTGGCCCCGATACATCAAAGCCCTGCATGCCCATGTTCTGCATAAGGGTTCCAGTCTTTCAAAATACAAAGATGCAAAATCAGCGGCTCGATTAAAAAATTCTTCGGCCTGCCGGAACTCCCCCAACTGCAAATGGATCCTGCCTTGCATAAAAAGGCAGGGAATTTTCCAAACCTGCTCAAAGGATTCGTTTATCTCGTGCGAAAGTTTTTCCAAAAAGGTAACGGCCTGTTTTATATTATTCTGTAAAAAATACACGATACTTATATTGAATAAGGCCTCGCAGATAAATTGGCTGTCGTTCGATTGTTCGGCATTATTATACGCATAAGAAAAATAGGTCAGAGCATCGGCTCTTTTGTTTTCGCTCAAATTAAAAAAGGCCAAAAGAGACAGAGCCCTAAATTCTCCCGAATCGAATTTTTGCTCTTGAAAAAGACTTATCGCGGTTTTTGCGAGTGCGTATGATTTTGCGGTGCCGCCGTCTTTTTGTGCTATCAATGCCGTCTGATAATATTTGAGAGCCTCAAAAAAACTTTCGTTTTTATATTTTTTTAAATCGAAGCCTTCGATAACGGAATCGGGAAAGGTATGAAAAACGGAGGTAAGTAAAAACCCGGGCTTGTACAAAAAATTCAAACCGTTAAAAATATTTTCCGTTTCGGCGTCGGCATATATATCGCCCTTTTTATATTTTTCCCATAAAAACGAAGATATATATTCTTGCATATCCTTTTTCTTTTTGCCTATTTTTCTTTCGATAATTTCTATTATTCCGTATGCGGAAGCATAAATATTGCCTGAAATCAAAATAAGGCCGCTTCGATACATCCACCGGTAAACGTCTTTAAAAAAAGAGTCAGACTTTTTTAACGATAGCAAAAATTCGTTCAGTTCATCATAAAAGAAATATTTTGAAGAAATTAAAACGAGGTAAACCAACTCCAGTAAATCTTCAGGCACGTTATACGTCGAAGGCAGTTTTGAAGACAGTTCCTTTATTTCGATTTCGGAGCAGGCCGTTAATATTTTTTTTGCCTCACCATGGTTTTTATCGTCATTGATATTATCGATATAAACGGTTATAGTTTTTTTTTCTTTCTTGCCGTTGATGTGTGTTTTTAAACAGAGTCCCGCATTCAGCAAAAAAGCGTCGATGAAATATTGCGGGTATTGTTTTAAAAAACGGTGCTTTCTCAAATAGGTATATGCAGCCTTTGTCGAATAAAAAGAATTTTCATCACCGGCCGACAATCCGGTTTTATAAGCCGAATCGAGGGAGTGAGAGAGAATAAAATTATAAATAGCCCAAATGTGATTATCGTTACGGTGCAGAATAATCGAGTCGGCATCATAGCCGTTTTCTTCGGTTTTGTTTTCTTCGACAACAAAAAAGCGAAAATTTTTACAGACGGGAAGAGGTTCATTATCCGTATCGAATTCTAAATAATTTTTGAGTTTGTCGGCTGTTTGCTTTGACGAGAATATTCCGCTTTCGGGAATAAGAATTTTTTTATACGGCTGAAAATAATCCTGTAAACTGCGGATATCAGCCGTGTCATCGAAAAAGTCTATGATGCACCGCACCTCTGCAATCTTCTTTTTGTTCGCCGTTAATATTTTATCCAGATTAAACAAAAACCTGCATGCGGAATACATATATGCAATGGAATTTTCAAAAAAGCAAAAACCGATGCCCGATTGAAAAGCAAAAAATTCTCCGCCGTTATTTTTTGCTTCTTCTTTTATCGAATCGAAAAAATTTTCCAGCATACCTTTGTTGATACGGCGAAGCTGTCTTTCGTAGGGCATGTCCAAAAAAACGCACAGCATACTTTTTTATTTCTCCCAAAAATTATTGTCTGTGAGCCGCTTCCGATAAGCGCTTACCGGATCTAAACGTAACAAGGTCGTCGATTATATTGTCTTCCGCCTTAATATTTTCTTTTCGCCATAAGGCCATTTTTTTCTCTTTCAGTTTCGATATAGCTTTCCGTTTTGAAGTGGCCTCGATATAGACGGCCCGCTTTTCGTTCACGGCCTGTTCCGCCAAAACAAGTTTGCTTAAAAGTTCTTCTTTTTCTTTGTCAAGGCGGATCATATAATGTTGTGCCGAATACAGATAGTTGATATCGGGTGCAGTTCCGCCTGCAACGAATTTGCGGTTGGTTTCCAGTTTTAATTGTGCGACCGTTTTAAGGGCAATATCGATGGCCGCTTTGCGGGAAACGGCATGAGCCAATTCCAGTTCTGCCCTGTGTTCGTAAAATTTACGCAGCTCAAGCAGTTTTTCAAGACGGAAATTAAAACGTTTCATACAGTTCCCTTATACGGATCCGCCGGCAGTTGGTTCGTACTTTTTTCTGATACCGACACCGACAGCCTGTTCTTCGCCCTCGGATTCGGGGATTTCGATTTTCGTAATTTCGGCAAGCCTATTCAAGGTGTCTTTCAGTTTTGCCGGGTCGTTTACGTCCTGCGTCAAAAAATTGTAAATGAGCGGATAGCGGTCTATCGCCTTATCGATTTCCGGATCGCTTCCTTTTTGGTATGCACCGACTTGAATCATATCTTCCGACTCGGTGTACACGGCCAAGAGTTTGCGTACCAGCATTGCAGCTTCTTTTGTTTTTTCGCCTGCGACCCTGTTTGCCAGTCGGGAAATGCTTTGCAAAACGTTTATCGCAGGATACTGTCCGCGCTGGGCAAGACGGCGTTCAAGAACGACGTGCCCGTCCAAGATACCGCGCACTGCATCGGATATCGGTTCATCCATATCGTCGCCGTCAACCAGCACAGTATAAAAGCCCGTTATGGAACCCTTATCCGAGGTACCGGTTCTTTCAAGCAGTTTGGGCAGGGTTTCGAATACACCGGGAGTATAACCGCGGGTTGCAGGCGGCTCACCTATCGCAAGACCGATTTCACGCTGTGCACGGGCAAAGCGGGTTACCGAGTCGAACAAGAGCATAACGTCTTTTCCCTGATCGCGGAAATATTCGGCGATTGCCGTTGCGGTATAGGCACCGCGGATCCGTGCAAGGGGACTTTGGTCGGAGGTTGCCGTAACGATGACGGAATGTTTTAACCCGTCGGGCCCCAGATCGCTTTCAATAAAATCGACGACTTCCCGGCCGCGTTCGCCTATCAGCGCAATAACGTTTACATCGGCATTTGTGTTCCGTGCGATCATTCCAAGCAGGGTAGATTTACCGACGCCCGAACCCGAAAAGATGCCGAGCCGCTGGCCCCTGCCCACGGCAAGAAGCCCGTCGATGGCGCGGATACCCGTAACGATTCTTTTTTTGATTATTTTTCTTTTCATCGGGTCAGGCGGTACGGCGACGACCGGACGGCGTTTGGGGGAATAGGGTTCCGGCTTTCCGTCGGCCGAACGGCACAGCGAATCGACAACTCTTCCGAGCAGGACGTTTCCGACCGGTATGGAAAGAATTTCGCCGCTTGCAATAACGTGATCGCCAACCCGTACACCCTGAACATCGGTAAAGCTCATAAGCTGAACGGTGTTTCCGTTTAAGCCGACAACCTCAGCCTGTAAACCGTGCGGATTATCTTTTGTTATGATTTGGCAAAGCTCGCCGACTACGGCAACGGGCCCCTCGCTTTCGATGAGCATTCCGTGCACGCGTATAACCTTTCCGGTAAATTTGATCGGATCCGTTTCGATAATGGTGTTGGTATATTTTTCAAAAAGGCTAACCATATCCGTACCGCGTTAAATACTTCCCGCTTTCATTTTTGTTTTGATAGGAGATATTTCCAAAATCTTTTGTTCGAGTTCGTTCAGCTGGCTTGCAATACGCGCATCGACGGCGCCGAAGTCCGTTTCAATGATACAGCCGCCCTGATCGACGGTAGAATCTTCGACGATGGTAATGTTTTTTACGTTCTCCGCAGAGGCAATAAAGTTTTTCTTGTGCTCCGTCGTCATACCCACATCGGCAAGGTTGACCCTGATAATCACATCTCCCCTGCCCTTTACCTTGCGCAACGCATGTACTACGTTGGAAACAATTACATTGCGCTGATTTTCGGAAATTACTTTTACAACCTTGCGCGTCATCAAAAGGACGAGATCGACAATCTGCTGTTCGGTTTCTGCAAGGATTTCCTGCCTGCGGTCCATCGTCTTGGTTATCATGGTTTGCAGTCTTTCGGTCAGGCGGAAAACTTCGCGCTCTCCTTCCTTATAACCGTCTTCACGGCCCTTGTCGAAGCCGTCCTGATAGGCCTGCCGGTTTACGGAATCGCGTTTTTTTTCCGATTCGTCAACTATCATGCGGGCCTTTTCTTCCGCTTCGGTTATTATCCCCTTGGCATCATCTTTAGCTTTTTGAGAAATAACTTGCACCTCGTCCGTTTGCCGTTTTACTTCGGCAAAGGCAGCGTCTTCCGCCTCTTTTATGATACGGTCCGCCTCGGCACGAGCGTCGTCGAACATTTTTTGTTTTTCTTCTTCCCAGCTCTGTTTGAAAAGCTCGGCTTCCTGTCTTAAATCGTCAACGGTAGGCCCGTCATACGCAGGAACCTCTTCGACAGCTTCCACCGCCGGCTCGTTGGAAAACGTTCTGTTCAGTTCGAGTCTGACAACATCATTGGTATTCGTATTTACCTCAAAACTTCTAAAAATGGTTTTTGCCATAGGAATTCTCCGTTACGGGAACCTCGAAAAATTTCAGTTTTTTGAGGTTTTCCTTAGATTTATTTGCGATGTTTTTCATAAGTCTTTATATATCAATGACTTATGAAAAACTCGTCGGGACATCTCTTAAAAATTCAACAAAGTCTTTAGAGATGCCCTTATATCAATTCGTCTTCTTCGGAGCGGGCTATAACGATTTCACCCTTATCCTCCAAATGTCTAATGATAGAAACAATTTTCTGCTGGGCTTCTTCAACGTCTTTAACACGAATCGGGCCCATAAATTCCATTTCCTCGCGGAGCATGGAACCTGCACGCTTGGACATATTTCGGAATATTTTATCCTGAACTTCCGCATCGACTTGTTTAAGAGCCTTAGCCATTTCGTCGGTGTTGACTTCGCGCAATACCTTACCGATGGAGCGGTCATCAAGCATAACGATATCTTCGAATACGAACATCTTCTTTTTGATCTCTTCGGCCAAATCGGGATCTTCGTCTTCAAGCGATTCGATAATGGTTTTTTCCGAAGAGCGGTCAACGAGGTTCAAGATTTCGACTATGCTGTCTACACCGCCTGCGGCCGTGTAATCTTCGCTCGAAATCGTCGAAAGTTTCTTTTCGAGAACACGCTCGACCTCTCTTAATACATCCGGCGAGGTACGGTCCATCGTTGCAATACGCCGCGCAACATCGCTTTGAATCTCATCGGGCAGGTTTTGCAAAATGACCGAAGCCTTAGGAGGTTCAAGGTAGGCAAGAATAAGCGCAATCGTCTGCGGATGTTCTTGCTGAATAAAGTTCAAAAGATGTGCAGGGTCCGTTCTTCGAATAAAATCGAAGGGACGGACTTGCAGCGAGCTGGTAAGCCTGTTTATTATTTCGATTGCCTTTTGGCTTCCAAACGTTTTTTCCAAAACCTCGCGCGCATAATCGATACCGCCTGTCGTAATAAAGTTTTGTGCCGCCATCAAGTCTTGAAATTCTTGCATAACGGCGTCCTTTAATTCCGGTTCAACGGTTTCGGTCCGCGCAATTTCAAATACTATTTTTTCAACTTCGTCTTCACGAAGACGTTCCATTATTTTTGCCGATATTTCTCCGCCGAGCGATACCAAGAATATCGCCGCTTTTTGTTTTCCGGTAAGGGTGTTTATATCCTTTCCCTTTTTTCCGGCAGTTTTTTCTTTTGCAGGTGCTACAGCCATTTTATTCCTCCATGAGCCAGGTTCTGATCAAAAGCGCGACATCTTCAGGATGTTCTCGTGCTATATTAATAGCATTTTCTTGCAGTTCAAGTCTATGCCTTTCTTCGACCGTCATCGAAACGTCGGCATTAGCCTGTTCCGCCTCCCAAAGAATGCGTTCCCGCTCAAGCTGGGCCTGACGCAGGGCTTCTTCTTCTTTGATTCTTCGTCTTCTTTCCAGTTCGCGTCTTACAATTCTGTACAGAATAAATAAGAGCAATACCAGCGCTATACCTGCAAGCGATAATAAAATTACCTTCTGCCGTTGCTGAGCTCTAAAATAGGCGGCATCTTCGTCGTCGAATTGCCCCGTCCTGTCTATTTTGATGTTCGCAACGGTTACCGAGTCCTTTCTGGTCGCATCGAAACCGATTGCGTCCTGCACTATTTTTACGGTCTGCCGTAATTCTGCGTCGGGAATTTCGATGTATTCCCGTTCGATGGAGCCGTCTTTTATTATGTAATTTCCCTTATCGTCTCTTTTCTTTATCCAAGAACCGTCTATGTTTACCGAAACGGTGCGCCTTCCAAGTTCGGGGCTGATAACCTCCGTTGAGTCCCTGCGGCTTACATCCTCATTTGTTTTGCTGATTGTCTGCGTCGAGCGGCCTGTAATATTGCTTGCATCCTTATATGACGAAGCTGTCTGACCTTGAACACCGCTAGGACCTTCGGGGTTTATGCCGCTTCCTTCCCAGATAGTCTGAGCCGTTTCCGAACTTACGGTAATCGATTTTACGATTTCCGAATCGTCGTATGGCGTAGACGGATTGTCAGCCTTTAAAACCGTCGGCCTAAGTTCCCGCGTAACGGCGGAGCGTTCGGACATATCCATATCGATTTTTATGTTCAGTTCCCGAACCCTGTCGATACCGTAAATTTTTTGCAAGGCGATCAATATTTTAGATTCGTATTCGCGTTCAAGTTTTGCAATCAGCCGTTGCTGCCGCTCGATTAACGAAAGGCGGTCCATATCTTTCATTGCACCGAAATCGTTTAAAACGGATCCGGTGTTGTCCGCTATCGTTATGTTATCGTCTTTGAGTCCTTCGACGGCAAGTTTTAAAATCTTTTGGATACCTTCGACTTTTTTTCTGTTTGAAGAAACATCGCTGCCCGGTGCCGGATACAAAACGACGCTTGCCGTAACGGGATTTTGTTCGCTTTGGAACAAGGCCTTTTCCGGCATATTGACGACAACGCTTGCATCGTCAATATCGTCAAGGGCTTTTATGTGCCGCCTGACCTCTTCAATAACAGCCCGTCTTACATCGATTTTCCGCTCAAAGTCCGTACGTGTCCATCGTTCCACATCGAAGATCGCCCACGGACTTGCATTTTTAGGAATTAAGTCCTCGCGTATCAATATCGAACGCATACGCCGTGCCGTTTTTTCGTCGCTGACGGAAATTATGCCGTCGCTTGAAACCGAGGTTTTTACGTTTTCTTCGTTTAAGCGCAAAAGAATTTTGTCGCGCAGTTCGGTATCGGTTATTGCCATATCCAACACCGGCGCCGTAGTCGGCTTCGATGACCAGCGCATCAGCACCACAACCAGCACCAGAGCAAGCACAGTTACCCCGATGATGATTCCCTTTTGAACCCCCGTCCATCTTCCCCAGAGAGTTCCCAGTTTTGTTTTTAGGTTTTTAAACTGTTCGTTCATGTTCCCCCCATATACTTGAACGATGAGCATACGGTTTTACACCGTATACCCCCCGCCTTATTTTTATCTTGCTACGGTAATATCATTCCAACTTTTTACAATGCGGTCTATAACCGTTTGTGCAAGTTTCAACGACAATGACGCTTCCGCCATTCCTATTGTTATATCATGAACATCAACCGAATCCGGGTTGACAATCATTTGTTCGCTTAATTCGCTCATTCTTATCTGCTTTGCATTCATTTCGTCAAAGGCTTTTAATATCGTCTGTTCGAAACTTGCCGCAGGTTTATTTTGCGCAAGCTCTATCATATCGGTATTGGAAACCATTCGGCTTCTAAAATTATCGATCATGACGCCGCCGATTTGCGGAGCGTCCATTAAAGCCGGTATTTGATAAACATTTGCAACATTCACCATTTTTATTTTCTCCGTTATAATCTTTTATTTAAAACCGCTTTCGGTGTGCGGCCGTTAGCGGGCTATATCCAAGGCCCGCTGAAACATATCCTTAGCGCCCTGCACAACGGCAAGGTTTGCTTCGTATGCTCTGGAAGCCGAAATTAAGTCAACCATTTCCGTAACGATGTTTACGTTCGGATATTCTACGTAGCCTTTTTTGGGGCCTGACAAAAGAGCGTGCGGGTGCGTCGGATCGTAGAGCCATCTGGTCTCCGCCGAATCCTTTTCTATGCCCGTAGCCTTTACGCCCTCACCAAGACCTCTTTCGACGTTCTGCGGCGTAAAGGGCGTTTTCCAGTCTATGCCCGATTTTTTTTGTGCAAGAATGACAAGGCTTCTTTTAAAAACCTCGCCGTCCTGTCCCCTCGTCGTGGTGGAAGCGTTTGCAATATTGTCGGAAATTACATCCGTCCTAAGCCGCTCAACTCCCATTCCCGTAGAAGCAATGTTTATACTTGTAAATAATCCCATCTTAATCTTCCTTTTTTATTTATCTTTATGTATCGTTTTTATGCGGATATGTGCGGCCTGACCTTTTACGCCGAACCGCCGGTACCGTTTATTTTAAAACCGACTGGGCCTGACTATATTGAAAGCCCGTCATCTGGGTTAAAAGCTGATATTGCATCTGAATCTTCAAGATGTTCATCGCTTCTTCTTCCGGATTCACATTATTTCCGTTTGCTTTTTCGGATGTAAGATAGTCCAAAACGCGGCGCGGTTTGACGGATTTGTAATCGATAACATCGTTCGAGGCCAAGTGCAGCGGATGCGTACGTCTCATCTGAAAACCGCCTGCCGCCTCTTTTTCAGAATCGAAGGCCCGTTTTAACTCCGATTCGAAATTGACGATCGTGCGCTTAAAGCCGTCGACACCTGCATTTGCAAGGTTGTTGGACGTTACGTTATAACGAAGCGCATTTACGTCCAATGCCCGGTGCAAAATATCCGTTGTTCTTAAAAAACTGTTAAATCCCATTACTATTCCTCCCCGTGTTAAGCCGGCGATTATACCGAAACAAGGCCGAATAACCGCCGCCTTGCCGAATGCTGCAAAAACCGTCTCAAGTTTTTTAAACAGCTCTTTTATTCATTTTCGGCATATTTTAAAATATGCTTAACACTTTTTAACTATCCGTAAACAGCCGGCCCCATAAAACCGCTTAAACTGCGGCTCTTATAAAATATAGCGCGACAAATCCTGATTTTGAACGATGTCTTTTAACCGCTCGTCTACATAGCTTACATCGATCTGCACCGTTTGGCCGCCCATCTCGCTTGCATTAAAAGAGATTTCTTCTAAAAGCATTTCCATTATCGTGTGCAGCCTTCGCGCACCGATGTTTTCGTTTTTAGAATTGACCTCGGCAGCCAAAAAGCTCATTCGGTCGATGGCCTCTTCTTTAAATTCGATTTTTACGTTTTCCGTCCGTAAAAGTTCCGAATATTGCCGTGTCAGCGCATTTTTCGGTTCAAGCAAAATTCGTTTAAAGTCCTCTGCATGTAGCGACTCCAGCTCTACACGCAACGGAAAGCGCCCTTGAAATTCGGGGATTAAATCGCTCGGCTTGGAAACGCTGAATGCACCGGCCGCAATAAAAAGAATATGCCGC
>CAUTPO010000072.1:0-11255 GCA_963540475.1 uncultured Treponema sp. | reverse complement strand
TTGGTTTCATCTTCACCTTCTTTATTACTCGCCTAATTTTCAAAACATTCTTTTACTAAGGCCTGCACCTCTTCGACCTTTCCGTCCTCAAGCAGGGCCTTTAAAATTTCGTCCGAAAGCACGGCCGGAAAAAGCCGTATATACTCTTTTTCCCAGTGAGGAATCAGATTTTTTATGTATTTTAAGAATTTTTGCCGTAAAGTCTGCCCCTTAATCGAAACCTTGTCCTTAATTCCCAGATAAATCTGTGTCAAGTCTTCGATTTTTTCGTACAGTTCGGTAAAATTGTACTGTTTAACCGTTAAGGCGGCCTGCTTTTCCGCCGCAAATTCCTTTACGAGAATATACGCCGAAATAATCTGCTCGTTTATCTGGCTGACGGACTTTAAAAACCCTTCAAAATAATCCAGCATTTCCTTGAACATATCCGAATCCTTATCGCATGAATCCGACTGATCGAACAGGTTCAATAACTCGATACGGGCAAAAAAGTTCTTTTGGGCCTTAAACTCGTTGGACAGTTTTTCTTCAAGCGAGATGGGGCGGGTTCTGACCGTGTAAAAGTCGATATTTTCAGGGTTAATGCCGAAAATGGGGTTTTCTTTTAAAATTTTACGCGCCTTCGTGTTCCAGCCCGTCCATTCACCCGCAGTCAACAACGACGGAACCAGCTCCTGTTTGACACGCTTCATATCGCAGTTGTTGTCAAAACTTTTGATGATGGTTTTCAGCGCCCATTCGGGTTCGGTTTTTATTTTTTTTGCAAGGGTTTCCTTGTTGGCGGTCGATTTTAGTACCCAGATATGATCGTTTGCGAGGGTTTGAAGGGCTGTAATACCCATTTTAAGGCTCATTTTATGGCTGCGTTTTTTCGTAAAATCGATGACCAGCTCATCGTCTTTAACCGAAGCGATTCTTCCGACGCCCCAGGTGCGGTGAAAAACGAATGAGCCCTTATCGAACGAAATATGCTTTTCGAAGTCGGCTATGGCGTCGAAAACGGGCCGCCAGTTTTGGTTTAAATTCGAAACCTTTATACACTCGTCCAGCTGGCTGTGGTCTTTGTACTTGTTTTTAAAACATTCGATAATTTCTTCCCGCGCCCAGCTGTCCTTATCATCGTACGACAGGATAAGTTTTAAAATATCTATCGAAATATTCCAATTTTCGTTTGTTTTGTAATATTGATAGATATCTTGCATTAAAACGGAATTCTTGCCCGAACCCATTACAGCCGTTATTTTTGCCTGTATTCTGAAGAAAAAGTCTATTTCATCGGGAGTGGCGGCCGCGAGCCTTGCCCACATTTCTTTTATACCGTTTATCTGCTTTCTGTTAATAAAGCGGTATAGGGCTTTTTTGTAATACTCGATCGATTTTTCGGTATTGCCGTCTTTTTCGTATTTTTCGGCTAAAAGTTTTGCAATATCGGCTTCATCGTAGTCAACTTTTACCAGCCGTTCCCAAATATCGTATAATTCGAGGCTGCCTGACGTTTTGTAGCAATCCGATAAGGTCCGCAGGGCAAACTTCGACTCGCCGTACTCAAGAACCTTTTTGCAAAGATATTCGACAATCTGCGTCCGGTGATTATCTATGAAAATACCGATCAGACTTACGACCGTCGAATCGTCCAAGAGCTGGTTTGAAAGTGAAATTATACTGGAGATATAAAGCGCAATGATGCTGTTCTTTGTGTGAGCCAAATGATCATCGCAAATTTGCTTTACCTCGTCTATAACATTCTCGTTTCTCGCGTCGGATATCAGTTTATAAAGACTTTCAAAGTTTTTTGTCGTATAATTGCCGATTGCCGCCCTAGTCCACTTCTCTTCGTTAAGCATTGTGGTCAAATTTTTTGTTATGTCAGACATATATCCTCCAAACTAATGCTATTTTACATAGCTGTTGTAAATGTTTTTATCCAGTACCTTTATGCGTAAAAGTACGTCGTCGATTTTGGCCTTATCTTCTTTTATGTTGACATAATGGTCGATAAGCCAAAAGTAATGATTAATAAGACGCGGTACCAGTACGCCGCCATCTTCGTCCGCTTTTTCCCTGATTTCGGATTCCAGCAAAAAAATTTTTTGCTTTAGCCTGCCGAATTCGAAGGAACGGAGCTCTCTTTTTACGTTAAAAACCCCGTCAAGTACCCCGTAAATGGGAACCCACTCCGCAACGGCTCCGGATTTATACCCCAGATTTTCGATTTTGCGTATAAGCCTGCAAATTACCTCGGATTCCAAAAATTGCAGTTCGATATCGGAAGGATCGATAAAAAACGCCTCCCGAAAAAAAACCTTCGAAAACTGTATTTCGCCGTACAGTGCATAGCAGTCGGCCAATTCCGCAAGAACCGCCGCCGAATTCTTTTCCATATCTGCCGCATATTTCAAAAAATCGAGGCTTTTCTCGTAATCGCCGAGCGCCTTATAGCATAGGCCGACCTTCCGGTACGGTTCTGCCGACTTTAATTCGGTTTCTTCGCGAAATAACGGAGAATAAAATTTAAGCGCTATGACAAAAACCGCATATTTTAAGGCATAAATGACCGCCTCCTTGGGTTCTCCGTGTTTTCTGATATACGCCAAAAAAGATTTCCACTGCGAAATCATATATTCTCCCTGTTCCAGCGGAGTTGACGCCTGTTTCGCCTTTTCAAATATATCTTCCCAAAACCGGACACCCCTTAAAGCATACTCAATATCGATATTTTCCAAATCATTTTTTAAAATCTTCTCAAGCTCTGCATAAGCTTGTTTCAGCTCGCCTTGTTTGAGAAAATCCAATGCGGTATTTAACCCGCCTTGTACGCTTTTTTCAATCATAGTGCCTTTTGGATATTATACAAAAAAACAGAGTTTAGTCAATTCGGCCTTGACACAAAGAGAAAAGTAACATATATTCTCTGGCCTGAATTTTTACGTTTTGAAAGCGGAGAATGTTTCGGCCGGACAGCTCGGCCCGCCCGATCGGATCAAGAGAGCCGTTACAGCGATGACAATAACATCGCAGCAAAGCAAAAGAATAGGTATAAAACGATATAAACAAAAGAAAGAGCATAGTTGAACAGCTTATTTTTGCGCTTACACAACAGCGAAAAATTTCTGTTGAAGACGGCGGCAAAAGCGAAAAAGCCGACAATTATTGCGCCTGCTATAATTTCCCGTGTTTTTGCAAATGGTATACTTCCGAATAAAAAAATGGCGGCCGGTATCAGTAATACAATGGGAATCAGAAAAAATATTCGGCTTTTATGTTCTATTTCGATTTTTTTTGCAGATAAAGAGACGATAAAGACCGCTGTTTCCGTAATGCTTACAAACAGAACATAAAAAATAAAAAAAAGTAGTATATATACGAGTATAAGAAAGTGCCCCGTCATTTGTGAAAGTTTATTTTCTATATATGGACTAAAAACTATAAGCGGGAACAAAGCAGTTACACCAAGCAGTATTCCGGTGTATACGGCATATAAAATACAGCCTAATTTTTTCATACGGCCTCCTTACATTCTTCGAGCCCCGTATCATTAAAAGATATACTGTAGGCTTTGATATATTCTTTATCGGTCGGTAAAAAAAAGCGTTAATAAAAGCATTCTGTTTTTCATATCTATCTCAACCAACGGTATGCCGCTTTCCATACACCGAACCGCCTGAGGTATCCCTTGAAAAAAAAGGGGTATTTTTCTATAATATTTATCATGCAAAAAAAGAACACAGGCACGCACCTTAATAAGCTTATCGTAAAGGGTGCGCGGGAACATAATCTAAAAAACATAGACGTAGAGCTTCCGCGAGATAAACTAATCGTCATTTCCGGGCTTTCGGGGTCGGGAAAAAGCTCGCTTGCATTCGATACGATTTTTGCCGAAGGGCAGCGGCGCTATGTGGAATCCCTTTCGGCCTATGCCCGCCAGTTTTTGGGCAGAATGGACAAGCCCGATGTCGATTATATCGAGGGGCTTTCGCCTGCAATTTCCATCGAACAAAAAACCACGCACCGCAACCCCCGCTCTACGGTCGGCACGGTTACCGAAATTTACGATTATTACCGCCTGTTGTTCGCCCGTACCGGTCATGCGCACTGCCCGTGCTGCGGCAAGGAGATACGGGAACAGACCGTTGATCAAATCATCGACACGATTATGAGCTGGCCTGAAGATACGCGCGTTCAAATTTTGGCCCCGATCATAAAAGGGAAGAAGGGCGAACATCAAAAAATTGTAACCGACGCAATTACAGCGGGCTTTGTGCGGGCTAGGATTGACGGGCTTGTCATTAATCTGGAAGACGGGGTAAAACTCGACAAGCAAAAAAAACATACGATAGAAATTATCGTTGACAGAATAAAATTATCGAAGGATGTCCGAAAGCGCCTTTCCGAATCGGTGGAAACGGCGCTGGCAAGTTCGGGCGGCACCTTGCTTGCAACGCGGCAGGACGCTGCCGAAGACGCTCCGGTAAGCGAGGTGTTTTTTTCGCAAAAAAACGCCTGCCCCGACTGCGGTATTTCGATGCCCGAATTACAGCCGCGTCTTTTTTCTTTTAACAACCCCTTCGGTGCCTGTCCCGAATGTACCGGCTTGGGTATGACCCAGCACTTCGATCGGGATTTGATTGCACCGGATAAGACGCTTTCGTTTAACGAGGGCGCCTTTATTCCATATAATCCCGACTCTGATTGGAACAGGGCTCGCTTTGAAGCCCTCGCTGCGGAATTCGATTTTTCCCTCGATACGCCGATTAACAAACTGCCTAAAAAAATCTTAAACATTATTTGGGAAGGCTCAGGCGACGTTAAAATCAATTTTTCGTACACCTCCAAGTACACAAACGGCAGCCATTCGTATAACCGCGTATGGCCCGGCATTATGGCGGACATTGCCCGCAAATACGGTGAATCGTATTCGGCGTCGGTACGCGAATATTACGAAAAATTTATGTCTGTGAAACCGTGCAAAACCTGCGGCGGAAAACGCTTAAAACCCGAAGCGCTTGCCGTAACGGTCGGTAAAAAAAACATTCACGAGTTGACCTGTTTTTCCGTCGGCGACTCTCTTCGGTTTTTTGAAGAATTAAAACTGACCGACACGGAACAGCACATTGCCGAGCAAATTTTAAAAGAAATTAACGCTCGTCTTCAATTTATGAAAAATGTCGGTTTGGACTATCTGACCTTGGAACGAAAGGCGGCAACCCTTTCTGGCGGCGAAGCTCAGCGTATTCGCCTTGCGACGCAGATCGGCTCCGGTTTAATCGGCGTTTTGTATATTTTGGACGAGCCCTCAATCGGGCTGCACCAGAGGGACAACCAGCGGCTTATCGATACGCTTTTGTACCTGCGCGATTTGGGAAACACACTGGTCGTCGTCGAACACGACGAGCAAACCCTCCGCACGGCTGACTACATTGTAGACCTCGGTCCGGGTGCGGGCGTGCACGGCGGAAGTATCACGGCGCAGGGTACACCCGAAGAGGTTGCGCGGGTAAAAAAAAGCCTTACGGGGCAGTACCTTGCGGGCACGCTTAAAATGGATATCCCCGAAAAAAGGCGGCCGGGAAACGGGGCTTTTTTGGAACTCGTAAACGTAACCGAACACAACCTTAAAAATATTTCGATAAAGATTCCGCTCGGTGCCTTTACCTGTATTACCGGCGTTTCCGGTTCGGGAAAATCGACCCTGCTGACCGACGTTTTATACCCCGCCGTTTCAAACCGCCTGATGCGCTCATCCATTCAGGAGGGGGCTTACGGAAAGATAAGGGGGCTTGAAAACATCGACAAGGTCATCAACATCGACCAAAGCCCCATCGGGCGCACGCCGCGCTCCAACCCCGCTACCTATGTCGGCGTTTTTACCGGCATACGCGACCTGTTCGCAAGCCTTCCCGATTCCAAAACGCGCGGCTACAAACCGGGCCGTTTTTCTTTTAACGTGCGGGGCGGGCGCTGCGAACATTGCCAAGGCGACGGCACGCTCACCATCGAAATGAATTTTTTGCCCGATGTATACATTGCCTGCGACGTGTGCCGCGGCAAGCGGTTTAACAAGGAAACGCTTGAAGTGCGGTACAAGGGTAAAAACATTGCCGACGTTTTGGATATGACGATAGAAGAAGCCGCCGGTTTTTTTGCGCCGATTCCGCATATTGCGCGCAAACTGGAAACCCTCTTATCCGTGGGCCTCGGTTACATCAAACTCGGGCAATCGGCGCTTACCCTTTCAGGCGGCGAAGCCCAGCGCGTCAAACTGGCAAACGAACTTGCAAAACGTTCCACCGGCAAAACTCTCTATATCTTGGACGAACCGACGACCGGCCTCCATTTTGCTGACGTAAAACAGCTGATGCAGGTTATTCACCGCCTCGTCGAGCAGGGCAACACCGTTGTTATGATCGAGCATAATCTTGACGTCATTTTGCAAGCCGACACCATAATAGACCTAGGTCCCGAAGGGGGTGTAAACGGCGGCGAAATAATCGCGGAAGGCACCCCTGAAGAAGTTGCACAGATAAAAAAATCGTACACCGGCTATTACATAAAAGAAATGCTGGAGCGGGAACGGCCCAAGCGCGGATAATGAAAAACTGGATCAAGGCTTTTATGGTTTTGGCGGCGCTCAGCCTAAACGCCCAAAACGCCGCGGAAAAAAAACAAAACACGATAACCGTTAACTCCGCCCGTTATACGGAATACGTAAAAGCACCGTCGCAGCCGATTTCAGAGCCTCCGCCGTCCGCAGATACGGCCGAAAAAAAAGATGCCGCGGACTTGGAAAAAGACGGCAAAAAACCCGAAAACGCAAAACCGAAAGAAGACGAAATCGTTATTTTTACCGGCAGCGTTTCCATCTCCGTTTCGGACGGCGTTTCCGTTTCGACCATCAAAGCCGATAAGGTAATTTACAACAAAACCAGAGATTCGCTTACGGCAATGGGCAACGTCTTTTACGAAAAAAAAACGGGTTCGGAAAAAGGCGAATCCTTTAAGGGTGAACAACTTCTTTTTAGCATAAAAAAACTTGAAGGCGTTTTTTTAAACGGAATTTTGGAGCAGGCTGCAGCAAAAAAAAACAAAGACCCTTTCAAAATTCACACGGAGGCGGCCGGTAGAAACGAAAGCGGAACCATCGCCTTTAAAGATGCGCTTTTAACCACCAGCAAGGAAGACGACCCACTTTGGTCGATCCGTGCAAGCAGGGTCTGGATCCTGCCCGGAAACGAGATGGCCTTTGTCAACGGTTTTTTGTCGGTGGGCGTCGTTCCGCTGATTTATCTTCCGTTTTTTTATTATCCCGCCGACGAAATGATTTTGCACCCCGTATTCGGTTTTAGGAACAGAGAAGGCGCCTTTGTGCAGACAACGACCTATCTGTACGGAAGAAAGCCTCTGCCCAAGGCGGAAGAAGAAAGTTCCTTTTCAAACTTTTTGCAAGGCGACACCTTAAAAGAGCAAAAACTCGAGGGGCTTTTTTTTAAAAACCTCGACGAGCCTGCGAAAAACACGGATAGCTCCTACCTTAAACTGATGGCGGACGCCTATTCTTCACTCGGCTACCTAACGGGCATTGAAGGAAAATTCAGCCCGCCTAAAAGTTTTTTTAAACAGATTCAGTTTCAGTCGTTTTTAGGTTTTTCCAACACATTGTACCGTTTAGCGGGCAGCGGCAGCTCCGTAGTGTATTCCAAATACGACGAAAAAGGAATCGTAAACAAAAACAGCTCAAACCTGTTCGGAAAAAACGTTCCGTTCAGATACTACTTCAACTTCAACACAAACATAACAAAGGCGCCGTTTAGGTTCACCGTAGACTTTCCGCTTATCTCCGATCCCTTTTTTAGAGAAGACTTTTTAAACCGCTCGGAAGATATGAACTGGTTTAAATACCTTTTAAACAGAGAAAAGCTTGCAGCAGAAAAAGAACCGGCACGTGAAACATATTATTCGTGGAAGCTGGACGGTTCAATCCGCCCCATTTTTTCCAAAATTCAGCCGTGGATAAACTCCATTGCTCTGGAATCCGTTTCCGGCCGATTCAACTTTGAGGCAAAAGATAACAAATTACTTTCGGGGGCAAACAAAGACTATGCCCCTGAGCGGAAGTTCTTTTATCCCAAAAACCTCTTACCCGAATTCCGGGTCGGCATAAACGGAACGCTTTTTTCCACCTCGCTATTGAACAAAAAGCGGAACAAGAGTGCCCGCACCGAAATCGAGGGCATCGAAAATCCTTTCGGCAGGTACTTTGCGCAGGATCTGAAAAATGCAGCCGAAAACGGCGAAACTCCCGCAGACGAAACACCGGAAGATAAGCCGCAGGAAAAATCGGACGAAAAAGAAAAAAACGGGGACGATTTTACACAGGCTCTTTTTCCGGCATTTAAAATAGATACACCGCGCATAAAAAGCCTGCAAGATTACATAAACTATAATCTTTCATACAAAATAAACGGTTCATATTTGGAAGACCTTATATTCGATCATAAAAACTGGGCAAAACCCGAAGACATAAAATGGAACGATTTTTCTTCTAACTATTATAAATTAAATGCCTCCGCCGGACTCGACAGTATCCTGAATTACAATCAAGGAATGCTGAACTTGACTAATTCTTTTTTACTGACAGGCAATTACCAACGGCATCGGTGGGTAAAAGACAGTGCAAAAAATGCCGAATACGAACTGAACAACTTTAAGCGGAATGTATATTCGCTTACAAATACCAACACGGTAAAATACAGTCCGTTTATTTTTAACGACGTATTTAAGCCTTCATTCTTGGAATGGTCCATCTCCGAAATAGTGGTAAAAAACAGCTTTACGGGTACATACGCAAAACCGGAATGGAAAACCGAAAAAACAAAATGGGATAAGGATTTTATAAAAGCCCATTCGACCTCGGCGGGCTTCGGTTTTACCTTAAATGAACACACGCAGCTGGTAACAACGGCCGTAAACCTGCCGCCCTTATTGCAAGCCTATACATGGAAGGGCAATTTTTCCTTTCCATACGGTAAATTGAACATATACGCAAAATTGTTCGAAAAAGAAAAAGACAAAAAAAAATGGTTTTGGGAACCGTTTAATGCCGAATTGACTTTTACCTTTCCGTATAACATCAATTTAAGGCAAACGTATACGTATAATATTGAAGACAAAAAGCACGACCGTTATGCCCTGTCCTTTTCGTGGAAGGGACTGGCAGCCTTTTACAATATGAGCCGCGAAATTCCATATAAATTAGACTCGCTTACAAAAACGTGGGTTGCACGTTCGTCGATAAAAGAATTTATCCCGCACTCGTTGGGTATAAGCTATTCCAACACCGCCGCCCCGTTCGAATTTTACTCATGGAAAAACAGAATAAAACTGCAACTGTCTTTTTCCACAGACGTGAATTTTAACCTGATTCGGGTTACGGACAGCTATTTTACCTTTTCGCCGAAAATCACCTTTAAAATACATGAATTTTGGGACATAAGCTTTAGCTCCGTAAGCCGGAATGACGTTATCGCACGTTATTTTCAAGGTTTTATGAATTTACCTATTCCTCTTCCGGGAGAAAAAAACATCGCAAAAGACCTTTTAAGCTCCTTTTACTTTTGGGACGAGGTAGCCCGCAGGCGTTCCGGTTTTAAACTGAAATCGCTTAATTTAGAACTTACCCACTATCTTAAAGATTGGACGATGAAATTTTCCTATTCCGTAAAACCCGTTTTACGCAAAGCACAAAGAAAATACGAATTGGAGCCCACCATCTCGTTTATCGTACAATGGAATCCGATAACCGACATAAAAGTCCATGCAAAAAAAGAGGATAAGGTCTTTAAACTGGAAAGAGGCGAAATAAAATAGCCCTGATCCGGTTATTCGGTCATTTGATTCGTGCAGAGGCTTTAATACCCCGAGTCCCCGCGCGGGGGTGTTGATTGTTCTGTTAGCCGGAAGAACTATTCACTCGGAATTATTCATTACGGAACAAAAAAATACCGATACTATCTAACGGGGACTTACACAAACCGTTTCTACAAGAAACAAATCCGTATTTCGATGGTTGTATGTATATGAAAAAAGGGAAATTGATCTTTGTATCCGTAATTGTTTTACTCTGGATTATTGCTTCTCTTAAGCTCTATCTTTTTTTGAACAAATATGCGCAAAAAAAAGAGGAAGCGGCAACTTATGAAGAAGAACCCGTTTCAAAAAGAGAAAAAACGGCCATAGAAGAATTCTTTTTTGATTATATCGAAGACCTGTATTCCGAATACTACGATATTTTAAACGTTAAAGTATACGAATACACGGCTGTCGAAAATTCCGGTGCAGACTCTCAATCATATTTTGTAACGATAGAAAAAAAACTGAAATACGATTCGGTGTATCGGCTGCCGTTTGTTGCGGGTATGAAAAAGGCGGTAGATGATGCGGGCGGAATAAAAAAGGCCGTCAACCTGTACAATAAAAAAACAAACGAATTAAAGCGCTACATCGGTTTAAAACAGACCGAAAACAATATTTTTAAAATACGTTTTCAGGAGCCGGGCAATTTTGAAAGTGCAAAGATTTACATTGCAACCTATCACGAAGAAATATCTGCCTCAGCCTTGCGCCCCGCATCCTCCTCCGTCATTTTTGACAACGGATATAAATTCATCGATTTTTACATCGACGGGAATTCTCCCAAAACGCCATACAACAATGCCGCCGCCGTTAAGTATGCGGATAAATATACGTCCAACCCTATAAAGGCCGAGGTTAATGAGCTAGTTTGGAATAAACAATACAAAACATACGAAAACGATTGCGCAAACTTTGTTTCGCAGTGTCTGTTGGCGGGCGGCGTAAAAACAACCTCGCTGTGGTACCCTGACAGCCTGTATTGGATCCGCACCGGCAGTCCTAAATACGCAACCGACGGTATAACCTCGTATATGCAAAAACGAAACGCCTTTTATCTGACAAATTACAATGCGGTAAGTGCGGGCGGGTTTATCTGCCTGACAAAGGAGTCGCACGTGGTACTGGTAACTTCGAACGACAGCATAACGGTTTTGTTTAACAGCCATACCAATGACCGAAAAAGGGTTTCGTTTCCCAATTTGGGAACACGGGAGGCGCTTTACCTGACACCCAATAATTAGCCGTTTTGCCGGCGCCTTTTTTACGCACGGCCGCCCGCGGGTGCGGTTTAAAAATACGGATACGTGTTTCGGCGGTATCTTTTTAAAAGGAAGGTGCGGTATGCA
>CAUTPO010000071.1:0-11301 GCA_963540475.1 uncultured Treponema sp. | reverse complement strand
TGTCTCTTGTTCCGTCAAAAACGACTGTGTCATTCCTGTTGCATCATCGACTATATTCATTAAACAGCATTTAGGTCCTCTTTGCTCAAACCATTTATGATGACTTCCGTCAAATTGAAGCATCTGCCCAAAACATGATCTTCTTTCTCTTCTACTCCGATGAATGTTTCTACGCCGTTTTCTACTCCAAAGACCTTCTTTGATTAGTAATCGCCTAAGCGTTTCATGGTTTATTTTTATCCCATCAAGTTCTTCAAGTTTTTCTGCTGCCAGAGTAGGACCAAAATCCGGATATTTTTCAGCGTACAGTTCCAAGCATTTTTTCTTGATATTTTCATCGAGTCTTTTTGGAGAAGGTCTTCCTAAGCCTTTATGTAAAAGACCTTTATCTCCTTGTTCCAAATACCTTTTGTAAATACGCTTTGTTTGTCTGTAACATACCTGCATTTTTATGGCTGCTTGTTTTAAGGTTATTTGACGCTCTACTACCATTGCCAGTATTTTTCCCCTTGTTCTTTCCTTTTTTCCCATATTTAATTTTTCTTCCATCACCGTCATCTCCACAATTTAGTATGGGGACATTTTAACGGTGCTTACAAGGGGACATTATCACTGTGTTTCAACAGCGTGTGCAGGATAAAGAGCGGGGCAAAGATGATGTTTGAAAAATTATGAACCGCCTGCAATAGCCTAAAACGAGTTAACCGAAAGAGGCGAGCCTATCCACACGCCCTCACCGCCGAGGTACTGTTTTTTTTCGCCTTCGATTAAGAACTGTACCGCATCTACGGTAGGAAATTCGCAGACGGTAAAAACAATCTGTGCAAGCTGTGCCTGATACGCTTCTATTCCGTATTGGTTAAACTGAAATTCTTCGCTGAGGTTGATGACGGCCGTTCCGTTTTTTACATAAGCCGAAAGGAGCCGCGTTTCAGGAGGAATAAAGGAGCGAAAGCCGCGTTTTGCTTCCGCTAAGGTGGGGCCCTTCAACAGGGACGACAAGGCTGTCGACATAGGGGAGTCGGTTTTGGTAAGCTCTCTTTTTACGGCTTTTTTTACGATTTTTCCGTCGTTTCCCACGTGGACGAAAAACAATACGGTTTTCTGTTGTCCCGTTATTTCTTGTGTTTCAGTATCATTCGGTTCCGTGTCGTCTAAAGCCGTTTCGTTTGCTGCGTCTTCGATAGGGGGGCGCTTGTTCTTTTTTCCGGTTTTTGCAGGCGCGTTTTTTTGGGTTTCCGTTTCTTCTTCGAAAGCCGTAATTTTTTCTATTTCCTGCTGAATTTGTGCAAGATCGGGGGCGATTGCCGTTTCGTTCGAGTTCTCCTGGTTTTGAAAAATCTTTTTCGCATTCGTTTTTTCCAATACCGATTTTATGTTATCCTTGTTGATAAAAAACAGGAGAGCGACCAATACTATAAAAGCAACCCAAAAAAACCAGCCTAAAGACGCTTTTTTAACGCTTTTTTTTGCCATAACGGCAAGATAATAATATATTTTGAAAAAAAATACTATAGTTTTTGGTAAAAACTATATACATTACATTGAAAAATTTATATAATATAAAGATATGATAGTTGCCATTGACGGACCTGCCGGCTCGGGTAAAAGTACCATTGCAAAAACGCTTGCCGACAAACTGAACCTTGTTTTTATGAATACGGGCAGTTTTTATCGGGCCTTGGCTTTGGCGGTTTTACGGAGTCTGGGCGGAAAAGAAGACGGAAGCGGCGGAGCGGTTCCCGACCTTGCCGATGAACGGCGCTGGACGGACTTTGCCGAAAAGGCCGATCTTTTTTACCGTAACGGAAAAATGTACCTTGGCAGCGAAAATGCGGAACCCTATCTTAGAAGCGATGCCGTAGAGGCCGTAGTTCCTCTTCTTTCTGCGATTGTTCCGATTCGTCATATAATAAATAAAAAGATACGTGCAGAAGCGGCGAAAACGGGAGTTGTTTGCGAGGGCAGAGATATGACAACCGTGGTTTTTCCCGATGCGGATTTTAAATTTTACCTTGACGCCTCTGCGGAAGTCAGGGCAAGGCGCAGGTTTGAGCAGGGAACAAGCCGCCTGTCCTTGGACGAGATAAAAAAAACTATCCTTGAACGCGATAAAATCGACAAAAACAAAAAAGAAGGAAGTTTAAAAATTGCTCCCGACGCATTTTATATCGATACGTCGGACTTGACTATACAAGAAGTTTATGCAAAAATGACAGACAAAATAAACGATAAAGGGTTTTTTATGGAAAAGACGGAAGTGGTAAAGGATGTTGAAAAAGACTCCAATGCAAACATCCAAGCACAATTACAAGAGGAGTACTTAAACAATTTTGAGGCTCCCAGAGTTGGGACAATTAAAGAAGGCTATGTTGTTGATGTCAACAACGGAACCGTTTTTGTCGATGTAGGCGGAAAGTCTGAGGGGCATATTCCTTTGGACGAATTCGATGAGGCACCGAAGATAAACGATAAGGTAAGGGTTTTTATAGAACGTACCGAAAGCCAAAACGGACGGCTTGAGGTTTCCAAATCGAAAGCTGACCGGATGATTCTTCAAAAGGCCTTGAAAGAAGCCTTTACCGATAAAACGCCGATTGACGGAACAATTTCCAAACAAGTCAGGGCCGGCTATGAGGTAAAACTCGGCGGCGGGTTAACGGCTTTTTTGCCTTTAAGTCAGGCTGACGTTATCAGGGTCGAAAAACCCGAAACTCTTATCGGATTAAAATCCAAATTTTATATCGAAAAACTGAGCTTTAACTCCAGAACGGGAGAAAATATAGTCGTAAACAGGCGCAAATATCTGGAAGAATATACCGAGCAGGAGCGCCAAAAGTTTTTTGAAAGCGCCAAAATCGGAGATACGGTAAACGGCATTGTAAAGAGCTTTACCAGCTTCGGCGCCTTTGTGGACTTAGGCGGCTTCGACGGTCTTTTGCACATAAACGATATGAGCTGGGGCCATGTTACACGGCCGAAAGACTTTGTAAAAAAGGGCGACGAAATCGAGCTGAAAGTTATACGGCTTGATCCTGAAAACAAGCGCATTAATCTTTCGTTAAAGCACTTTACGCCCGATCCGTGGCTTCAATTCGAAGATAAATTCCACGTTGACGATATTGTAACGGGAACCGTTACGAAAACGACTGATTTCGGTGCCTTTATCGAGCTTGACGAGGGAATTGAAGGGCTTGCCCATATCAGCGAGTTTAGCTGGGTTAAAAAGATCAACAAGCCCGAAGATATGGTCAAATCGGGGGACAAGGTTTCCTGTATGATTTTGGGCTATGACATTCAAGCCGGCCGCGTTTCGCTTGGACTGAAGCAGGTAACCGAAAATCCGTGGGACAAAATTGAAGAAAACTACCCCGTCGGAACTCGGCTGACGCGTAAGGTCGTTAAAATAACGAATGCGGGTGCCTTTATCGAACTTGAAGAAGGCATCGACGGGTTTTTGCATGTTGACGATATTTCGTGGGTTAAACGGATTAAAAACCCCGCAGGTGAGCTTGAGGTAAATCAGGAAATAGAGGTGATGGTTACGGAATGCGATACCGAATCGAGGAGAATAAGGCTCGGTATTAAACAGCTTACTGAAGATCCGTGGCAGCAGTTTTCTTCCGCATATAAACAAGGTTCCGTGGTCGAGGGTGAGGTTTCTTCCATAACCGATTTTGGAATTTTCGTAAAAGTTCCCGGCGGTATCGAAGGGCTGATTCACAAACAAAACCTTGTTGAAAATAAAGAGGATTCACCTGAAGACGCTTTGGCAAAGTATGCGGTGGGCGATAAGATTAAGGCCGTCATCATAGAATTGAATCCGCGGAATAAAAAGGCCGCTTTTTCCATCAAGGACTTTAAAAGAAAGCAGCAACAGGAAGAAATTTCGCAGTATATGTCCGATGAGCAGGAGAAAGGCGGTTCTTCTTACACCTTGGGCGATTTGTTGAAAAACAAACCCGAATAAGCAGTCTTTGCACAATCAGGCAGCGTAAACGCTAAAAAAAACGGCTCAAACTTAAGGCGGAGTCGTCCGTAAAATTTGCGGCGGCTCCGTTTTTTTAGGCGGTTCCGGTAAAAGGCCCGGTTTACGCGGTCTTCGGGTTTTGAAAAATGAGGGAGTTGAAAAATGGCTTTGGAAAAAGAAAATAAGGATTTTGCTTTAGCCGTAAACGGTTTTTTAAGCGCGAACCGAAAGGCCTTTTTGGCTGTTTTGGGAGGCGCTGTTGCGGCGGTTATCGGTGTAATCGTGTTTTTTACGGTTACAGAACGCAGAAATGCGGGTGCGATTTCGGCCGTAGAAACGGTTATCTATAATCTTGAAGAATTCAAACAAAAAAACAAGCCTACGGACGATTCGGGTGTGGATGAGGGAGAAAAAGAGACACCGGTTTCCGATGCCGTAAAAGCCGAAGAAGATAAGGCCGCCGAGGAGCTGAAAGCGCTTGTTTCCAAATACCCCTCTTCTTATGCGGCATTTAGAGGAAATACTGCCGTCGCGGAACTGTATTTCCGGCGCAAAAATTACGAAGAAGCGATGAAGTTTTATGAGGCGGCGGCAAAGGCGGTTCAATCGTATACTGCGGGCATTGCGTATTTTAACGCGGCGGCCTGTGCCGATGAACTGGCTGATAACGAAAAAGCCTTAGGCTTTTATAAAAAGGCCTCGGAGGTGAAAGACTTTCCGCTCATACCCCGAGCGCTGTTTAATGTCGGCCGCCTGTACGAGGCCCTGCAAAAAAATACCGAAGCCGTCGAGGCTTACAACAAACTGTCGGCCGCCTATCCGAACAACGAATGGGGCTTGCTGGCAAAGTCGCGGGCTATCGCCATATCAAAGGATCAGTAATGGAAGGGCGGCGGTAAGTTGAAAAAAACGTTGGTATTTGCCGTTTTTGTTCTTTTTTTGTGCTTTTCGTGCGGAATAGATGATATAATCTATTTGGAGCCGCCTTCGCGCACATGGGATCCGTCAGGTCTGGCTGATGAATCGAAACTGTATTTCGAATTTACTACAAGCGATGCGGCAAATACGACCAATGCGGCAGGTTATTTTAAGGGCTTCGATATTTTTTACAGAATTTTCGAATACGAGTCCGAATGTATTGCCGCTATCGCTTCGGCCCGCTCCTATAACGAATCCTACCCCTCGGCATCGGCCGCCTATCTCTCCTCATCTCTTTCTTTCCGGTTTTTAACATATACGGGAAGGGACTCTTCAGACAGACCCCTTATTGGATCGGCCGCATCCAATAGACAGGTCCGATTCCGTTTTTCTACATACGGCAGCGATTCGGATATTATTTCGATCAATTCGCTCCCGCTGGGAAGGTCTTTACGGCAAAACGGAATGGATTTCCAGCACATTGTCAGGACCGACTCCGACGTAAAACCGGGCTCTACGCCTTCAACCGTACCTTTTTTACACGTTGCCGTTTTTGCGGCCGCTTATGGTACTGATAATGCTTTAAGGCCGATGTATAGCGAAATAACCTACATCGGCTATGTAAAAATTCCTAAACCCTCGGGCTTTTAATCGGCGCTTTCCTTTAAACCGTTATATTTTAAACTTTTTAACCTCATCGGCTAAATTACTGATACTGGCTTTAGTCTTTTGGGTAATTTCGTGCACCTCTTGTACGGCATTATTGATCTGAACAACGCCTGTTGCCATCTCGTTCATTCCGTCGGTTATAATGCGGGTTAGGTTTCCGAGTTTTTCCATTTCGTGGGCAACCTGTTCGCCGCCATTTAGCATTTCCGCAGATCCGTCCTTTACTTCCACCGTAATAGTGTTAATGTCCTTGATGGCCGCCAGCACCTCGTGTCCGCCGTCTTCCTGTTCTTTCATCGCCGCCGTTATCTGATGGCTCATATCCTTAACCTGATCCGACAGTTCGAAAATAATGTTGAATTTCTCCTCGACCGTTTTTGAAGCACTCGAAAGCGTTTCAATTTCGGTGCTAAGCGTTTTTAAGGTTTGGGTTATGGCCTTGCCTTGGGCGGAGGATTCTTCTGCAAGCTTTCTGATTTCGTCGGCAACAACGGCAAAACCCTTGCCTGCCTCGCCTGCATGGGCTGCTTCGATGGCAGCGTTCATTGCTAATAGGTTAGTCTGTGATGCGATATGCTGAATGACGCTTGACGCTTCCATCAAACTGCCCGACTCCTCGGCGATTTGCTGCGTAATCCCTGCGGAATTGACCAGCGTATCCTTACCGTCCGAAGTTGCGGAGGCAAGACTTTTGATGACCGTATCGGACTTTTCGAGCGTTTGTGTGATCGAACCGATGTTTGCAACCATTTCTTCTATCGAAGAAGAAGATCGGGCCACGCTTGCCGACTGGGATTCAATCCTGCCGTCGAGCTGCCGTATGGTGCGGATAATTTCTTCGACTGTTGCAGCCGTTTCGCTTACGCTGGCCGCCTGTGCCAGGGCCTGCTGTTTTACGCCTTCGACATTCGCGCTTATTTCGTTTACGGCGCTTGCCGTGGCCGACATATTGTGCGAAAGATCGTCCCCGATTCGGCTCATAATATCCGCATTATCGTCTACCGATTTAATCGAAGCGCCTATTTCCATAATAGTCTGGTTAAAATACTCCGAAAGGCGGGTAACCTCGTCGTTACCGATAAGCGGCAGGCGGACGGTCAAATCGCCTTCTCCCTGTGCTATGTTTTGAAGCGCTGTTACTGCGGTTTGAACGGGCCCGACCATCTTTTTCGAAATAACGTACACGATTACGAGGGAAACAAGCAGCACACCCGCGCCCACATACAGCATAAAATAGTTAAGTGTTTCGATGGTTTCGAGAAAATCTTCTGCCGGTGCGGTGATGATGACGGTCCAGTCCGTCATTGTCAGTTTTGAATAAGCGCCTATGTTGTTTGCTCCCTTATGCGTGTAATAGGCTATGCCGGGTCGGTCGGCCGTCATCGCCGTTTCATTGAATTTGGCCAAATTGACGAATTCGGGATCGTTCGTATTTTGCAGGTTTTCCATCGCCGTAACGATGTCCTTATTTTTATGCGCCGTTACCGTGCCGGTCGGTCCGAGGATAACGCAGTACCCGTTAATCCCGGGCGTTATATCGTCTATTTGATCCGAAAGCCACGTGCCCGAAGTTGCCGCTGCAAGCACGCCGATAATTCTGTGTCCGTCATCATACACGGGAACTGCGAAAACCATAATCAGCGAATTGTCCGACTTCGACAAGATAGGCTCCGAAATAAAATGCTTTCCCGAAATGGCGGCTTTAAACCATAAGGTGTCTTTGACGAGCACGGTTCTTCCGTCCGCCTCATACCTGATACCGGCCGTATCCGTCAACCCTATATCGATTATATCCTTGTTGAATGCAGCCTCTTTTTGCAAAAGCACAACCTTTTCCCGATACGAATACTCGTTTTCGATAAAGATCCGCGCCCGTGCAATCCCTTCCAAAAACTGGAAAAAGGCCGAAATCTTCGTATCGATGATTTTTGCAGTATCTGCGGCCTTGTCGATCAGATGTGCCGATATCTTTTCCGACGCCGTTTTGTATGCAGCCCGCACCGCAATAACTCCCTGTATTGATATTGCAGCGAATATCAACAACCCGAAAATAATAAGCAATTTTTTACGAATAGAAAAAATCTTTTTCATACCACCCCTCTTTCTCCTTGTATAAATAGATATTATTTTATAGATAAAAGCCGCTTTCCGCCTGAATAACATGCACAAAAACCGTTACCAGTTTATCAATTTTATCCTTCATTTACATTTATTTCTGCATGTATTAATTGTAATACAGAAGATAAAAAATACACCGTAAGATTAGTGCTTGTATTCGAAAAACCGATTATTACAGCCGTTATAAAATATAAAATCTATTTATAAACGTAAAATACACCTTTCGCGCCAATTTGTCAATCGACCGTCAAAATCGACATATCTGATACAAGGGCGTCAGGAGATTAGAGCTTCCATACGAATAAACAGCAAACGACCTGTTTTTAATCGCTACTATTTGTACCGATTAAAATAAACCTTGTTTTTTTTTCACTCTTATGCGATAATGGTATTATGAAAACAGATATCGAGATAGCCCGTGAGGCGAGGCTGAATAAAATCGCCGAAATTGCAAACGGTCTGGGAATAACTGATGACGATCTTATCCCCTATGGAAAATATATGGCAAAAATACCTTATGATCTTATAGACGATGCAAAGGTACAAAAAAATAATTTGATTCTTGTTACAGCAATTACGCCGACAAAGGCGGGGATCGGTAAAACGACGGTTTCTATCGGGCTGGCCCTCGGAATGAACAAAATTGGGAAAAAAGCGGTTGTTGCCCTGCGCGAGCCTTCATTGGGGCCGTGTTTCGGAATGAAAGGCGGTGCGGCAGGCGGCGGGTACGCTCAAGTTTTGCCGATGGAAGACATAAACCTCCATTTTACGGGCGATTTCCATGCAATTACCTCGGCCCACAATATGATAACAGCCCTGTTCGACAACTATATGTTCAGAAATCAAGGAACGCCCAAGGCGGTCAAAAAATGTATTTGGAAAAGGGTTTTGGACGTAAACGACAGGAGCCTTAGGCAGATTGTAACCGGCCTCGGTGACGGGAACGGCGTCGTAACGGAATCGGGCTTCGACATCACTCCTGCTTCCGAAATTATGGCCGTTTTCTGTCTTGCAAAAGATATGGACGATTTGCGCAGAAGAATCGAAAAAATCATACTCGGGTATGATATGGAAAATAAGGCCGTTACTGTCAAGGATTTGGGTATAGCAGGGGCTATCGTCGTTCTTTTAAAAAATGCGATTAACCCGAACCTCGTTCAAACAATAGAAAACACACCGGCCTTTATTCACGGGGGGCCCTTTGCCAATATCGCACACGGTTGTAACTCGGTTATTGCAACAAAGGCGGCGCTGACCTTCGGCGAATACGTTATAACCGAGGCGGGCTTTGCCGCCGACCTCGGCGCCGAAAAGTTTTTCGATATCAAGTGCCGAAAAGCAGGCCTAAACCCCAGGCTGACAATTATTGCGGCTACGACCGGCGGCCTTAAAATGCACGGAAGCGTTCCCGAAAAAGAAATCTCGAAACCGAATGCCGAAGCCCTGCAAAAAGGCTTGGCTAATCTGGACAAACACATCGAAAATATGAAGAAATTCGGACAAACCGTCATCGTAGCCTTAAACCGCTACGGATACGATCAGGATTCGGAACTCGATATAATAAAGAAGCATTGCGAAAAACAGGGCGTCGGTTTTGCGGTAAATAATGCCTTTGTCGAAGGCGGAAAAGGTGCCGTGGAACTTGCTGAGCTCGTCGTAAAGACCATTGCAGAACAACCGTCGGAACCGCTCCGCTTTATTTATGGGGATGGCGACGGTATCAAAACAAAAATCGAAAAAATCTGTACGGAAATTTACGGTGCAAAAAAGGTAACCTATTCAAGCGCTGCCGAAAAAATCATCAAAAAGATTGAAGAAGATGGCTTTAAAGAATATCCGGTCTGTATTGCAAAAACCCAATACTCTTTTTCGGCCGATCCCAAACAGTACGGCGTTCCCAAAGACTTCGAAGTCAATGTGCGGGATGTGGTTTTAAATTCGGGTTCGGAAATGATCGTCGCAATAATGGGCGATATGATGCGTATGCCGGGCCTGCCCAAGGATCCCCAAGCGGTACGGATCGATTTGATAAACGGCAACATCGAAGGCTTATCGTAAAACGGCATATCCCGGTTATCGGGTCGAAGTTCCACTTCGGGCGGGGTTGTTGCCTTTTATTCGATAATTCGGTATATTATTATGCATAGTTAAATAGGCAGTCCCGGTATGGAAGCGCCGTTGTTCTTACTAAAGCTGTTATAGGGCAATTTTTGGCCCCCTTGTGATGGCATAAGGGCGGGTAGTATGGGGCAAAGCTTTCGGTGCGGACAATTCTATGTTCGTAAATAAAAACGAATAAAAATGTGAAATTTTATGAGGAGTAAAATATGAAACAAATTGCTAAGATTTTAACCGTGCTTGTAATAAGTATGATTGCTTTTGCAGCCTGTGGTACTCCGCCTAAGGCTCCGGAAAAAAAACCGGAACCGGCTGTTAAAGAAGAACCCAAGGAAGAAAAGCCGGTAAAAACCGAAGAACCGGCTCCCGAACCAAAAAAGCCTGTCGTAAAAGAGCCCTCCGAGGTACCTGTGCAAAAGTATACCGTTGCCGCAGGGGATACATTATCGCAAATTGCTTTTAAATTTTACGGTACGCGGGAAAAAGCTTATTACTTTCCCATAATAATGACAGTAAACCCCGGCGTTGTAAAACACCCGGATAAACTTACGCCGAAGATGGTGTTGCTCGTTCCCGACTTTGACGCCTTTATGCAACACTCGCCGTCCAAGGCGAAAGCTCGGTCTGAATTCGACACCTGCATTGGAATTTACGAACGCGAGAACCGCAGCGGTATGGTAAAAGCGCTGAAACGCAGAATCGGTGAATTCTAAACCCTGTCTAAACCGGCCGTTTTGCTATACGGCCGGTACAATCCGCACGATACGGCATTCGATCGGAAAAGAAAAAGACCGGCCGGAACCCCGGACGGTCTTTGTATGAATAAGGCCTTTAAGGACTAAGGTTTTTAAAGGCAGCCTAACGGCTTATCTTAAATCGCATTCGAAAATTCGTCAGGCGACCACAGAGGCTGCTTCGGCAACTTCGTTGATATATCCTGTCCGAACACATAAATCGAAAAGTTCTTTTTCTATAAACTCCTCACTTATCTTTTGGTACCCCGCTCTGTCGATACAGATACGCAGTATGTAACCCCTCTCGGTTTCCTGTAAAACAGAACAGTAAGAAGCTTCTTCCCGAGCACTTTTTATGGTATATAATTTCATTATTTCCTCCGCCCTTATATTTTCGGTATGGGAAAAAATTGCTTTAGAAGATACCCTTTCAGTTTTGGAGTTTTTTAACAAATGCTGATCCGGGCTATAAAGCAAATGGGGATTACGGAGCGAATACTGTACGGTATTTTTGCACGGAACTGAAGTTTTTAAAAAGACTACTCAAAAAATAAGCAATAATAAAAGCCATGGGCTGGGAAGTCTGTGCGAACTAAAAACTGTAATACGGATACATTTATGGTCAACGACAGAAACAGTATCAAAATTTCTTGCACAGGCATTTGGAATAAGCCGACTATCTTTTATGCGCAAAGAGCAATCAGCAGACATTAAAGGCGGATATCGAAGAATATGTTCAAGATGACAAGTTGAGAGCAAAAATGAACAGCGTGA
>CAUTPO010000070.1:0-11319 GCA_963540475.1 uncultured Treponema sp. | reverse complement strand
TATGGCTCAGCCTTGGTCATAGAGTGCTATGGTTATATTTTTACGTGAGTAAATATGTTCCGTTTATATTGTTTTGAACGTATTGTACTATTTTGCCACTATTTTTATGTTTATACTTTTTTTGAATGTGTTATAGTTTTGACGCAGGTACAATGGCTCAAAGGTACGAGTCCTTCGCCTTTGCAAGTTATTCTATTACCCATGTCGCATCTTCGGAAAACACCCGCACTCCGTATCCCTTATTTGTATCTTTTCCCCGTGCAGAAAGAAAGCTATATCTTCTGATACCTATTTCCTGGTATCCGTGCGGAGGAACCGTTTTTTCCTTTTTGTCGTCTCCGGTAAGAATGACTGCTTCGGACATTCTGTTGATGATCCTCACGTATACTTTATCTTCTTTGGTTTTAAAGATGTTCCAGCAGGAAAAAAAGGTTAAAAGAAGCGCTGCATACGCAACAGTCGTTATGGAGCGCTTCATTTTCATTCGGCTTTTTATAAGATACACTGCTATCCTCCGTTTCAAGCATACGGGCTTTAGGCTTTGTTCTGTTGCAGTGACAAATAGTATTTCGCCATTTCTTTATCTGTTAGTAAAATATGATTAAAAAGCCAGTCGCGCAAAAATCTGACAAAGGCATTCGGTACAAACTGTTTGCCGTTTTTATAGGCATTGACCGATACCAGTATTTCCTTTACGAATTTTTCGTGTTTTTGTTTATGCTCCGCTATATCGGGATAATCTATTTCTTCCATTATTGCTTCTTCGTCTTTAAAATGAATCATAACGTATTCGACAAGCTCTTTCATAACCTCTTTGAATTTTTCTTCAAGCTCGCCCTTTTCGCCCAAACAAGCATTGTATAGCTCGTTCGTTAAGCCGACCAAATGTTTATGCTGCTTATCGACTTTTTCGATGCCTACCTCATAACTACTATCCCACGAAATAAAATTGACCATAAAAATAAGCTCCTTTTTTTGCAATATCGGTATTATTTAGTATTATATAGGAAAAATAGAGATATTTCAAGTATTTTCCTGAAAAAGTCTTTTCCAAAACTTTGCCAGTAAAAATAAGGCATATAAAATGATTATTTTGTCGGCGGTGCCGCCCGTGGAGATGTTTTCGGTTATGCAGCGGTCAGAAAGGGCCTTTGCAGCCCGGAAAAACGGCGTTTCGTTTTCGGCTGTACGGCCGTTTTTTTCATACAGCCTGAACACGCTGTCGGCCTCCTTTTGCAATTCTTTTAATGCTGCCAACCCTTTCCGTTTTATGACCGTGCTGTCCCACGTGCGGGAAAGCATGTGCACGATTATGCCGTTTATGTCCGCGCCGTTTTTCAGCATGGGGAGCCACGTATCAAAGTGTTCTGCAAAACCGGACAAGACCTCGCCGCGTATGCCCTGCTGGGCAGTATCGGAAAAAAGTGTTAGCGAGGCTTTGGAGCATTTTTTTAAAGCGAAGTCGCTGCCGACGGGTTTTGAAAATTCGGCAATTTCTGCGGAGAGGTGTTCAAAAGGTTTACCCGTTTCGGCAAGGCGGAGAATGCAGGCATTCAAAATAAGGAGCAAAAACAGGGCGCCCTTGTACGTGTTTACCCCGTTTGTTAGTTTAAAAAGCTGTTTTTCTATTTTTGCGCCGTATTTCCGCAGTGCGGTAAAATCGGCACAGTGCTGTTTTTTCATTTTTTTTATGGTGCGGCTTATTAACGGAATGCACTTTAACATAAGCAAAAAATTCATATCGGTGTGGGCGCCCGTGCCGTTTGCCGTAACGCAGCCGAAGCCGAGCGGCCTGCAAAGCTCGCCCAAAAGTGCCGCCTCCGTAAGGGCTGCCGGCGTACCGGAGGCTTTACCGCAGCACCAATACGAATAAACCGTGCCGTTTATAAAACGCATCAGGTCATCAAAAGAATGAGCGCGGTTTCTTGAACAGTATTTTGCAGGCTGTCCGCACAAAAAACATGTGCGGAAGATACTGGCGCTGTTTTTGCCGAAAACGTCCGTACGCGAAATAATTTTTTCCGAAGTTACAACATCGATATCCGAAAGCCTTCCGAGCGGGTGCGTTTCTTCGATTTTTACCGTTGCCCGTTTTGTTTTTACGGGATCGCTTTTTACAATTAAAAAAAAGATAAGCCCTTCTTCGTCCGTATAAGAATGAAAAACCGCGGCGGGTTTTAACTTTTTTTTGCATTCCAAGAATATTTTATATACGATGTAATTCGATTCCAAACAGCCCTTTTTTATGCCGGGAATATTGGCGCGGATGGTAACCAGGGTTTTGCCGTCAAACTGCCGCAGCAATTTTTTTTCAAAGGCGTCGGTTTTTTCGCGGGCGTTTAAAAGGGCGTAATTCATTTTCAGGTTATTAGGTTTGTGCGGAGACGGCTATCTTCTGCCGGTCTTTTAAGAAATCATAGGTCAAGGGGGAAACAAATTCTTTTATCGAATCGAGGCTACCGTTTTGAAAGGCGAGGCGAACCTGCGAGGCAGAAATTGTTTTGCCCGAGGCCGTTTTTTTCCGCGGAATTATTTTGACGCCGCATTCGGGCGGAAGCGTATTTAAAAGCGTTTCATTATATAGTTCCGTGCTTTTATCCAAGGGTTCTTCGCCTAAAAAACGGACACCGATGTTAAAAATAGGAACAAAATATTTTAAAAACATTTCGGTATCGAGCAGCGCCTGATTTTTTTGTACGAGTATTTTGTCTTTTAAAAAATAGGATGGAAAGGTTGCCGCACTTATCGAAAATTCGGAAGACGGAAGCACGGCGAGGTTTTTTAAATCTTTTGTGTTTTCCCGTGCAAGATAAAACCGGTCTTTAAACGAAAAAACACTTTTGTCGGCCTGTACGATAAAAACGAAAAGCTTTTTTTCCGTGCCGCAAAAATCGAGGGCCTGCTCGATCAAACAGCGGTGCCCGAGCGTAAACGGATTTGCGTTCATGACGATTGCGGCATTTTTTGAAGAGGCAAAACCGGCGGGGCAGGTTTTTAACAATTCGGCCAAAACGGCTTTGGGACTTTTTTCTCCGCGGTACAGCAAAACGGAATCGTCCGTGCCGGCAAGCTGCGAAAAGCCCGAATTTGCAAAAAACATTTTCGAATTTTTTTTTGTAAAGATAAAAGAAGAGCCGTACTTTTCAGAATACACTTCTTTTAAAAGGGCTGAGATTATTTCGGCGGTTAGATCCAGTCCCTTAAACCGCTCGTCTGCGGCAAAGCACTTTAAAACGTTTCCGTCCCGTCCGCCGCACGCTGCAAGTTCCCCGTCATCACCGAATATGCCGTAGGCGCTTTCAAGTGTATCCTGTCCCAGTCCGTTTTTTTCCAATAGGGCTGCGAGTTTTTTTTGATAATACGGTTGATTCAAATTTATTTTTTGCAAATTCATAATCAGTGTTTTAGGCACCTCTTTTTTAACAGGCGTAAGATTACAGGGCGAATTACGGAATTTTTTCCATTTCGATGTGCGGAACGGTTTTGTACAAAATAACACCGCCTACCGTTTTGTAGCCGAGCTTTTCGTAAAAACCCTGTGCCGTTTTTCGCGCCGAAAGGCAGATTTTTTTAAAGCCTTTTTCCGCAACTCTTTTTTCGATAAAATGCATCATCGTTTTTCCAAGCCCGGAATTTCGGTACCCGCTTTCTACGGCCATCGCCCTGATCCGTGCCGTACCGTTTTTTTGATCCTGCAAAAAAACGGTGGCAATCAGTTTTGCACCGAGCCACGCCCCGTACATTTCCGCTTCTTTTTCGTATTCGAGGTCATCGTCTTTTATATCCATTCCCTGCGGTTTTCTAAATATTTCGTTGCGGAAGTTAAGGCTTTGTCTGTATTCCGGTGAACCGTATACGATTTTTTTTATTTTTACGTTTTCCGATTCCGTGTTTTTCGGCATCAATAATGCTCCCCCTACCGGTTCGCCGGTTTTCTCTCCTTGTTTCTTTTTCAGCATTGCATGTTCCGTGCTATCCGGCGGCCTCTTATCTGCCGGTTTTACCCCCCCGTGACCGCTCAGGCTTGCCGAATGCGGTCCGGCCTATCCGTTTCAAGATAATCTGTTTTGAGACTGAAGGTTCTAAACGGGTTTAGTGCAAACTTTCCAGATACCGCTCCCTGCCGATTTTGTAAAGGTTGTTTCCCTTTGAATCGATTATGCAGGTTACGGGGAATTCTTCGACATACAGCCGCCTGACCGCTTCGGCACCAAGGTCTTCGTAACAAATCAGTTCCGCCGATTTTATCTTGCTCTTGATCAAGGCCGCGGCGCCGCCGATTGCGGCAAAGTAACAGCAGCCGTGCTCTACGATTTTGGCGATTACTTCTTCGCTTCGTTTCCCCTTACCGATCATTCCCATTAGGCCCTGATCCAAAAGCTGCGGAGTATACGCGTCCATACGGTAGCTTGTGGTGGGGCCGGCCGAACCGATGGGCTCTCCGGGCTTTGCGGGACTGGGCCCTACATAGTACATAACGGCGCCCTTTACATCGATGGGCAGGGGCTCGCCTTTTTCAAGGAGCTCGCACAGTCTTTTATGGGCGGCGTCCCGTCCGGTAAAAATATACCCGCTTATCAAAACGATGTCGCCCGCCTGTATGTCCTGTAAACATTCCCGCGTAAGCGGTGTTGTTATTTTTTTTGTTTCAGCCATCTTATTCTCCTTTGCAATGCCGATACGGATCGGGTTACAGCGTTACTTCCTTGTGACGGGTTGCGTGGCAGTTTATGTTGACGCAAACGGGAAGGCCGGCGATGTGGGTCGGATAGGTTTCGATTAAGACGCGCAGAGCAGTCGTTTTTCCGCCGTAGCCCTGCGGCCCTATTCCAAGAGCGTTTATTTTTTCGAGCATTTCTTTTTCCAAATCCGCATAAAAGGGATCTTTATTGTAAGAATCGAAGGGGCGCATTAGGGCCTCTTTTGCAAGCAGGGTTACCTTATCGACCGTACCGCCTATACCGACGCCTACAACAATCGGCGGACAGGGATTAGGGCCGGCAAGCTCGACCGTTTCCAAAATAAACTTTTTTACACCTTCAAGCCCGTCTGAGGGTTTTAGCATTGCAAGCCGCGACATATTTTCCGACCCAAAGCCCTTTGCCGCGAACACTATGTGCAGCTTATCACCGGGTACGATTTTGTAATGCACGACGGCCGGCGTATTATCCTTCGTATTAACCCTGTCGTAAAGCGGATCCCGTACAACGGATTTGCGGAGATAGCCGTGCTCATACGCCTGCCTGACGCCCTCGTTTATGGCGTCTTCGATGAAGCCGCCTTCGATACGGACATCCTGGCCGACGCTTACAAAGAGCACCGCCATTCCCGTATCCTGACACATGGGCGACTTTGTTTGCGCGGCAATTCCTGCATTTTCGATGATTTGATCCAGTGTATCCTTAGCCAGAGCCCATTTTTCGGTATCGCGCGACCGTTTCAGGCTGAAAAGAACATCGTCCGGAAGATAATACGCCGCCTCCACAGCCATACGGCGTACCGTTTCCGTAATCGTTTTTGTTTCCACAATATGCATACTCTATTACCTTTTTATAAACCGTTTGCACCGGACAAGCCCGATACCCGAATCAGTAAACCTGTTCGGAAACTTCAGTTTCAGAACAGGCTACCTTGAAATGCGATGTTCTAAATCGCACCTTAAAATGCAACAGTTGAACAAAGTGTGAACTTTGGAAACTGCTGCATTGATGCGCGAAACGCGCATACGTTAATAAGCGATGTTTGCGAAGCAAACTCGATGTGTTTTTCAGCCGCGCTATTTCAGCGGCTGAAAATAAACCTACTATTTGCGCGATTTAGAACTCGTTGACCTGTTCGCTAACGGAGTTATCGAACAGGTCTAGTATATACCCTTTCCCCGTAGATTGCAACAGGCAAAACTTGAAGTTCAACACCCTAAGTTCTTGTACAAGGATTATATGCCAGAAAAAACGAACCGGCTTTATAAATATGCCGTTTTTCGCTATAGTGTTAAAATGAGAACCCTTATTTTTACCGGCGGAAACAGGCCGGACATCGACATACTGAAACACTATATTCAAAAATACGATACCGTTATTGCCGCCGACTCAGGACTGCACACGGCTGATGAACTGGGCATATATCCCGATTATATCGTCGGTGATATGGACAGCCTTGCCGATAATACGCTGACGGAAAAATATGCTGCTGCCGAGCTCCGCCGCTTCCCATGCGAAAAAGATTTTACCGACACCGATCTTGCCGTAAAAATTGCCGAAGAAAACAACGCCGATGAAATCATTTTTGCCGGAGCAGGCGGCGGCAGGGTTGATCATCTTTTGTACTTTTTTAAAACCTTCGGTTTGGCAAAGGCTTCCTTGATATGGGTACATGATACGGGGATCGCCTTTTGTATCGACGTCGAAAGAGCCGCCCGTTTTATATTGCCCGACATAAAAGGCGCCTATATTTCGATAGCGGCAGCCGGTACAGCACCGCATAAAATAAAATCGAAGGGGCTGTTTTGGCCGCTCGACCATCTTGATTGGACGGAGTGCCGTATCAGCTTGAGCAACAAACAGAGTACAAGGCTGCCCAATATGCCGCAGCCGATAGAGCTGGAACCGGAAACCGGCCGTTTTATCGTATTGCTTTCGCCGCTTGACACCTATGATTTTCAAATTATAAAACGGGTTTGAACGGAAGGTATCAAACACAAAACGCACCGCTTTTTTTCGGTTAGATTTAACGTGAGGCAATGCGACCGCTTGACACAGATACGTCATAACAGTATAATCTTAAAAAAATTCGATAGATCGGGGGAGCTCGTTTTTCGGGCTGAGAGGAAGCTAAGACTTCGACCCTTTGAACCTGATGCGGATAATGCCGCCGCAGGAAGTTACTGCTTATCTTTCCCCATACCGAACCCCTTCTGATCTTCACAAAAAGGTTTTACTATGATAAACGCAAGTGTCGCCGTGCAAATTCTGCCTAAAGCAGAAAACGACGCGGAAGTTGTAAGAATTGTGGACGAGGTAATCGCCTACATTCAATCGTTTAATGTAAAGTATTTTGTCGGCCCCTTTGAAACCGTCATCGAGGGCGATTATGAGGAATTGATGCAAATCGTAAAAGGCTGTCACGAAATTGCGGTACGGGCCGGGGCGGAATCGCTTATGTCTTACATCAAGCTGTGCTATAAACCGGCCGGAGGAATCTTGACTATTGAAGAAAAAACGGATAAATATCACCGATAAACTGCTGCAATCTTGTCTGATAGCCGCCGTTCTTGCGGTGTGGCAACTGTTATCTTCACTTCATATTGTACCGAAATTCCTTTTGCCGTCGCCGTACGATGTTGCCGCCGCTTTTTGCCGCGATTTTAAGTTAATACTGTATCATACGGGGTACACATTAAGCGAAACCGTATACGGGCTGCTCATCGGTGCCGCCTTCGGTTTTGTTTTGGCGCTGCTGATGGATCGGTTTGCGGTTGTGAAAAAGGCTTTGTATCCGCCGATTATCGTCAGTCAGACAATCCCGACGGTTGCCGTGGCCCCGCTTTTGGTATTATGGATGGGATACAATATGCTTCCCAAGATAACGCTTGTTGCGATGACAACGTTTTTTCCCGTGACGGTTTCTTTGATCGACGGTTTTTTAAGCGCCGATACGGACGGCATAAAACTGCTAAAGGCGATGGGGGCAAACGGTGTGCAATTATACCGGCATGTAAAACTGCCGTACGCCCTGCCGTATTTTTTGGCAGGTCTTAGAATTTCGGTTACATACGCGGTTATCGGAGCCGTGGTTGCCGAATGGCTCGGCGGGTTTTACGGGTTGGGTGTGTATATGACACGGGCGCGCAAGTCCTATTCTTTCGATAAAATGTTTGCCGTCATATTCTTTATATCGGCGCTCAGTCTTACGGCAATGTCTGCCCTGGCTTTTGCAGAAAAAAAATTCGTCAAATGGAAAAGCGGATGATGGAGCCGGCGGCGGCCGAATTGTTCTATCGGTTTTTTCGGGGGGGAAAGCCCCCTTAAATATATTTTATCTTTATATTGAAGGAGAAAAATGTAAAATGAAAATTTTTAAAAGAGTGCGGACGTCTGTTTGTATTTTAGCGGCCGCAGCAGCAATCGGAGTGATCGGCTGTTCCAAGGACGGCGAAGCGGTTTCGGCGGAAAACGGGGTAGCGAAAAAAAACGTTACAATCGTTTTGGATTGGACACCCAACACCAATCACACGGGGCTTTTTGCCGCAAAGGAGCTTGGGTACTTTGACGAAGCGGGAATACATGCAGAAATCGTGCAGCCGCCTGAAGGTTCCACCACGGCACTCATCGGTGCGGGCAAGGCGGAATTCGGCATATCGTTTCAGGATACCCTTGCAAAAACCTTTGCTTCGGACGCACCGATGCCCGTTACCGCCGTCGCCGCAATTTTGCAGCACAATACGTCGGGGGTAATTTCCCTTAAAAAAAGCGGGATTGCCGCCCCCAAGGATATGAGCGGCAAGCGGTATTCGACATGGGACGACCCGATCGAGCTTGCAATATTGAAAAAAATCGTAACCGACGACGGCGGAGACTTCGACAGCATTATCAAGGTGCCGTACAGCGAAAACATTATGGCCCAGATTCAAGATACTTCCGTAAACGGTTCGGACAGCGGCTGGGTGTACTATGCGTGGGACGGGATCGCCTTTAACGTAAAAAAACTCGACACGAATTTTATCAATTTTGCAGATTACGGTAAAGAGCTGGACTATTACACGCCCGTATTGATTGCCTCCGACAGCTATCTTAAAAACAACAAGGACGAGGCAGCTGCCGTAGTTGCCGCCATAAAAAAAGGCTACGAGTACGCCGTTTCCAATCCAAAAGAAGCCGCCGATATGCTGCTTAAAAATGCACCGGAGCTCGATAAGGACTTGGTGTATGCAAGCCAGCAATGGATAAGCGGACAATACATCGCCGATGCGGACGGTTTCGGCATAATCGATGCAGACAGATGGAACGGTTTTTACAAATGGCTGTTCGATAATCGGTTGATAGAAAAGGCGATCCCCGAAAACTATGGATTCAGCAACGAGTACCTCGCCCGCTAAATTAAAAATAGAACGCATTACGGCCGGATATGACGGCAGCATTGTCGTAAAAGATATTTCTTTTGATGTGCCGCGCGGTTCCATAGCCGCCGTAATCGGGCTAAGCGGAGTCGGCAAGAGCACCTTGTTCAATGTAATTGCAGGACTTTTAAAGCCCTACTCGGGGCGGGTCCTGCTAAACGGAAACGATATTACAGACAAGCCGGGCGCCGTCGGCTATATGCTGCAAAAGGATTTACTGTTGCCGTTTAAAACCGTTATCGACAACATCGCCTTGCCGCTTATCATAAAGGGAATGAAGAAAAAAGACGCCTACGCCCTTGTCCGCCCTAAACTTGAACGCTTTGGTTTAGCCGATAAGGAAAAACGCTACCCGAACGAACTGTCGGGCGGAATGCGCCAGCGGGCAGCCCTGCTTCGAACTCATCTTTTTTCCGAAGAAGCCGCGCTGCTTGACGAACCTTTTTCGGCCCTCGATTCCATCACACGCAGCGCAATGCACAATTGGTATATGGACATTGCAGCCACACTGAAACCGACGACCGTGTTAATTACGCATGATATTGACGAGGCGGTTCTTTTGTCGGATACGGTGTATGTACTGAAAGGAAAACCTGCGGCTTTGACCGCCCGCATCGACATCGACTTACCCAAACCGCGCAGCTCCGTTGACAGCGAATTCGTACATATCAAAAAAAGGCTGCTTGCTGAATTGCAGCCGTAACGGATTATGCGGATATTAAAATCCGGTTCATAGGTTTGCACACCGGGCTTTTATCCCGCTTAAAACGTACGGCTGTTGAATTATGCTGCAAGTACTGCCAAGTCCGCCGGAACAGCTTAACTTACAAGCCTTATTACTCGCTGCGTTTTTTTATGCTTTAATACACTAATCGATTGCTCTTGCCCGGAATCTGTGCCGTCTTTGCCGTTTTACAGCCTGCCGATACGGAAGATAAGGCCTGCGCCGATATTGCCGATGTGCAAGGCTGTGCCCGCAGCCCCATAACCCGAAGCGCTTTCGGCTTCTCCCGTCTGCATATTGTACGCGGTTGTTTTTCCGTTGTACGAGACTGCCGTCGTATAACCTGCGGCCGCAAAAAAATGCAAAAAGCCTGTCAAATTTTTTTCGGCATATAAATTAAAATGAAGCGAAAACCCTTTTTTTGAAAATTCGTCGTAAAAGGCCGTCTTTTTTCCGTAATGCAGGTCCTCTGCGGCCGCAAGCACCTGCGGGCATATTTGAAACGCCGTTTTTATCTCCCATTGCTTCGGTAAATCGAACTTAAACAAAACGCCGACGGTGGGTAACAGAATCTTTTGCGTATACGACGCCGCTTTTCCGTGCCAAACCGTTTTCGGTGTAGTATCCGTAACCTCCGTATTGTAGGCGTATTGGGTATACCCGTCCGCGGCATCCCAGCGGTGAAAAAAATACATAACACCGATTAAGGGTTCGGCCGAAATTGTTACGCGGTTCGGCCTTTTTTCCATAAGCGGGCGCAGAATGCCCAGCGTCAGATTATACTGCATACCGCTTTTCAGGTAATTTTTGTGTTCGGAAAACTGTGTCAGGATTGCTCCCGTAAAATCCTTGTCCGTCATTCGGCCCGAGTGTAAGGGAAGAAAAAAATCGGCGGAAAAAAAGAGGTGCCACCCGCCGGCGCAATACAGTTCCGTATTCAGCCCGAAGGCCTGCGCGGGGAGGGTTTGCCATTCAAGGCGGCTTAAAACCGACCCGCTGCGGTTAAACACGTACTCGTAGCCCGCGCCCGCTTGCAGCTTTGCGGTTACTCCTAAACCTATAGAGAAAAAAGCCGGTTTCTTTTTTGTATCCGGTTTTTCCGTGTGCGGTACGGGAATGGGGATTTTTGCGCTTGTTTCGGCAGATAGGGTAAAGGATAAAATATGTACACACAAAAAACCGGAAATCAATAAAATCTTGAAATGTGTCGGTTTCACGAGGCGATCAGTCTATTTTTTATAACGAAAAATGTCAAGCCTGTGCATATAAAAAAGGCGTTCGTACCGTCACAGATACACCGGAAAGACTGTTTTCTTTTCAGCACTAATAGACTTTTTCAAAAAATTGATTTCCGTAAAGCCCTGGGTTTCGGCTTGACATAAAATACCTTTTTTGCTATATTTTACCCGTACGCGGCACCGTACCCAAGCGGTAAGGGAGAGGTCTGCAAAACCTTTATGCATCAGTTCGATTCTGATCG
>CAUTPO010000069.1:0-11518 GCA_963540475.1 uncultured Treponema sp. | reverse complement strand
TATGATTGTAACCCGTCTATATGTTCCATTAGGTCAGGTAAGATTTTGTGCCCCATCGAATCAACAATAAAATCAATACCTTCCCGCCGGGCAAGTTTTGCCGCCGGCACAAAATCGCTATCTCCGGTTATGAGAATAATTTGATCCGCCAAATTTTTATATGCGAGTGTTGCTATATCTATTCCAATTTTCATATCAACGCCTTTTTGCCGCAAAACCAGATCAAAATCATTTTCGTTAATATCGCTAATGTTAAGCTGCCCTGAGAACAGTTTTTTAACTGCTTCATATTTTAAACCGTAATATGCAGTATTATCTGCCAATACCCCCATTCGTAAGGCTACTTTTCGCTGATGTGTCAAGTTTTCAATAAATTCTCGCATCCATACATTTGTTTCTGTTTTTGAAAAATCAATACTTTTCTTTAGCAGAGGATGATATAATTTTTTTGAAATAGGCGGACAATCATAATAAAATATCCGATATAAATTATTCCACTGATAATGCCGTTTCTTGCCGCCACTAGGAGTATCTACAAGGGCAAATTGAGAACGTTCCATAAGATGCATTCGGCAATACTTCATAAGTTCCTTAACTCGCTCTTGAGCTGATAGTTTCTTACCAAAATGATAGGCAGCCTGCTTTCTATAAAAACCGCCATCAACTAAAATAGCTGTTGTTTTCATAATGATTATCCTTAAGAGGGCAAAAAAAAACCTGTAACTCCGGCTTACCCCGGATAAATGGGGAGTCGTACTATACAGGTTTGTTAAGACTGTTGCTATAATAAAGCAACTTGGTGAGTAATTTATAGTTTTCTTCATAAAAAGTCAACATATAAATTAATTTTTCTGAAAAATAATTGATGACAGATAAGAATTAAATAAAAAAGCCTATGTCCAAAGCTCAAGAATGTACGTTCTTAAGCTCCAGCCGGAAGTCGGTTTTGAAAAATTATGAACCGGGACGCCTGAAAAATCGATTTCCGTGACGGGATACCGTTCAAGCCTTGCAGTGCCGCCTGAAATGTATTATAATCGATTTATCTTGTCGGGTTCCGCCCGTGCGGATTTCAGACAAAACAGTTTGTACGGAGGAAATATGGTTTATACATCTGCGAGTTTACTGGAGGCGGCAAAAAATGCCGTACCCCAAGCCGATCTGATTACATTACGGATTCACCGTAAAAAAAGCAAATCGTTTTATGCGCAAGACGCCGAATTCGAAGGCGCCGGCTCGTACATAGATGCCGGTTTTATGATAGAAGTTTTGTACAACGGACATATTTCCTACGGGTCTTCTCAAAATATGACAAGCCGCGGGGCTGCCGAGGCGGCACTAAAAGCGTTTAACGCCGCAAAAAATGCAGAAGCCTTTAAGCTGGCCGACTTCGTCTCCTCGGTGCGGGCGGCAGGAGTGCTCAAATACGAAACACTTCGGGGCAAAAAAACAGGCCCGTCAAAGGCCGAAATTTTCGACTATCTTTTCGAAACATGCAACAACCTGAAAGTTTCCGACCTGATCATCAACACATCCGCCTATGTGTACTTTACCGAAGAAGATATAGAGCTTTTAACCTCGGCAGGCGGCAATATTGCCCAAACCTTTTATATCGTCGCATCGGGCTTCGGAGCCTCGGCACGCAAGGGGCCCATCGTCCAGCGCCGCTCCTATAACGGTTCGGGAGCACGGATTTTTCAAGGCGGCTTCGAGTTTTTAAATTATACGCAAACGGCGCGGGAGGCGGAACGGATCGGAAACGAGGCGGTCGAGCTCTTATCGTGCGAAACCTGCCCCTCCGATAAAAGAACGCTGGTTTTGATGCCCGATCAGATGATATTGCAGATTCACGAAAGCGTCGGCCACCCCTTGGAAATAGACAGAATTTTAGGCGATGAAAGAAATTATGCGGGCGGCAGTTTTATCAAACCGGAAGATATCGGCACCTTTCAATACGGATCTCCGCTGATGAACATCTGTTTCGACCCGACCATTCCGTATCAGCTCGCCTCATACGCCGCCGACCAAACCGGTACGCCTGCAAAAAAAGCCTACATTATAAAAGAAGGCGTTTTGGTACGCGGCCTCGGCGGTATGGAAAGCTCAACCCGCCTGTACAAAACGCCGTCGGAAATCGAAAAACACCTCGTGGCAAACCAGCGCTCCGAATCGTGGAACCGCCCGCCGATCGACCGAATGGCGAACTTAAATTTGGAGCCGGGCACGAGCAGCTTTGAACACATTATTTCTTCTATCGAAAAAGGCATATTGATGACCTCGAACCGCTCATGGTCAATCGACGATTACCGCAACAAATTTCAATTCGGCTGCGAATATGCAAAACTAATCGAAAACGGAAAAATCACAAAAACGGTACGCGACCCGAATTACCGCGGCGTTTCAAGCTCCTTTTGGCGCAGCTTATGTGCCGTAGGCGATAAGTCAACCTTCGAGGTGTACGGCACCCCCAACTGCGGCAAGGGCGAACCCAATCAAACCATCACCGTAGGCCATGCAAGTCCCGTGTGCGCCTTTTCGGACGTAGAAATTTTCGGAGGCGGAAAATGAAGATAAACTTTAAAGAGCATTTCGAATCGATTGCGGATTTTATGTTATCCGAATTGATACATGACGAAAAAATATCTGTGGCCTTTTCAGGCGAGCAAACGTACTTTATGCGCTTTAACAAGGCCCGCGTCCGCCAAAACGGTACCGTAGAACAGGGCTTTTTCAACATCACCTTGTGGAAAAACAACAGAACCTACCGCTTTGCATTCGGCACAAAGATGGATATCGAAGAAGATAAAAAAGAGGCGGCGCATGCCCTGCAAACGGCGCGGGAAGAGATTTTCCTCCTACCCGAAGACAAATACCGGTCCGTCCCCGATGCGGCAGAAAGCTCCGAAGCGGTGTACCGCGGCAAACTCTTGGATGAGGCCTGTATTCCCGACACGGTGTTAAGTCCCGCCTCGGGGCTGGACTTTACCGGCATTTATGCGCAGGGAATGATATGCAAGGGCGTCATAACCTCTTCCGGTGCAAAGCACTGGTTCCAAACCGAAACCTTCGGCGCCGATTATTCGCTCTGGCTTGAAAACGGCCGCGGAATAAAATCGCTGTATGCCGGCACCGAATGGAACGACGAAGAATACCGGCACAAACTGTTAAAGGCAAAAGAGGGGCTTGCGGTTTTAACAGTGCCGCAAAAAAAACTAAGCCCCGGAAAATACCGCGCCTTTATTTCCCCCGATGCGCTTACGGACGTAACCGCCTTTTTTTCGTGGAACGGTTTCGGAGAAAGAGCCATGCAGCAGGGAAGCAGCGCCTATCTTGCCTTAAAAGAAGGCCGGGAACGGTTTTCCGAAAAGTTCAATTTGACGCAGGACTTTTCTTTGGCCTTGGAGCCGGCCTTTAACGCAGGCGGAGAACTTGCCCCCGAAAAACTTCCCGTCATCGAAAACGGGGAGCTGAAAAACACGCTGGTCAGCCTGCGCAGCCAAATCCGCTACGGTACAAAATCCAACGGAGCTCCGGCAAGCGAATCGATACGCTCGGTCGTCATCGGCGAAGGAACCTTGAACGAGGCCGATGTGCTGCGCGAACTCGGTACGGGCATTTACATCTCGAATTTCAATTATCTTAACTGGAGCGATCCTGCCTCGGCACGGGTTACCGGAATGACCCGTTTTTCCTGCCTTTGGGTGGAGGACGGAAAGATTACGGCCCCCATTTCCGATATGCGCTGGGACGAATCCCTGTATAATATGTTCGGTGCAAACCTGTTGGCCGTTACAAAAGAACGCCGGCTTTTCGCTTCGACTCATTCCTACTCTGCGCGGAGTACGGGCGGCTGTTTGCTGCCCGGCATACTGGTAAAGGATTTTAACTGCACGCTGTGATTTTTTAGGACGGAAACAATGATTTTGGGTCAAAAGCAAAGCCAGATTTTATCTCAAAAGATGATAATGAACCGGCAGATGATAAGTGCCGTAAACCTTTTGAACCTTTCATCGGAAGAGCTGCAAGAAGAAATCGTAAAAGAAGTCAAAAAAAATCCCGCCCTCGTTTTTAAAAGCTCGTCCTTCGTCGGCGCTGCGGCAGCCGAAGCAGGCGACAAGCACCAAGAGTTTTTGGAAAACATCGGTGACGAAACGTATAAAACCTTGCAAGCCCATTTACTCGAACAGGCGGGAGAAACCATTCAGGACGAATACGTTTTAAAAGCCGCCGTCCGCATTATCCAAAACCTCGACAAAAACGGATTTAACTGGGTCCCCATCGAAGAACTGTTCGGCGGCACGGATAGCGAAAAAACACCTGCGGAAAAAAAAACGAAAAAACCGGCAGCAGAAACGATAACAAGCTTTGAAATCAAAAAAGCCCTTACTGCCGTGCGCCGGCTTGAACCGGCAGGCTGCGCTTGCAGCGGCTTTAAACAATCGCTTATCGTACAGGCCGGTATTTTTTGCGAATCGCCTAAAACGGGAAAAATACTGGACATATACAAAGATGCGTACAAACTGACCGTCGACATAATCAAAAACCATTACGAAATTTTATCCGCCGTTACGGACATCGATCTGTTTATACAAAAGCTCGCACGGAAAAAAATTACCGTAACCCGCGAAGAAGCCGAAAATGCGGCCGACCTTATTAAATCGCTTAATCCCTATCCGGGACGGGCGTATTCGGGCAAACCAGAAGACAGTACGTTTATCGTGCCGGTTGCGGAAATTAAACGGAACGGAAGCGAATTTAAAATCATCATCAACGATGAAGAAATCCCCGCGTTGGAAATATCGCCTGAATACGAAAGTAAAAAACAGGCAGCCGGCAAAAAAGAGGCAAAGGAAATTGCCGAACTTTTGACAAGGGCGGAACTGTTTATGGATGTTTTAGCATACCGCAACCGCACAATACTGAAGGTTCTCACCGTGATCGTAAACGTACAAAAAGACTTTTTTGCCGGACGGGCGGCAAAAGACGGCAGCGCAAAAACCGTCCGCGGGTATTTAAACCCCTTAAAGCAAACCGATGTTGCCGCCGCCGTCGAATTAAGCCCCTCCACGGTATCGCGCGTGTGCAACGAAAAGTACATACGGTGCGAATGGGGGCTTTTCGAAATAAAAGACCTGTTTTCAGGAGAAGTAAGCGGCGGTTTTTCAAAGGATTATGTGCTCGGCGTCATCAGGGATTTAATCGAATCGGAAAAAGAAAAAATATCCGACACAAAAATTTCGCATATCTTAAAAGAAAAGGGCATTACACTTGCCCCCCGCACCGTCAACAAATACCGCAAAGAACTGAGCCTTCCTTCCTCATATCACCGGTAACCCGATACGTTTTTGTTTTTTATTTTACTTATTTTTTTCTATGTGATTTCAAAACCTGCATCATAGTCAATCCATTGATACGGTTTTGCTGCGGTGCCTGCAATATACTTCATCGCATATTCGAAAACGGTTCAGGTAGTTCACATACCGGCATAAAACTGTTACAATGTTAGAAGCTCATTTTTGTTAAAATGTTGCCAGCTCATTTTCATAGGAGAATTTGTATGAGTAAAAAACGCATAGGCTTATTGCCTAAACTGGGTATCGGAATTGTTGCAGGTATTCTGCTGGGGCTGTTTGTACCGGAGCAGGTTATGGCTGTGCTGCACACGATCAAAGCCATTTTGGGTTCGATTATTTTTTTCACCGTCCCCCTCGTTATTTTTGGGTTTATTGCCCCTGCAATCTGCGGGCTTAAAAACAATGCGGGCAAAATGCTCGGCTCGTTTTTAGGACTCTCGTATCTTTCTGCAGTAGGCGCGTCCATTTTTTCCGCCTTGGCAGGGTACGCCCTTATTCCCTTTTTGCATGTTCCGAACATCGTATCCGAGTTAACCGAAATACCGTCCACGGCTTTCCGTTTGGATATTCAGCCGCTTATGCCGGTTATGACCGCCTTGATTATGGCGATTTTTACAGGTATTTCGGTTTTATGGACCAAGGCCGAAACCGTCGAAAAGGTTTTGATAGAATTCCAAAAGATGGTTTTGGAAATAGTGAACAGGATTGTCGTTCCGCTCTTGCCGTTGTTTATCGCGGCAACTTTTTCCGAATTGGCCTACAGCGGCAGCTTGACTAAACAGCTGCCCGTTTTTTTAAAGGTCATCGTCATAGTCTTGGTCGGGCATTTTATCTGGCTTACGGTTTTGTATCTAATCGGCGGGGCAGTATCGAAGAAGAACCCGCTGAGCGTCATAAAGCATTACGGGGCTGCATATACAACGGCAGTCGGAACGATGTCGAGCGCAGCGACGCTGCCGGTCGCCTTAAACTGTGCGCATAAATCCGACGCACTGCCTTCGGAAATAGTCGATTTTGCAATTCCGCTCGGTGCGACGACCCATTTGTGCGGCTCGGTTTTAACCGAAACCTTTTTCTGTATGATTATTTCGCAGATGCTGTACGGCACGATCCCCTCGATTGGAACAATGCTTTTGTTTTCATTCTTGTTCGGGATATTCGCTGTCGGCGCGCCGGGGGTTCCGGGCGGAACGGTTTTGGCGTCTTTAGGCCTTGTTTTAAGTGTTCTTAATTTCGATTCGACGGGCACCGGCCTTTTGATCGCCATCTTTGCCTTGCAGGATAGTTTCGGCACCGCCTGCAATGTAACGGGCGACGGCGCTCTTGCCCTAATTTTAAGAGGTCTTTTTTATAAACCGGACGGTACACCTAAAAGAGCGGCTGTGTAAGGGCTGTTTACAAGGCGCTTTTTTGAGGACTCGTTAGGTTCCATAAAAGCGCCTTATGGTTCCGCTCAAGGGCTGTATGCAAATGGCATCGTGCAGCGGTATTTCGAAGCCCGATTAAAAATATACATCATGTATTTACAAACTTCGTATTTTCTGATAAATTCGACATTCCGATTTGTGCCGGCGGTTTAAATCGGAACGGGAAAATAATGGAAACAGAAATATCTTCAACACGGATTTTCAGAATAGCCCTTACGGCGGCTGAACTCCTTGTAAAAAACGGGGCCGAAATGAGCAGGGCCGAAGAAACAATCATCAGAATATGCGCCTCGCGCGGCATAACAAGCCCGGCTGTCTTTGTAAGCCCGACAGTCATCATCATCGGGGACGACAGCCGCGACGGATCCACCTTCATCAAAAACATAAAAAGCAGGGGCAGCAACATCAAAAAGCTTTCTCTGGTAAACGACTTTTCCCGAAAATTCACCGAAAAAAAAATAGACGAAAAAGACGCCTTCGCGATCCTCAAAGACATTGAAAACGTAAAAGGATACCCCGACCTGCTTATTTTGATAACGGCAGGTGTCGGCTGCGGAATATTTTCGATGCTGCTCGGCGGGACGATAAACGATTTTATAGTTACGTTTTTAGCAACGATCGTAGCTGTTCATTTGTGCGGCGTCGTACAGGCGTTTTCGAAAACAGTTTTTTTGAGCAATTTTATAGCGGGCTTTGTCGTCGGCATAATTACAATCTTTTTTTATCACATACAATTCGTCAGAAATTTGGATATGATAATAGTAGGCGCGGTATTGTCACTCGTACCCGGTGTTGCTTTTACCTCGGGGATTAGGGACTTTATTTTAGGCGATCTGATTTCGGGACTCGCCAGAACCTTCGAAGCCGTGCTAGTGGCGGTGGCGATTGCCTTCGGTATCGGGTCGGTACTGTTCGCCTATTCGCTTTTCGGAGGAATTTGATGCCGCTGTATATTCATGCGCTGGCCTCGCTTGTTGCCAGTTTTTGTTTTTGCTTTTTGTTTAATGTGCCGAAAAAAAATATTTATTTAAGCGCAGGCTGCGGCTGTGTTTCGTGGACGGTTCTTATTTTTTTACAGAATGTGGGAATCAATTATATTTTTGCAACCCTTGCAGGTTCTATAGCAGTCGGCATTCTTTCCGAAATTTTTGCCGTATGGCAAAAAACGCCCGTTACCTGCTTTATCGTTATCGGTACAATACCGCTCGTTCCCGGCTTTAAAATCTACAAAACGATGCTGTACTTTGTTACCGATAAATTGAATCAGGGCATTACCGAGGGCGTACAAGCCCTGTTTATAGCGATTGCGATATCGGTCGGGCTGATTATTTCTACCTCAGGTTATAGGCTATTTAAGCTGTTCAAACAAAAGCTGCCCCGCCAACACCGCAAGGCTTAAAAAAACGACGGATTATCCAGATACGCCGAAAGCACCATAAAGGAGTCGATGTATCCCGCTTTGACCTTTTTTGCGTAAATACGCACGTGAATAATCTGCTCATCATCTTCGTCGTCCCATTTTTTTCCGCTTATTTCGATATAATCATTTGCTGAAAATCCCGTTTCGTCGGCAAAACTGCCCGGAACCACCCCCGAAACCCTAAACGACTTTCTTCTACCCGACGGTTCCAAATAAAACCCGAACACGGGAAGCATGGCCCTGGCGTCCGTATCCCTTTTGTAAATTTCTTTTCCCGGAAGACGGGGACGGGCCATACAGAGCACCGGCCACTGTTCGGTCGAATAAGATCCGTCTTTTTCTTTTTTAAGGCCTTTAAGGTTTATAATCGTATCAGGGGCGATATCCAACAGCATGGCCTGAATTTCTTCTATCGTTTTAACTTCTGCCCCGTCCACGTGCGTAATAACGCAGCCCTCATCTATTCCGGAGACCGACAGGGGGCCGCCCGGAAAGATATACGAAATTTCAACCCCGCTCCTGTTTTTTTCGAATTTCCCGGCTTTCCCGAAACCGCCAAGCCAGCTGTGCCTGACCTCGCCGCCTGCATACAAGGCAGGCAAAATATTTTTTAAAAGCTCGACGGGTATCGCAAAGTTCAAGCCCTCGTGCTGTTCGAGCCCTGCAAACGCAACGGCCTGCACCAGCCCCTTATCGTCTACAATGGGGCCGCCCGAATTCCCGTGATTAACCGCCGCATCGATTTGCAGAATATCTACCATGGAAAAAAGCCTGCGGTATTTTGTAGAAACAATTCCCGATGTCAGCGTTTTTTCGAGTCCTGCGGGGGAACCTATTGCATAAATACGGCTTCCCACGTCCAACTTTTTAGAAGAACCCAGCTCGAAAATAATTTCAGGCGTGATTTCCGTTTTTACCAAGGCCAGATCAAACAAGGGATCCCAGCCGATAACCTTCGCAGAAATTTTTACATTGGGGTCGTTCGGCGATTTTATGTACAGTTTTGAATAGCCGTTGTACTTAGGATCAACCTCGCTTTTTATAACGTGATAATTTGTAATAAAGTACCCTCTGCGGTCTATAAAAAAACCCGAACCGATTACGATATTCGGAATGCCGACGCCCCGTTCTATGCGCATACCGTTATCAACCCAGACGGTAACGGTTCCCCGTATCATCTCGTCCGTGTTTTTTGGAAAATACTGCCCGCGGCTTAGATCCGCCCTGCCGAAGTCGTTTCCGAGCAAAACGGTATTTCCGCCGTTTTTCCATGTTACAGCCCTTTCGTTAAAAATGCGCTGTTCCGTCCAGTCCGCCGGTTGTTCGCCGACGGCCGAGAGGCTGCGGAAAAGGTTTAAGGCCGCCGCCCATTCTTTCTTTTTGATATACTGAAGAAAATCGGCATAGCCCTGTTTTAAAATTTTCGTTTTCAGTTCCGAAAGTTCCAAAAACCCGTCCGTATTTTTTATAAGAATTTCAGTCTTGATAAGAGCTTCTGCAATTTTACCTTCTTTTAAGAGTTTTTCCGCCTGTTCGGCCTGATACAAAACGCTCGATCTATCGGAATAATCCGTACGGGTATGAGATTCCTGCACCGTACCGCACGATAACGATAAAAAAAGAATAAGGGCCGCAGAAAACAGCCGCAGTTTATTTCCCGATAATTTCCGCAAAAATATATCCCCCCGATTTGATTGCATAAACTTCTATTGCGTTTATTTTAAGCATATATGAAACAACCGGAAGGTCATCTCGGTTAAAGATTTCCATAATTTTTTCGTTTATTTTTGAAGGCGCATTGGGCAGTGTGCCGAGCCAGTACACGGGTTCAACCCCGGACGGACGAATCGGTTCTCTTTTGTTCCCGTCAAAAAGTTCAAAGGGAACGTTTTTTGCATAGCTTACGGTAATTCTTTTATTCGACTTCGGATGAATCCATTCGGTTTTGGCATTGCCATTGGGATAACCGGTATAAAAAATCTCGTTTTTTCCGTCTTCGTCATCGTCCCATCCCTTTGTAACGATGGAATCATGGGAGTACCGCTCCGTGTATTCGTACAATTTGTTTTTGTTCAAGTCGATCGATATGGTCTTTAAGGCGTTTTGCGTGTTATATTCTATTTTGGTTTCAAAATACCCATCGCCGTTTTGGTCGACCTGCTCAAGCGCTATAATTCCGTTCCGGTACTGTGCCGAAGAATACGGTTTGCCGTCTATGGTTACCTCATCGGTTATCGCAATGCCGCGGTCAAAAAAGACCTTTTTTACGGCACCATCTAATACGGGGTCAGGGCGTTCGCTGTAAATACAAGAATACACCAAAGTCCATTCGGGCACGGGCTTTACCGCAGCATCCGCATGCAGGGCGAAAAAGGCATTGTGTTTTTCGTCATTGTCATACAGCCTCAAATTCAATTCTTGCAGCTTGATTGGTGCCCATTGCAGATCGAGCGGGCGCATCAGATACAGAATTTCGCCCTGCCTGTACGCATTGACAGCCGGGTATTTATCGTAGGAGGCGGCATAGGTACTTTTTTTGCCGTAGATTTTTTGCGGTATGCCGAAATCGCATTCGACGGTATATTCAGGATACCCGTCCTGCAAAATATCGAATTCGCCGACGGACGGGCGGCCGTCTTTATAATACACCGCCGATTCAAGGATCATATCGTTGTTCGAATCGTTTAAAACAAGTCCCTCGTACCGTTCCAAAAAGGAGCGTATCTGTTCCCGTATCAGCGGGTTTCCCACGGCGCGCAGCAGTTCGACAAGGTGTTTTTCATACATCGTATGCAGCAGCTCCGTTTTTTTCGAAAACGGATTGCGGTAGTAAGACCTCATATTCAAAAATTCGTCTACCGCCGTCTGCTCGTCGATTATACCATAATGCAAACTCAAAAGCGTGGAATACGAGTGGTTGTACAGTTCTTCAGATGCGTACGGGGCGGTAAAAGGCATATACATACTGCGGTAGGTTTTTAAGCGGCGGATATTTTCTTCCGACTTGGATTCGAAAGGACTTGCGTACACCAAAAGGCTCGGATCCTGTTCTTGCCATGCATATAACCTCGAAAGTATGTGATTTGCAAGGTTCCGCCCCGCAGGAGTAATCCGTTTACCCGTTTCGTTTAAAAAGAACAATTTAGGAAAACGCGGATCCAAGGCCCAGCGGCTCATCGCCTGCGAAATGAGGGAGCGCGCCTCCCCGTCCCTGCCTAACCCGTACAGGGACGCGGCCGCAGTATAATCGCCGTCCGCCGTCCTAAAAGGCAATAAGCTGACGAGCTGCAAGGCCCTGCCGTAGCGGCGCATTTTAT
>CAUTPO010000068.1:0-11689 GCA_963540475.1 uncultured Treponema sp. | reverse complement strand
ATCGAAAAACAATATAGTAAAAGAATTATCCAGAATAGTCCTTTTAAAAATCGGTATGAGCCTTGTGTACGGCATGATCCTTGCCGGAAATATAAGATCGGTCATTACGTTTCAGTTCAGCGTCTTGTTCGAATTTACGAATTTTATTTCCGTTATTCCGATCACCGTTTACCGGACGGCGGTGGTGTTCGGGAAAACGTCTTTTAAAGAAAAAGTTTTGAATATAGCGGCAAGCGCCGCTTTTATCGCTATTGTTTATATGCTTATACTTTTGTTCTTGCCCGAGATTACAAGCCTTTATATTGCACAAAATACGGCCGAGCATAACGGGATCTTTGTTTTTTATTTGAAGACCATTGGTTTTTTGTTATTTGCGGAATCTTTTACGGCCTTTTTGCGTGCCGATATGCAAATAAAAAACAAATTCATTGGTACAACCGTTATCGAAACTGCGATAACCTATGCATTCTTGATACCCTTTGTATATCTTTCTTTATATTTTGCCGAATATAAGGCAACGGTTGCAGCCTTTATTTTAAACGGACTTATTATAGGCCTTTTATATCTTACTGTCTTATCGTTACGAAAAAAAGACGGGAACTTGCAGACTGTAAGCCGATAGTGTATGCTTAAATCCGCCATCTTACCAAAAAACCCTTTGAATCAAACAAGGCAAAACGAACCCTTACCGCACACATTTACTTTTTTTCCCGTTTATGCTATTCTTCATTATAAATTGAAAACGCGTACATAGCCGCCAATATTTTCCCTGTAAGGAGAACCTTTTATGGACTTAAAAAAGAGTATCGAAAAATATACCGAACTTATTTTAAAGGTCGGTCTTAACCTGCAAAAGGACGACGGTCTTCTCGTTTTGGTAAACGAACACTCCATCGGTATGGTCAGGGAAATTACAAAACAGGCCTACCAAATGGGCGCAAAGGATATTATCTATAATTTTTCCGACGACGATATGACGCTTTCACGATACAAATACGGTGATGAAGCCGTTTTTAAAACAATGCCCGCATTTAAAATAGATTATACCGAGGCGGCTTACAAAAATAATTATCACCGCCTGTCGCTCGTTGCCGATAATCCTGAGCTTTTAAAAGAGGCGGATTCAAAACGCGTTTCCGAATGGAACAAAACGCAGGCGGCCGCTTCAAAACCGATTATGAGGTACACAATGGAAAACCGCGTAAAATGGACGGTCGCAGCCCACCCGACCCCCGCATGGGCCCGTTCCGTCTTCCCCGATTTGCCGGAAAACGAAGCCGTGCAAAAACTCTGGGAAAAGATTTTTGAAGCGGTACGGGTAACGGCAGCCGACCCCGTCAAGGCGTGGAAGGAACACGATGCGCAATTAAAAAAGCACCAACACTTTTTAAACGATATGAATTTTGAAAAACTGGTATACAAGGGACCGGGAACGGATTTGGAAGTTTTTCTTACGGAAGGACACCAATGGGTCGGCGGCTCCGGAAAATCGGAGAAGGGCGAGGTTTTTATGGCGAACATTCCCACCGAAGAGGTGTTTTCCATGCCGCACGCCTTTAAGGTAAACGGTACGTTAAAGGCGACAAAGCCGCTTGCCGCCCGCGGCAGGATCATCGACGGGTTTCATTTTACGTTTAAAGACGGAAAAGTTACCGATTTCGATGCGGCGGAGGGAAAGGAAATTCTTCAATCCCTCTTGGACTCGGACGAAGGTTCGCGGCGTTTAGGCGAGGTTGCCCTCGTTGCGGATAATTCGCCTATCAGCAATACCGGAATCTTGTTTAAAAATACCTTGTTCGACGAAAATGCCTCCTGCCATTTTGCCCTCGGAAATGCGTACAGCGAAAATATTAAAAACGGGGCAGCCTTAAACGAGGCCGAACGAAAAAAGGCAGGAATGAACAATTCGATCATTCATGTGGATTTTATGGTCGGCGGGCCTGAACTTTCGGTTACAGGCGTCAAAAAAGACGGCAGCCGTGTACCGCTTTTAGAAAAAGGAAACTGGGTTATTTAAACCTCTGAAAACTACACTATGTATTTGATACGGTTAGATGATGCAGCCGAATATATGGACTGCACAAAATGGCAGCGGGTGGAAGATATTTTAGACAGCGCACACATTGTTCCGCTTGCCGGTATCATTCCGAACTGCCTCGATACAACCTTTACGTCCCGCTATACAAAAGACGAAGGTTTTTGGGCCAAGTCCCTGCGCTGGCAAAACAAGGGCTGGATTATCGGTCTGCACGGCTACACTCACGTGTACAATACACGATCTGGCGGAATAAATCCGGTGCACAACCGTTCGGAATTTGCAGGCCTTCCGCTTAGTGAACAAAAAGAAAAAATACGGGCGGGGTATACTATCTTAAAGTCGCATTCACTGAAACCGCAGGTATTTTTCGCGCCCTCGCATACCTTTGATGAAAATACCCTCGAAGCGCTTAAAACCGAAACGCCGATACGGATTGTCTGTGATACGATCGCAAACAAAATTTACTACAAAAACGGTTTTTTCTTTTTGCCGCAGCAGTCCGGCCGATGCAGAACGCTGCCGTTTAAGTTTACGGCCATTGCGCTTCACCCTAACACAATGGAAGAAAACGATTTTACCGCTTTGGAACGGTTTATCCATGAAAATAAGGATTTGTGCCTAAAAGATTATAATGAACTGCCCCTGCGCCAAAAAAAATATTCACCGTATGACGCCCTTTTATCGGCGGCTTATTTTTCGATGCGCACAATAAAAAAGGCGGTAAAGAGGAACAGATGAAAACACCGATACGGATACTGCACGCCGTTTCAAAAATGGCTCGGGGCGGTATAGAAAATTTTATAATGAACATATACCGTGCTATTGACAGGAGCAAAGTGCAATTCGACTTTTTAGATCACACTGAAGAAAAGGGTGCCTTTGATGATGAAATTCTCAGTTTAGGAGGCCGCATTTATAAGCTGAAAACCCTTTCAGGTAGCTACTTTTTACAATATGGGCGCGATTTAGCTTATTTTTTTGCCGCCCATCCTGAATACAAGGTCATTCATTCTCACTTAAATTTACTGAGCACTTTTACCCTGCGGGGGGCGAAGGCGGCAGGCATTCCGACCCGTATTGCACACAGCCATACAAATAGACTGTTAAATAGGGGCCTTAAAAAAATCGTAAAACTGTATGCCAAGATGCGGATGAATGCCTATCCAACCCATAAATTTGCCTGTTCAAAAGAAGCGGCCATTTGGCAGTTCGGCAAAAATGAATATGATCAAGGCCGAATCACAATAATTCCAAACGGTATCAATCTTGAAAAATTCCTGTTTTCCGAAACTATTCGGCGGCAAGTGCGCTCCCGGCTTGGCATAGGGGATGGGGAAATCCTGTTTGCACATTCAGGGGGCTTTCGAACGGTAAAAAACCATTCCTTTCTTGTACGCCTTTTTTATGCTATAAAAAAACGGATACCGGAAAGCAGGCTCCTTTTAATAGGCGACGGGAAATTAAAAGACGGCATTACAGCCCTCACGCAAAAACTCGGCATCTTCGATTCGGTTATTTTTACAGGCAGTGTGCCCAACGTTTCAGACTATCTTTGTGCAGCCGACTGTTTTGTGTTTCCGTCCTTGTACGAGGGCTTGGGTATCTCGCTTATCGAAGCACAGGTGTCCGGACTCACCTGCCTTACCTCTAACACCATTCCTGACGAAGCCGTGTTGTCCGATCGGTGTTTTAAGCTCGATCTGGATAATCCCGAATCCTGGGTTTTAAAAATTACAGACGAGGCAGGCCGCTTTGCAGAAAGAAGGTTCCCAGAAAAGGCGAAGAGGTTCGATATTACGCAGTGCGCAAAACAGCTGGAAGCCTTTTACCTTGAACACTCCCGGCAGGTGCAGGAATAATAGACCTGTTCGATAACGGACTTATCGAACAGGTTGACGAGTTCTAAATCGTACAAATATCAGGTTTATTTTAAGCGGTACAAATGGTACCGCTTAAAAACACGGCGAGTTTGCTTCGCAAACATCGCTTATTAACGTATGCGCGTTCCGCGCATAAATGCAGCAGTTTCCAAAGTTCACACTTTGTTCAACTGTTGCATTTCAAGGTGCGATTTAGAACATCGCATTTTAAGGCAGACTGTTCTGAAACTGAAGTTTCCGAACAGGTCTAATATGTGCACAAATATTCATAGTCATAATTGTAAATAGGAGAACAAATGAAATACACGTTTAAAGAAATAAGGGCCTCGTACCCTAAAGAAAAAAGCAGATCAGACGGAACGCTCGACCATTTATTGTACCGCCCGCTCTCGTACCCCCTTACATGGCTTGCGCTTAACTTAAACCTTATGCCGAATACAGTCAGCTATTTTAGCATCTTTGTGTGCGCAACGGGCTTCGTTCTCAGCTTTTTTAATGCACCCGTATATCAAATAAGCGGTATATGCTGCTTTTTTCTGTTTGCCGTTCTCGATTGTACCGACGGAAACATGGCGCGCACTATGAACGGCAAAAACATTGTACGGGCCAATGCACGTTTCGGCAGCTGGGTGGATGCGGCAGCAGGATACTGCGCCTACACCGCACTTCTTTTCAGTATGGGCAATACGGCTTCATACCTGTCTACCCCCCCCCTGTATACCAGTAAGCTCATAGACCCGTTTACGGTTGCCGCATTCGCCTCATCAGCAAATATGCTGATGCGCGCTGCTGTACAATCGTACAAGATAGCTGCACAGGTCGACACAAAGGAAGCAGCAGGTGCTTCAAAGCGCTTAAGCGAAGAAATCGGGATTGCCGGTTGGATGCCCGTGCTGTACTTTGCAGGCTATTTTTTGCAAGTTTTACCGTACATCGTATATGCATACGGCATCATTTATTGCGGCGGCTGCCTTGCAACCCTTTTACGCCTGATACGCAAAATAGAAAAAATGTAATTTTTTTTCAGTCCGTTTTTTTGCAGACTAAGCCGCGCTTATGTAATTCGTTTAAGATGATGGCGACTATTTGCTCCGGATTGTTTTTTTCCGTATCGATGATAAGGTCGGCAAATGCAAAATTACGGTTATCGATGCCGTAAAGCTCTTTGTAGCGGCGAGAATCCTCAATATCCCGCATATCGGTTACCTCTTTTATTTTCTCCAAGAAGCCGCCCTCTCTGGTTTGAATTCTTTTAGCCCGCGTATCGATTCCGGCCTGTAAATACACCCGTAAATCCGCCGAATCCAAAAGCCAGACGGCAAGGCGCGAGCCGAGTACGCAGGATTTTTTCGACGCAAGCTCAATCTGTTTTTTGTCGAGCATTTTATCGAAAGAAAAATCGGTGCGGGCCTTTTGCAGGAGCTCATTAAACGGAATATTCAGTTCCGCGGCAAGGTTTCTAAACGTATAATTTATGCAGTCTATGCCCAGCGTTTTTGCAAGCAGCGTGGAAACGGTCGTGTTCCCGCAGCCGGAAGGCCCCGACATTGCAATTCTAATCTGTGTATTCTCTTTTACTCTTAATTCCGTTTTATCGTTTATCATATCTTACTCCGCATTGCGTCCCTGTTCGCGTATATTTTCAAGGGCTTCTTTTACATCGATAATGGGCTGCACGATTTCGATCATCTGATTTTTCGAACCTATCGTGTTTATTTCCCTGTTGATTTCCTGACAGAGAAAATCAAGACGCTTGCCCACAGGGCCGGGCTGTTTTATTTCATTGTACAGGGTTTTGCAATGAGCTTCCAGCCGCACAATTTCTTCGTTAATCGTATATTTTACCAGCATAATCGCAATTTCCTGCATTATGCGCTGCTCGTTTATTTCGATTTCGGTCAATTCGTTTAAACGGTTTTTGATGTTTTGGTAAAAGATTTGTTCAAGCTGCGGCACATATTCTTTTATCGTCTTTACCGCGGCGGTTATCGTGTCGAGATTGCTCACGATGTCGGCATACAGTGCAGCGCCCTCTTCGCTCTTCGTTTTATCGTATTGCAAAAAAGTCCGCTCGGCAATCGGCATTAGTACGGCCTCCCACGCATGCAGGTCGACATTCCGCTCCACGGTCAAAACGCCCTCTTTTTCGCAAAAGGTATTTATATCGATGACATACGGCGCCTCTACCGCATCCGCTATTTCTTTAAGCGCCTTAGCGTAGGTTTTTGCGATCGAGGTGTTGGCACACACTTCGGCATCGAACTCGAAATCCTTTACGCGCACGCTAATATCGACCTTGCCCCGCGCAATCTTCGAAGCAAAAAAGTCCTTAAAAACGGGTTCAAGACCGGAAAGCCAAAACGGTAAATTGATATTCAAATCCAAGTATCTGGAATTATAGCTTTTTATTTCCAGACTGATATACGCATTTTTTCCGCTTTCCTCATACAGGGCATAGCCCGTCATACTTTTCATACATTATCCTTCTTCCGCCAAAAGTTCGGTACCCAAAACATAATTATTGCCCGCACCGATCGTAATAAACAAGTCGCCGTTTTTTAATCGTTCTTTTAAAAAATTTTTTGCGTCCTGCACCTCGTTAAAAAAATAAACATTTTTATGCCGCTTTTTCGTTTTAGTAAAAAGGGTCTGCGCGTCCATCTGTCCCGAATATTTTTCCCTAGCCGAAGCAAAGATCTTATGCAAAATGACGATATCCGCATCGGAAAAACAGGCGGAAAATTCGTTTATAAGGGCCTCGGTTCTCGAATAGGTATGAGCCATAAAATCGGCGACAATGCGCCTTTCAGGATAAAATTCGCGCAAACCTTTCAGCAGGGTTTTTATTGCAGTCGGATGATGGGCATAATCGTCAAAAATCAGCACGTCTTTCGACTGCATCTTTCCGATAAATTCGGTGCGGCGTTTGGAACCCGTAAACGACGCTATCGCAGAGCGTATGGCCGAAACATCTTCAACGGAAACGCTTCCGTATTCTTCTTTTAAAAGACTAATCGATAGGGCGATTGCAGCGGCCGAATTCAACACGTTATGCCGGCCCGGTATTTGCAGCCGAAACTCGCCTGCAAAGCCTGCAAGGGAAAAATACAGCTTACCGTCCCGAACCCCGTGTATCGACACCTTATAATCCCCCGATGCCTTTTCGCCGTACGGAATAAACACCAGATCGGGCCGGCTTGCAAAGGCCAGTTTTGCAGCTTCGCAAGCCCCCGCATCATCGGCGCAATAAAAAAGCTCGCTAAACTGGGGCAGCCTGCCTATGTACTGCAAAAAGGCCGTCAAAATAGATTCATAGGTCGGGTAATAATCCTGATGATCCGGTTCAACGCCGGTCAAAACAATTTTTTTCGGAAAGAAGTTTAAAAAATGCCGTTTGTATTCGCAGGTTTCGGCAATGAAGTACTCATCACCGTTGAGCATCGTACAGGAATTACCGAACCCGGAAATAATGCTGCCGGCCAAAACGGAGGCGGGAAAGCCGAGCTTTTTTAAAATGGTGCCGGTAATGCCCGTCGTTGTAGTTTTTCCGTGTACGCCGCAAATCCCGCACGAATAATGGTTTTTGGAAAGGGCCCCAAGCGCCTCAGGATACGACATCATCGGTAAACCCCGCTGCGCTGCAACGAACAGTTCTTCATTATTTTCAGGAGAAAAGGCCGGCGAATAGATAATCAAGCCGGGGGAGTCGGGAACATTGGTTTGAGCAAAGCCAGAATAAACCGTAATATTCAGTTTTTGCAAAACGGCGTCCGTATAAAAAACATCGGGAACATCACTTCCCCAAACAAGCGCTCCCTTTGAAACAAGGATTTCGGCAAGGGCGGCCATTCCCGTTCCCTTAATGCCGATCATATAAACCGTAAAACCGTTTAAATTTTCAGGCAAAATGCTTTGATACATGCGGATATAATAGTACATATCCGCACTTTTATCAATAGCGGGACTGTGTACCGCAAAACCGGTTTTGAACTTTTTACAGGAAGACCTGTAAAATTATGAAGCAGTTATTCATTTCTTTAACGAAACCTCGATGCTACACGTCGGGATTGTTGATTTTTTATGCTTTTTCGCCGTTCATTTTACGATTAAAAGTGATAATAGCGAGCGTGAAAATCACGATTGTATATCCTATTACGACAATCAAATGAGGAAGCATCCGGCTAAAATTACCGCCTAAACTTATCCTTATTGCTTCAGTACTATGATAAAACGGCAACATATGTGTTATTGTTTTGAAAGCGCCGCCTATCAAATCAATGGGAATAAAAACTCCGGATAGCCAACCGGCAATATTGGTTAATAATGCTCCGCACACACCGCCGACCGCTCTCTCATTCAAAAGACTGCCGAACAATAAACCCGTACCGACAAAAAACAATGAAGTTACGGCTGTCATACTAATCGCAAAAAGGATATTGATATGTATATCAAGCCTAAACGCGCCTGCCACCAATAAGGTTATTGCAGCTTGTACGATTGTCATAACGAGCATCGGTAACGTATACCCTAAAATAAAATCCGCCGCAGTCATAGGCGAGGTAAACAACCGCATTAAAAAAGAAGAGGTGCGGTCTTTTGATAACAGCATACCTGCAAATAATGCCATAAATACGCTGCCGAACATTGCCAAACCCGGTGCGAGATTTTGTATTTGAAACATCATGTTTTTCGCTTCGGGTGGAATAGCAGCATTGATAATAGACAGCAAGATTAACAGAACAAGCGGAAAGCCGAGACTAAAAAAGAGATTAACAGGGTCACGCAAAATCTCTTTTATATTACGTTTTGCAAACAGAACCATTCTCATAGCGCACCTCCTAAAAGCGCAACAAAGGCATCCTCTAATTTAGAAGTACCCGTTTGTGCCGTTAATTCCGTTACGGTTCCCACAGCAGTTAATTGACCCTTTGCCATTATTCCCACACGGTCGGATAAATGTTCAACCTCATCCATATAATGGGTTGTAAGAATTATCGTAACTTTTCCTTTTAATGATTTGATGGAAGCCCATAGTTCACGGCGAGCCAAGACATCAAGTCCTAAAGTAGGTTCATCTAAAAACAAAATATGAGGTTCTGAAATCAGAGCCATAGCGATAGAAAGACGGCGTTGCATTCCGCCCGATAAATTTTTTGCTTTTTTATTCAATTCATTTTCCAAACCGAATTTTTGTGCTATTTCCCGGGCGTTTTTATGTGCCGTTTTACTATCTTGTCCATATATTCCTGCAATAAGTTCCAAATTTTCTAAAACGGATAAATTTGCCGCTACTGCCGTTTCCTGTGGTGAGATGTTGATTTTTTCTTTTATTGCATGAGGATTTGAGATAATGCTGTCCCCAAGAAGAAAAGCTTCCCCGCTTGTGGGTTTTATCAAGCAGGATAACATTTTAATCGTTGTCGTTTTTCCCGCACCATTTACGCCAAGCAGGGCAAATAACTCACCTTGCTCAATGGTTAAATTAAGATTATTTACGGCAACTATATCCCCGTATTTTTTTGTAAGCTCTTTAATGATGATCGCACTCATTCTTCGTCCTCCTTTGGTGCATTTTGATTGAAAATAGTCTCCATCAAATGTGCGAACATATTTTTAGGCGGAATGGCGATACCTCTATTTATATCTGCAAGAACGATTAACGTATCGCCGGGTTTAATGTTGAACACATCACGGGCTTCTTTCGGTATGACAAACTGCCCCTTTTCTCCAACCTTAACAGTCCAAGCGTATTTTCCCTCCGGATGTTTCATTTTTCTACCGCCCTTGTTTTAAGTATGATTTGTATGATTAATATAATAAAACCAACCTCTACTGTCAAGAAGCTGCATCAATAAATCAGCGCCCCCGACACAGAGTATCAGTGTATTGCATGTATCTCATCTACATCTGCGCGATAGGACAATCACGAAGCCGTGCCCAATGAATAACATTGCTTAGGCGTACTTGATAGCTCTTACCGTCTTTTTACCGGTTATTAAGAGCCGCTATAGGGCAGAATGTGGAAATTGTACAGGTGAATACGTCAACTGCACTGCTGTTGAAAATATAGCGGCAATATCAAACGCAAATCAATTTAAAATACGTTGCCGGTGTAAATATTAATGGTTTATCAATTTTTACATCTTCAAAATCCTTGTCACCTGTAATCAAAATATCCGAATCAGATAAGATTGCAGATACAAGAACCGGTAAATCTTTTATATCTCGAATTTTCGGATATTTCTTCTCATCAATTTTTTCGGGAGTCTTAAATTCTTCAAAATTAATTCCGCCAAAAAAAATATCCAACTGTTCTTTTTTTAAGGGAAATTTCTTTTGAAAGACTTCTTTGCATTCTTCTTTTATGTATGAAGAAATTATTACAGTATGTTTCTCAAGTAAATGAGAAAAAACTTTAGCAACTTTACCGTTAGGAAAAAGCATTGCAGAAATGACAATGTTTGTATCTACGAAAGCTCTCAACGGGCTTTCCTTAATTCTTTGATATACGCAACAACATCATCTTCTGTTTGAAAGCCTGCTTTTTCCGCCTCGCCCAGCATTTGAGTTTGAGCATTTGACAAAGTTATTTGAGAAGCATTTGTAATATACACTTTTCCTTTGCTTTCTTCAAAAAAGACTTTATCGCCGGTTTTTAATCCAAGCATATTTCTTATTACAAGAGGAATGGTAATTTGCCCTTTCGCTGTTACTTTTGCAAGTTCCATAAAAAATCTCCTTACTTTCCTTACTTGTAATATATGCTGACAGGGCTATTGCCGTCAAGCGACGATTCCTTCGAGCGGTTTTGCAGATTCCACAGGCGGGCGTACAGCCCATTGCGTTCAAGCAGTTCGCGGTGTGTGCCCGTTTCTTCAATGCGCCCCTCGTTTACGACCAGAATCTGATCGGCGTGTTCGACTGTTTTAAGACGGTGAGCAATCATTATGACGGTTTTATTCCGTACCAGCTGACCAATCGCTTTTTGTACCGCGACCTCATTCCGTGCATCCAAACTGGCAGTCGGCTCATCGAGCAGCAAAAGAGGCGCATCTTTCAGTAAGGCCCGCGCAATAGCGATCCGCTGTTTTTCTCCGCCGGAAAGCGTGGAGCCTCCTTCACCGGCAACCGTGTCGTACCCTTGCGGCAGCTTCATAATAAAATCGTGGCAATTCGCCTTTTTCGCCGCACGAATCATCTGCTCTTCGGACGCATCCTTTCTGCCGAATAAAATATTTTCCCGAATCGTTTCGTGAAACAAATACACATCCTGCAGCACCATAGAAACTGCCGCAAGCCACTTTTCATTGTCGATTGTTTTTATCGGCGTATCACCGCATAGAATCGTTCCGGTGTCGGCTTCCCAAAACCGCGCCAGCAGCCGGATAATCGTCGATTTTCCGCTTCCGCTCGGGCCCACAATCGCTGTGAGTTTTCCTTAAAATGCAACAGTTGAACAAAGATTAACTTTGGAAACTGTTGCATTACGCCGTTTCGAAATGAAATGAGAAACAGCATACAATAAGCAAGTTTGCTTTGCAAACTTGACAGTGTTTTTCAGCCGCGTTATTTCAGCGGCTGAAAATAAACCTTACACAAAGTGCAACGACAAGTTTACTTCATTAGAGTCATTAATTGCTTCAATATATAATTTTTTTGCTATAGACAGTGCCATCTCCCCATCTTCTATTCTTTCAGTAAATCCATCAAGCCGGCATTTATAAACAGATTGTCTTTTCCAACCTTTATACAGGTAAGAATACCGATAGCT
>CAUTPO010000067.1:0-11720 GCA_963540475.1 uncultured Treponema sp. | reverse complement strand
AACTCTTCCCATAATATTCTCCATTATATTTGTTTACTTTTATTATACAAGTTTCGTAGCAATTAATATTATCAATTTAACTTTTCTAAACCGCCCACAGGGCGGTTTAGAAGGAAATGATTTAAGGAGAAAAATTTATGAGGGAACCCTCTAAAAACTCGTCGGGCATCTCTATTCCGAAGGACGCGAAGCAAATCCAACAAGGTTTTTAGAGATGCCCTATTATAACTCGAAGGGAGTAATGCATAAAAAGTAATTTCGGTGTGAACCCTTTTTACCGCACTTGAAAATTACGGAAAACTGTTATATTATGCCCTTTTTAAAAAAACACATCGATACAATCGAATCCTTAAAAGCATGGTTGGAGAAAAAAATGCCTGAAAAACTGAATGCGATAGAATTGGAAAAAGCCTATAATCCGAAAGATTTTGAACAGCGAATTTATACGTTTTGGGAAGAAAGGGGCTGTTTTAAGCCCGTCGAAAAAGAAAACACAAGCAAAACCTATACGGTCGTTATTCCGCCGCCCAATGTTACGGGTGTTTTGCACATAGGGCATGCCCTGGACGACACGCTGCAAGACGTAAGCGTCCGCTATCACCGTATGAAAGGTGAACAAACGCTTTGGGTGCCCGGCACCGATCATGCAGGTATCGCCACGCAAAATGTCGTCGAAAAAAAGCTGAAAGCGGAAGGCAAAAACCGAAAAGACATTGGGCGCGAAGCCTTTCTCGAAAAGACGTGGGAAGTAAAAAACGAACACCACGCCGTCATCACCGAACAGTTAAAACGGCTCGGTGCCTCGGTGGACTGGAGCCGCGAGCGTTTTACCCTTGATGAGGGGCTTTCAAAGGCGGTGCGGGAGGTTTTCGTTTCGCTGTACGAAAAGGGCCTCATTTATCAGGGAAACTATCTTGTCAACTGGTGCCCCTCGTGCGGCACCGCCCTCTCCGACGACGAGGTGGAACATACCGAAAAAAAAGGCGCAATGTATCACATCTACTACGAACTTGCAGACGGCGCGCGGCTTCCCGACGGTTCGAATAAGATAGAAATTGCCACCACCCGCCCTGAAACCCTTTTGGGCGATACGGCCGTCGCCGTTAACCCCGAAGACGAACGGTACACGCACCTCGTCGGAAAATCCGTCATCCTGCCGCTTGCCGGGCGGAAAATCCCTGTTATCGCCGATTCCTATGTCGATAAGGAATTCGGCACCGGAATCGTAAAAATCACTCCGGCGCACGACCCCAACGACCGGGAAGTCGGCAAACGGCACAATCTTCCGGTTATCAACATATTAAATCCCGACGCCACCTTAAATGCCGAGGTGCCCGAAAAATACCGCGGCCTTTCGGTCGAAAAGGCGCGCAAGGCCGTTCTGGCGGATTTGGAAGCGGCCGGCCTTTTTAAAAACGAAGAAAAAATTACCCATTCGGTCGGCGGCTGTTACCGCTGCGGAACAACCATAGAACCGTATCTTTCAAAACAATGGTTCGTAAAAATGCAGCCCTTAGCTAAAAAAGCCTTGGCCGCATGGCAAAAAGGCGAAATCAAATTCTATCCGCAAAAATGGGAAAACACCTATTCGCACTGGTTAAAAAACATACGCGACTGGTGTATTTCGCGCCAGCTGTGGTGGGGACACCGCATTCCCGTTTGGTACTGCGGATCTTGCGGAAAAATGAGTGTAAGCCGTACCGACATCGTCCGGTGCCCGCACTGCGCTTCCGAAACCGTTCATCAGGACGAAGACGTTTTGGACACGTGGTTTTCAAGCTGGCTCTGGCCCTTTTCTACCCTCGGCTGGCCTGAAAAAACAGAAGACCTCGCCCGTTTTTATCCCACAAACGCCCTTTTGACAGGCTACGACATCATCTTTTTTTGGGTTGCGCGTATGGTGATGGCGGGCTTGGAATTTACGGGCCGGGTTCCGTTTACCGACATTTATCTGCATGGGCTGGTGCGGGACAAGCAGGGACGAAAAATGAGTAAGTCGCTCGGCAACGGAATTGATCCGCTGGTCGTTATCAACGAATACGGTGCCGACGCAATGAAATTCACGCTAACCTTTATGTGCGCTCAAGGGCAGGATATCCTCATCGATAACGAAAGTTTTAAATTCGGCTCCAAATTCGCAAACAAGGTTTGGAATGCATCGCGCTACATCTTAGGCAACCTTGAAGGCAGAACCCTCGTACCCGTAGACCGTAGCGGGTTAAAAGAACTTGACCGCTGGATTTATCACAAATTGAACGAAACGGCGGCTTCCGCGCGGCAGGCTCTGGACTTTTACCGCTATAACGAGGCCTCTCAGCTGGTCTACGAATTCTTTTGGAACGATTTTTGCGACTGGTACGTTGAGGGCACAAAACTTTCGTTTAAATACGGGGACGAAAAAGAAAAAGACCGCGCCGCCTCCGTTTTGCTTGCGGTTTTGGAAGAGTCGCTGCGGCTGCTCCATCCCTTTTTAGCCTTTGTTACCGAAGAAATCTACTCGAAACTGCCTGAGTTTTGTGCCGAAGGAGCCTGCAAACGTGCCGATATTTTGATGACAGCTGCCTATCCCGAAGAAAACGCCGCCCGCATTGACGAGCCGGCAGCCGCCCGCTTCGGTACCATGCAGGAACTGGTGCGGAACATACGGGCGCTCCGAACCGAATGCGGTATCGACCCGCAGCTCAAACTAACAGTTTCGCTCTATGTCGAAAAAAATTCTCCGGCCGAAGCAGCCCCTGAAAATGCCGAAATCATAAAAATGCTGTCAGGTCTTTCGGAACTCGACTTTATCACCGCGCCCGATCAAAAACCCGCCGCTTCAATAGGCACGGTCGGGCATGGGTTTGAAGCCTTTTTGGTTACCGGCGAAGCCGTTGACATCGGTCAGCTGAAAGCCCGCTTTAAAAAAGAGCTGGAAAAACACACGGCAAACGCCGCCAAAATAGAAGCAAAACTGAAAAACGAAAACTTCGTAAAAAATGCCCCGCAAGACGTTATTGCAGGCGAAAAAGAAAAACTCGCCGAAGCGGTGCGGCGCATCGAAAAACTGAACGGGTATTTACGGGCCATCGAATAGGGTCAGCCGAACAGAACGCTTCGGGTATCCGGCCACTAATATCGGACAGTGCGATACGATAATATCGGAGAGTCCGGCTATAGGATATTATCGACAATGAAATTTCGGTTTAAAAAACGGTACGCAATCTTACCGATAATAATTTTTACCCTTGGCTTATCGATATTGGTAAGCAGCGAATATCTGAATCGTAATAATCGGGCAAAGGAATATCGTATAGGCACAATCGGCGGATATGATATTTATCTGGTCAATGCCAATTATATTATAAGCGGTTTTTCCGGCTCAGGCGGCTGGCTGTACGGCGGCATTATCGGCAAAGAAAAATTTCATTATTCCGAAACCTTACAGGAGGCGGCCATAGACCGCTTTTTGGACGATGGCAGCGTTTATCGGTTTAAGGTGCGCTCTTATCCCGATAACGGGCGCATATATATCGGAAATTACGACTTCGACAAGAACATAGAAATATTTTTTTATGAACCGGCAGGCAGCAGTTTCGAATATCCTGTTGAAATTACCGAGGACGGCAGTATAGAAAAAGATAATTTTTTGACTAATCCGCTTCTTGTGCCGTCCATATTCATCAATATGCTGCTGATACTGCTGCTTTTTATTATCTTTTCCTGTATCGTTTTGCTGTGCATATTTTTGACAGCGGATATAAGAAACCGCAGAAAAGGAGGTACTGTGTGCTGCAAGAAAAATCCGTAAACAATCCGTATTCGAAAAACGGCAAAACGATATTATTTACCTGTCAGGATAAAAGGTCGCTCGGCATTCTGGAAAAAACGGGGCTTTTTTTGAACAAAAGAGTCTACATAGAAGAGCATTTTGCAGGAATTTCGCAGCTTATGCTGAAAGCCTACGACTGGTTCATAAAAGAATCGTCCAAGCGCATAAAAAAGCCCGATTATGCCGACTATCATATCTGGTGTTCGGTAAGCGCAAAAAGCTGTATGCGGCCGGAAGAGGGCGAGGCGGCCTACGTTTTGGAAGTGCCCAACGAAGAGATTCTATATTTTAGCGGCTTAAAATGGGACTATGTGCTGAACCTGCACTACGTGCCAAAAGACGAAGCGGATCTTGCCGCCTACGAAGAAGACATACGGCGCAAGGGGTTTAAAAATTCCTACGAATTTATCAACGGAAGATATGCGCGAATGTTTCCCGATGAAGAAAGGCGGATAACGGACAGCTGGCTGAGGATTTTTGATATAGACGAGTGGAATATATTTGAAGTACAGGCTAATATCTGGCAGATAAAACGCGAGTGGGTTAAACACGTTATAGGGCCGGGGGAGCGCATTCCCGAACACTTCGTTTTGGATTTGTAATCCCCGCGTATCTTGTTTTTTTTCTATTATTGTGGTATTGTCGGGACCTGTGCGGGGGAGGCTTAAAAAGAGGTTGTCTTCCCGCATAAAAGGACTTGCCGGAACGGAGGAAGAACCTTAACCGATGAACATACTGCTCGACAAATTCAAAGAAATTCTTTTTTCGGTACTGCCGATTATCGTTTTGACCGTTCTGATGAATGTCATATTCATACACATCGAATACCACGTTTTTATCAGGTTCTTGATCGGAAGCGCCCTTATCATCATCGGGCTCACCTTTTTTTTGTTCGGTATCGAAACGGGCGTTGCAGCAATCGGCTTGCACATGGGGCACGAAATAACGAAAAGAAACAAGGCCGTCATTTTGATTGCGGCAGGGTTTGCACTGGGCTTTTTAATTTCGATTGCGGAACCCGACTTGCACATTCTTGCCGAGCAGGTAAAAGAGGTTACGCACAATGCCGTGCCGTCGCGGACCCTTATTTTAACGGTGTCGGCGGGTGTTGCCGCCTTTGTCGTATTCGGCCTTTTGCGCATCGTTTTTAACGCAAAACAAAACATCGCCTTTGCCCTTTCGTACGGCGCAATTTTTTTAGCGGGGCTTTTTTCTTCAGCCGAATTTGTTTCGATAGCGTTCGACTCTTCGGGTACCACGACAGGGGCGATAACCGTTCCGTTTATTCTAGCCCTTGCGATCGGTGTTTCGGCAATGAAAAAGAATTCGACGGTCTCCGAAAGCGACTCTTTCGGGTTAGTCGGTATGGCTTCGGCCGGTGCAATTTTGGCAGTGCTGATTTTAAGCGCGGCAAGCGGTACAAAGAGCATATCGCCCGATGACTTCAAATTCGATTTGAATATCGACACCGGAATCTTCACCGCCTTTTCTTCGAACCTTCTTGTAACCTTTGAAGAATGTCTTTCTTCCCTGACGCCCCTGGCCGTCATCTTTATTTTGACAAACTGTATCAGCATAAAACTCAGAAAAAAAGAATTCGTGCGGATAATAAAGGGTATGATCATCACCTTTATCGGGCTGTTTTTGTTTATGTGGGGCGTAAAGTCCGGTTTTTTAGACATTGGCATTATCATCGGAAACAAAATCGGAGAAATCGCCTCGACTCCGCTGACCCTGTTTATCGGGGCTCTGGTTGGGCTGGTTTCCATTTTGGCCGAGCCTGCGGTGTACGTGTTGACGGTGCAAATCGAAAACGTTACGAGCGGTCACTTGCCGAAAAAACTCGTACTGATATTTTTGGCCGTCGGTGTAAGCTGTGCCGTAATGATATCAATGCTCCGCATCATCGAACCGGCCTTTCAGCTTTGGCATATCCTGCTGCCGGGGTATATCCTTTCGGTCGGGCTCTCGTTTATTGTGCCCGATTTGTTTGTCGGCATTGCCTTTGATGCAGGCGGCGTTGCTTCCGGCCCGATGACGGCGACCTTTGTTTTATCGCTGGCTCAAGGATTGGCCGCTGCCACACCGACAGCGAATGTTCTGATTGACGGCTTTGGAATAATTGCGGCGGTCGCACTTGCGCCCGTCATATCCCTGCAAATTTTAGGACTTATATATAAAATCAAAAATGCAAGGAGAACGAAATGAACGATTTTTCGCTTCTTATAATGCTGGTCCCTTTCGGCAATGCAAAAAAGATAATACGGTATGCAAGAAAAAAGGGGCTAACGGGCGCCACCGTTATGATTGCTTACGGCACCGTTAAAAGCAGGCTCCTCGATTTTTTGGGCATTTACGAAACAAGAAAAGAATTGATTTTGACTGCGGGAAGCAATGAGCTTCTCGATACGATAATGACGGAACTGATGAAAAAATTTGATATTACGCGGAAAAAATTCGGTATTGCCTTTAGGTTTTCGCTGTCATACTTTAACGTCAGGGATCGGGGCACCGTCGAAACGCCAAATTTTCAAAGAAAGGACGAAAAAACGATGAAATCTGCAATATTTACGATTATCAACAGGGGAATGGCCGGAGAGGTTGTGGACGCCAGTTTGGAAGCCGGGGCTAGAGGCGGCACTATCATTCACGCGAAGGGGTCGGGCTTAAACCAGACTAAGCTGATATTCGATATGGAAATAGAACCTGAAAAGGAAATTGTGTTGACCATAGTCGATGACGAATTACTTGAACCGGTGGTTCAAGCGATACGGGAAAAATCGGGCGTGGAAAAAGACGGGCAAGGTATTTTGTTCGTTATTCCCGTTTCCAAATATTACGGCATAAAATAACTTACAGGGAGTATTTTAATGAGGCTTGCAACAGCATCTATTTTATTCTGTATTACTTATGGTTTAATGATTATTTTTACAAAACGCAGACCGCTTATCGCGTGCGTTTCGGCGGCTATCTTTGTCGTCTTAGGAATTTTACCGTACCAAGATGTTTTTTTCGCAATAGATTGGAACGTCATTTTGATGATTGCCGGAACGATGGGGCTGGTAGCCTTGTTTACGGAATCTAAAATGCCGCAGCGTATTGCCGACAAAATCATCAATGGACTGCCCGACGTAAAATGGATCATCGTCAGCCTTTCGCTTTTTGCAGGCTTTATTTCGGCCTTTATGGATAATGTTGCGACGGTTTTAATGCTAGCCCCCATCGCCGTCCTTCTTTCCAAAAAGCTGAATATTTCTCCTGTAAAACCGATTATCGCCATTTCAATTTCGGCAAACCTGCAAGGGGCGGCAACCCTTGTCGGCGATACGACGTCCATTCTTTTAGGCAGCCGGCTCGGTATGAACTTTTTCGATTTTTTTTGGTATTTGGGAAAGCCGTCTCTTTTCTTTTCGGTAGAAATTGCAGCGGTTGCGGCGACGGGGATTATTTATTTTGTTTTCCGTAAAGCGGAGCAAAAACCGGACAAGGTAGAACTTACCAAGGTTACGGATTATATGCCGTCGATTTTATTGTGCATAATGGTCGTTTTGATGATTGCCGCTTCTTTTTTGCCGGAAGACAAAAAACCGCAGATTGTAAACGGGCTGATTTGTTCGGTGCTTTTGATAGCCGGTATCGTATACAATATGATCAAAAATAAAAACTGTTCAATTTTAAAAACGGTAAAAGATGAATTCGATTTTGAAACACTTTTTTTACTAATCGGCCTTTTCGTAATTATTGCCGCAGTAAACAAGGCCGGTCTTATTCAGGCGATTGCCGATTTGTTTTTAAAAATGGGCGGCAGTGTGTTTTTAATTTACAGCATAATCGTCTGGGGCTCGGTTCTGGTTTCTGCCTTTGTCGATAATATTCCGTATGTGGCGGCAATGCTTCCGATTATCGAAATTTTTTCAAACCGGCTGGGAATTGCTTCGCCCATTTTGTTTTTCGGGCTCCTTTCCGGGGCAACCCTCGGCGGCAATATTACGCCCATCGGCGCGTCCGCCAATATTACCTCGCTCGGAATTTTACGGTCGGAAGGGTACGAGGTTAAGAATTCGGAATTTATGAAAATGAGCGTGCCCTATACGCTTACCGCCGTTGCCATCGGATACGTGTTAGTCTGGCTTTTTTACGGCATATAAGCAGACGTCTTTAAGATATGAGCGGGAGGCTTTATAAAAATGAAAAAAGGCTATGTGCAGGTGTATACGGGCGACGGCAAGGGGAAAACTACTGCCGCATTCGGGCTGGCGCTGCGGGCCGTGTGTGCCGGCTATAAGGTGTACATCGGGCAGTTTTTAAAGGGAATGCAATACAGCGAATTAAGGGCCGTAGAATATTTGCCGAATCTCGTTATCGAGCAATACGGCGAAGCGCATTTTGTTCATAATGATCCGAGCGAAAAAGATATTGCGCGGGCGAATGAGGGCTTGGATAAGATCGAAAAAATAATTATGTCCGCAGAATACGATGTGGTTATAATGGAAGAAGTAAACGTGGCCATTTTGTACGGTCTTTTTGATATCGAAAGAATTCTGCACCTGATAAAAAACAAACCGGAAAGCGTAGAGCTTGTTTTAACAGGCCGGTATGCGAATAAAAAAATTATGGAAGCCGCCGATCTTGTAACCGAAATGAAAATGATAAAACACTATTTTAACGAGGGCGTACAAGCCCGCCGCGGCATAGAATCGTAACACTTATTCGCCGTTATTGCCGGTCTTCAAGGCACACATTTTCGAACGTGTAAAGCGGCTTGCCTTTCCCTATTGCGTCAAACAAACACACAAAAATAATAAACTCGAAGCTCAAAATCGGACATCTGTGTCCGATTTTGAGCGAGTAACCAAAGTTCTTTTTTGGTAACCTTGGTTCTTTTTATCAATGTAGGCCTGTTAAAAATGGTAAAAGTATAGTATTATATTGATAATTGGTAGTTGAGAGGTAGCGGTTATATGAAAAACTCGAGAACACATGATAAAAAAAAGATTCAGGCGGCGCTTATCATAGCGGCCTTTGCCGTAATTATGCTTTTTACAGCCTGTAAACAATTTCTGGACGATCCGGAAGAATTCTTAAGCTACTGGGCGAGCGAGGCCTTTGTCAAAGACCATAACATCAGTTCGACACATAGGCCGGATAAAACGGGTGTGCAGTGTGTCGGTTCTTCAGACCATGCGGTTATTACACTTACAGCGCACAACCCGAAAAGCTTTTCACTCGTTATGCCGACTTCTTCGGCACCTGCAGGCATTGTCGAATTTAAAGAACTTTCCGCGCAGCCTACAGCAGGAACCGACTATGAACTGATACAAACCGGTTCCGGCTCGCTGTTGCTCACATATAAAAAGGCCTTCTTAGAAAAATACGAACAAGGTTCAGGCGGCTTAAACCCAACCATCACCCTTAAAGCTACAGACGGCAGGGTATTCCAAAAAACCTACACCTTCGGCATAAAATCGAACAGCCCGCCGCCAAAGCCTAACGAAATCGTAATTGCAAAAACAACAGAAACAACTCCTCATTATGTGCTCTGCCTTAAATTCAAGCCCAATGAAATGACAAAGACGGTAACGATAGGCTCTGGCCCGCAGGTACCGGTGCACAAGGATATTAGAAGCATCACAATAAAAGACAACACATACACTCTTTTATACAAAGATGACAACTCAAACTTTCAAGAACCTGCGGAAACCACTCAGATAGGCTCGTTTATTACGTCCGGGTCCGTAGTTCCATTAACCGCATCTTCCCCCTCTGTACCGGCCGGAGCGTGGGTATTGTATTTTAAAACCGAGGTACCGGTAGAAAGCAACCACGGCAAAACATTGTACGCCATAACCTTGCGCGATGCCGAAGGCGTCGTTTCGGACAGCATTACCGCAGGACTGACAAAGAAGTTTCAAGTTGAATTTGATGTGAACGGCGGAGACCCCACTTCAAAGCCTGCTAATCAATATATACCAAACGACGGTACGGTAACAAGACCGACGAATCCGACAAGAACGGGCTATGATTTCGGCGGCTGGTATACGGACAACACCTCGTATTCAACCCAATGGGATTTTGACAACAACACGGTAACACAGGATATAACGCTCTATGCAAAGTGGACGGCGGGTTCAGCCGCATATACGGTAGAACATTATCAAGAGGAGCTTGACGGCTCCTATCCTACGACTCCTACCAACACGGATAATGAAACGGGTACAACCGGCGCGAATGCTGCGTATACTCCAAAAACAGAAACAGACTATCCGGGTTTTGAGTATGATTCTACGCGCACAAAAATAAACGGTGTGGTACAGACAAACGGCACTATAAACGCGGCCGGTGATACGGTTGTACAATTGTACTATAAGCGAAAAACATACAACGTAAACTTCAGCGTAAACGGCTCAAACGGTAGTATCACTGCAACCAACGTTATAGGCGGCTCTGTAACAGGAAGCCCTGTTGCGGTAAAACACGGCGGCAGCGTAACCTTTACCGCTTCCCCTAATACCGGTTATGAAGTAGACAGCTGGAGCAGCAACGTAACACCGCAGTCTCCTAATACAACGGCAACCCTCACGGTAACCGCTCCTGTAACCGTAACGGTCTCGTTTAGGCAAAAAACCTACACCGTAACCTACAGCGTTGTAGGCTCTGTGGGCGGAAGGATTCAAGCCGGTTTAGACACTCCGACAACAAGCAGCAGCGTTTCAGTTGCGCACAACGGCAGCGTAACCTTTACCGCATATCCCGATACCGGTTGGGAAGTAGACAGCTGGAGCAACAATGTAACCAACATTTCAACTGACAAAAAAACCGCAACGCTTTCCGGCGTAACCGCTGCTACAGCCGTAACGGTTACGTTTAAGAAAACCTACACCGTAACGTTCAAGGTGGACGGCGGACACGGATCATTGAAAGGCGCATATAACGGCTCCGAAGAAACGGCAGCCGGAGGCGGGGAAGAATCCTTTACCGTTCTGGACGGCAGAAGCGTAACCTTTACCGCTCAGCCGGACAGGGGCTACGAGGTGGACAGCTGGACGGGCGTTACGGCAACACCGCCTAATAATACAACCGCAACGCTGACCGTAACCGCTGATACAACCGTAACGGTCAAGTTTAAACCGGGTACAATCGAGTTAAAAGGCGGTCGCTATGCGTGGAGTAGGCTTATGGCAGAAGCGAGCGGGGCGGACGGCGCCGGTACCATCATTATCGACGGGGAAATAAAAGCGGGAAACATTTTGGGCGATTTTGGCGAAATTACAGTGGGCAGAAACCTCACCATAAAGGGCAAAAACGCTTCCGCCGTTTTGGACGCAAACAGAAAATCGCCTATCTTCCGCGTATCGGGTGGGGCAGGTAACGGAAAAACGCTCATCCTTGAAGACATAACGCTTAAAAACGGCTTTCTGCCCTCCGGAGCCCACAACGACGGCGGCGGCGTGCTCGTCAAAAATTATAATACGCTCATTATGAAAAACGCACATATCATCGATTGTGAGGTAGGGAGCAACGGCGGCGGCGTATGCTCATACGGCCGCTTTAAAATGCAAGGCTCAAGCACTATCACCGGCTGTAAGACGACGGGGGGCCAAGGCGGCGGTGTATACGGCTCCGTTGAAATGCAAGACGGCGCACTCGTTACCTATGCACCGGATAAAAACGACGTGTTTTTAAACTACGTCCACAAAATTACCGTAACCGGCACATTGGGCCACCGCCCCGCCGCACGGATAACGCTTAATAGCACCGGCTACAACGAAGGCAGAGTTGTTGTAGAGGGTGCCTCCGCCGAAGAAGCGAACTTTACGGTACCGCCGAAGAACGGCAGCGAATCCTGGCGGTGCGAAAAGGTAGGCAGCCAGCTCAAGCTAACGAAGAACTGACGGCGACACCGACGTTA
>CAUTPO010000066.1:0-11755 GCA_963540475.1 uncultured Treponema sp. | reverse complement strand
AATATTTATGTTGATGATATGAGAGCTAAATTGAAATTAATAGAAATAGAAGAAGTAAGAGCTTTTTTTGTATATGCTACAATTATTATTGATAATGTAAGTGAAAAAGATGTAAGTTTTGAATTGCAAAAAATATGCTTGAGATGTAATGAAAAAACTATTTCAACGACAACCTATTATGATACTTGTATTTCTTTCCTTATGCAGCCGATAAAAATACAAAAAGGGGAAAGAAAAACTTATAAAATTTATTGGGTTGTAGATAAAAAATATGAAAAAATACTTTTTAGTAATGATCTTAAGGTAGTATATGAATAAATTTAAATGCTAAAAAACAAAATTGAACAGTCCGCCGCTAAAAGTTGCTCACGCACCTTTGAGCTTCGAGTTTTGCCTTTCGGCAAAACATCGAGGGCTAAACTTTTAAATTTTATAAGCTGCCACTTATCGGAGGTTTTTCCGCTTACGGTAGGAAGCGGAAAAACAATGGCTTTTGAAAATAGGCATGTTGGATGCAAGGAGAGAGAAAAATTAACCGCAGGCGTATCAGGTATACGTCGAGGACACTTTTTTGCCGTGCGACGCAGTTGCGGGTAACACCGTTAATCCGAAATAACCGGTATCGTTTTGCCGTTAATCTTCAAAAGCCTATTCTGAAACCGATACGGTTACGCCTTGGTATTTGAATTTATCCAAAATGACGGTGCCGCCTAATAAGCAGGCGCAAGGGGCAGATACATTATAAACGCCGACCGTTTTTTTTACGAATAAGGATTTCGAAAATTTGTCTTCAACCCGTTTGATGGCATCGGCCGAAAAAAAGAACAGCGCCGCATTTATTTCTTTTGCGAATTCGATTAATCCGTTTTCTTCTTTTTTTATGTCGATGGAAGCGAGCGCTCGTATTTCGCCTATGTTTTTTCCGACGGAAGCGAGGGCTTTTTCGACCGCATGTTTTACCGCCGTTTTTCCGGCGCCTTTTTTTAAGCCGATTCCCACATTAAGCGTTCTTGGAACCAGCAGCACAAAAGGGCATTCCGTTAAAAATGCAGGCAGTTTTTTAGGCGGCTTTTTCGAAATGATTATCGTTCCGTCGATGGCTTTGGTCGGTGGTTTATCGCTTAGAAAAATTAAATCGGGGTAATCGATGGCGGGCGGTCTTTTTTCGGCGCATTCTTCATCAAAATAAAAACCGACGGTTTTTCCGTTTACCATCAGCTGCGTGATTTTTTTTGCGTCGGCTTGTGATAAAATGGTGTACCCGTTTTTTTGTGCAAAAAGATCGACCGCCTCTATGCTGCGGTTGTCGGAGGCTGTTGTAATTATGCACTGTCCGCCGATAAAAGCCGCCAGTTCTGCGGCTATGCGGTTCGCTCCGCCGACGTGCCCCGATAAAAGCGGAATAACGAATTTGCCCGTATCGTTGATAACGATGACCGCCGGATCGGTAGTCTTGTTTTTTATCAGGTCTTTAATCATTCGTACGGCAATTCCCGCAGACGAAATGAAAATAAGGGCATCTTTCGTTTTAAAATCTGCGCTGAGGAGCGCCTTAATTCCGCCGTCCGTTTCCGCATTATGAAAATGCGCCGCCGCATATTTTTTATATTGTGCAATTTTTTTTCCGAGCTCTTTTCCTTTTTCGGTAAAAGAATAGCAAACGATGTTTTTCATGTGTGCACAGAATTCGGCGATTCCGATTTTCTGAATTCGTGTGAAAATTCGGGATCGTATAATTTTGATCGGCTGTATGCGGCGTTTATAAAATACCCGGCCAATATTTGCGCCGTTTTAGTTATGCCGGCGGCCCGTACCTTTTCCGCAATATCCGAAGCGGTTCCCGTTATTATTTTTTCGTCTTTCCACGATGCCCTGTACACGACTGCGACGGGAACGTTTTTATCGCCATACCCTTCTGCAAGAATTGCCGCAACTTTTTCGATGTTGTGCACCGACAAAAAAATTGCCATTGACGCCTTGTGTTTTGCGAGGGATAAAAGAGTTTCGGTTTCGGGGACGGGTGTGTTGCCTTCGATTCTGGTCAGTATAACGGTTTGACTGACATCGGGCAGGGTGAATTCTTTTTTGACGGCTGCGGCTGCGGCGGTAAAAGAACTGACGCCGGGGACAACCTCGTATTCTATTTTTAACTTATCGAGTGCGTCCATTTGCTCGCGGATTGCACCGTAAATACTCGGATCGCCGGTGTGCAGTCTGACGATTTCGAGGGAGCGGTTTGTTTCTATTATGTTTATAACTTCTTCCAGCGTCATTACGGCGGAGTTATAATGGCTGCATTCCGTTTTGGAAAAAGCCAGATGTTCCGTTGAAACGAGGGAGCCTGCATAAATTATGATGTCGGCCTTTTCGAGCAGCCGTCTGCCTTTGACGGTAATCATGTCGGGGTCTCCCGGGCCTGCACCTACAAAATAAACCATATCTTTTCCGCCGATTTTCGATTAAGGTTTTTACGCCTGCGGTTTTTTTGAAGAAAACAAATTCTTAAAAATCGATAAGCCCGTACTTTTATCTTTTTCGATGATTTTTTTACCCGAAAATTCGAAGATGTTTTTTTCGGAACCGACAATCAAAAGAACGTCGTCTTTTTCCAACGTGTAGGATGGGTCGTTCATAAAGACGAATTCTTCGGTTGAGGTTTTGCGGCGAGCGATTATATTGATGCCTGAATTTTTACGAAGATTCGCTTCGATCAAACTTTTTCCGATATATTTTGAACAAATGCTGACTTCTGCCAGAGCAAGGTTTTCCGATATGGGCATAAATTTAAGGAGCAGATCCGCCGCCAAGATAGGGATTGTCCGTTTTGCCGCTTCCATATCGGGATAGATGATTTGGGTTGCGCCGACGGTATGTAACAGTTTTCCGTGCTCGTCCGAAACGGCCTTTGCAATGATGTTTTTAATACCGATGTTTTTTAAGATCGTCGTGCACAGGGTTGAAAGTTCCATTTTCCGGCTGAGATCGACAATAACGGTGTCCGTTTTTGCAGATAAGAATTTGCGCAAAACGGTTTCGCTTATTTCTTGAATTACAAAGGCCGCGCGGGCGTTTTTTTTGTATTTTTCGATAAGATTTTTGTGCTGGTCAAGAATGGTTATATCCGCTTCTATTTTTACGAGTTCTTCCATCATTCTTATGCCGAATGTTCCTAATCCGATAATTGCAAATTTACTCATATATTGACTCCATAACTGCCGTTTTTTACGTTCGTGCAAGGTTTGCGCAAAAACAAAACGCTTCCCGTGTGCGGGCTTTTGAGGGCACGGTGTTCTTAAGAATACGGATTATAAATGTTTTTGACAGATTGTGCAATCATTTTTTTGGGGCCGAATTTTGCGTTCAGGAAGTGCACCGGCGCTCAACAATGGGCCGGGCTAGCCGTGGTGTGCCGTCAAAAAAAGCCCGTTGTTTTTAAACGCAAACAAAACAGCCGAAAGCAGCAAAAAGGCGCCGGCCGTCAAATAAAAGATGACGGAAACCGTTTTTGTCCCCGCGGCAGAGGCAAAAAACAAAAAAAGAATTTCAAAAAGATTTGCACCCTGATTCAAAACCGATAAAAACCCCGCCCTGTTTTTTTGCTGCCCCGATTTATCGATGAGGCGGTTACCCATATCGGACAGCAGGATTCCCGGCAGCGAAATAAAAAGCGGCAACAAAAGCATCGGAACAAAAACCGCATATCCCGAAAAACCGCCGAGCATAAAAAACAAAAGGGCTATCAAAATAAATTCGGCCGTTATGACCGTTCCGCTTTTAGCGGTTTGCAGTTTTTTTATGATAAACGGGCTCGCCATTCCTATGCCGGAATAGCCCAAAATAATAAGGCTCATCCAATCGCCGGACAGGTTGACGGCTTGCAGTTTTAAAATATAGAAAAAATTTATGACGAGCGAGGCAATGCTCATCAAAGCGGATAACAAAAAAAACAAAAAAACTTCTTTGGTGCAAAGGCTTTTGAGCAGGCTTTTTAACGGCGGGGCCGGTTCAGGGTTTTCCGCTTCGCAAGGCCTTTCTTCCGCCTTGTTTTGTTTATGGACGGCGGCGGGTAAAAACAGCAGTATCACAAGTGAGACCGAAAGCGAAATCAGGGTTGCCGCAATAAGGCCGTTTATGCCGAACATTCTGTTTAAGGGAACAAACAAGACCGTGCTTAAAATAAAACCGGCCGTTCCGTAATTGTTCATTACGGCAGTTTTCGGCATAAACTCGTCTTCTTCGTACATATCGTAAAGGTATGCCGAAGAGGTGCCTGAAACAAAGCTGATCGAAACAGCCTCGAGTACCGCTTCAACCGCAAAAAGAAAAAATGAGCCGCCGATCAAAAAAAGTATCCGCGTAATGCACAACAGCACCTGAGAAACAAGTATGGAAAGGCGGTAACCGATTTTGTCCGTAACAAGGCCGCAGGGAATTTCGAATAAAAAGATACCGAAACTTAAAACGGCCTGCAAAACAAAAAACTGCGAAACCGTTATGCCCCAGCGCGTGCGTACCAAAATGGCAGCAGGCGCAAAAAAGACCAAACTGTTAAAAAAAACGGAGGCAAACAAAACCGCCTCCGCCCGTTTTTTGACGCTCATTTACGGTACCTCTTTGTTGCCGATCTGTTTTTACTGATTTTCTTTATCGCGGGCGACAACGTCCATTCCGATTAAAATATCCGGTTTTTCGATGTCGAGAATACGTACGCCCTGGGCGGCGCGGCCCATTGTACTGATGGTGCTTACGTTTACTCGGATTGTTTTTCCCTGCCCCGTAATGCAGACGACCTCATCGTCATCGAGGACGGTAAGCAGGCCGACGACCTCTCCCGTTTTTTCGGAAATGGTGTATATCTTTTGTCCGCCCGTGCCGCGCCCGTGTGCCGAAAATTCGGAAAATTCGACGCGCTTGCCGTAGCCGTTTTCCGTCATTACGAGCATTTTTTGGTTTTCGGTAATGCGCAGCGCACCGGTGAGCTCGTCTTCGGCGGAAAGCCTTATTCCGGTAACCCCGCGCGAGGAGCGGCCCTGCGACCTTATTTCTTCTTCGCTCATACGCAGTGCCTGTCCGCGGCGCGTAATCAGCATTATTTCGTCGGCGCCGCCCGTTAAAATGGCGCTTACCAGCTTGTCTCCCTCGTCCAGTTTTATGGCGATAATGCCGCGCGTTTTGGCGTTTGCAAAGTTGTCGGTCGTAACCTTTTTTACAACGCCGCCGGCCGTCGCCATTAATAGATGCGTTTTATCGTCAAACGCTTTAAGGGAAACGACCGCCGTAATTTCTTCATCGGACGAAACCGATAACAGCGATTTAATGTGGGCGCCGCGGCTTGCTCGGCTTGCTTCCTGTATTTCGTGCACTTTAAGCCAATACGCCTTGCCCGCATTTGTGATAAACATAATATAATCGTGTGTGGACGCGGTGAAAATTTGATCTAAAAAGTCGTCTTCTGCAAGGTTTGCGGAATTGGAACCTTTTCCGCCCCTGTTTTGGCTTTTGTATGCCGTTACGGGAATGCGCTTTATGTATCCCAGATTGGAAATAAGAATGACCATTTCTTCTTCTTTAATTAAATCTTCGATATTGAGTTCTTCAACTTCGTCGGCTACAATATCGGTTCTGCGTTTGTCGCCGAATTTTTGTGCCAGCTCATTTGTTTCTTCTTTTACAAGCGCAAGAATCTTTTCGGGGTGAGCCAAAAGGTCTTTTAGATGGGCGATGAGGGTGTGCAGTTCTTGCAGTTCGCGCTTTAAATCTTCTATTTCCAAACTTGTCAGTCGCTTTAACTGCATATCGACAATGGCCTGTGCCTGTACGTCGTCGAATTCGAAGCGCTCCATCAAGTTGTTTTTTGCGGTTTGTGTATCGCGCGAGGCCCGTATTATTTTGATAACCTCGTCGATGTTGTTGATCGCGGTGATCAGGGCTTCCAGAATATGGGCGCGCTCTTCGGCCTTGCGCAAGTCGAATTGTGTTCTGCGTGTAACGACTTCGGCCCGGTGCTCAACAAAGTATTTTATCAGTAGTTTGAGGTTTAAGGTTTCCGGTTTTTGGTTTACGAGGGCCAGATTAATGACGCCGAAAGAAGATTGAAGCGCCGTTTTTGCAAAAAGCTGATTTAAAACGACCTTTGTAATTGCGCCGCGTTTTAGTTCTATGACAATGCGAAGGCCCGTGCGGTCGGAGGTTTCGTCGTTTACATTTGCAATACCGTCGATAACCTTGTCGCGGGCAAGTTCTCCGATTCTGGAAACAAGGTTTGTCGTATTTACCTGATACGGAACTTCGGTAAACACAATCGTTTCTTTTCCTCTTTTGTCCACCTCGATGGTGAAGCGCCCGCGCACCATAATTTTGCCCCGCCCCGTTTTAAAGGCCTGTTTGATGCCCTTGCGCCCGTAGATGATGCCGCCGGTCGGAAAGTCGGGGCCTTTCATATAGCCGCACAATTCATCTATTTCGATTTCGGGATTGTCGATGTAGGCGGAAACGGCTTCGGCAATTTCGTTCAGGTTGTGCGGCGGCATATTTGTCGCCATTCCGACGGCTATACCGCTGGAACCGTTTGCGAGCAAAAATGGAAATTTAGCAGGCAAAACCGTCGGTTCGGTCGTAGAATCGTCAAAGTTGGGAATAAAATCGACGGTTTCTTTTTTTATGTCTTCGACCATCGTTTCGGCCAGCTTTGCCATTTTTGCTTCCGTATAACGGTAAGCGGCGGGCGGGTCGCCCCCGATGGTACCGAAGTTTCCTTGAGGATAGATGACCGGATAGCGCAGCGAGAAGTCCTGCCCAAGCCGCACAAGGGCGTCGTACACCGAAGCGTCGCCGTGCGGGTGATAGCTTCCCAGCACATCTCCGACTATTTTGGCGCATTTTCGCGTAGGACCCGAACTCCTCAGGCTTTTTTCTTCCATAGAATACAGGATTCGCCTGTGAACCGGCTTTAATCCGTCCCGCACGTCGGGCAATGCCCGGCTTACAATAACGGACATCGAATAGTCTATATATGCGCGTTTTACTTCGTTTTCAATAGGAATCTGAATGACGGTTCCGCCTTCTTTTGTCTGCACTTCTTCCACGTTAGTACTCCGGACAACAGCCGGATAAGCCCGGCGTATATTACAAAAACGATAGGTATTCTAGCATAAAAAGGGGGCTTGGTCAAGAATTCAAAAAAACGGGCAGCCGCCGGCGTTTTTAATTTCACACCTCCTCGGTTTAGAGCAATACGGCAATTTATCGGTATTTACATTTTTATACGTCGAGGTTTTTCAGTAGAAACTTGATTTTATTCGTGCGGAGGGTTTAATACCCCGACGCTTGCGTCGTAACATGAGGGTATTAAAGTCGACTGCAACCACCTTATAGAACATACAGTGCGAAACATTGAGCACTGTACCCCCAACGCTCGCGTCGGGGTATGTTGATTATGCAGATGACAGGTCTTTCTACCGAGGATATTGCGAACATATCGAAATGAGCAGGGAGTGGACAAAGACGTACAAAACGATTATATTAACTAAAGCTAACTATAATAAGGACGTGCAATGAACAATTAGGCTTAACGGCCTTATTGCATATCCTTAAAAAAATTTTTATAGGAGTTTTTTATGAAAAAGGTTATTATACCGTTATTAATGCTGGTTTTTTGCACCCTCATTTATGCGCAAAAAGCTGCCGAGCCTTCCGTTATTACGATAGGTGTTCCCAAAGCCCCGCCTGCCCTGCCCCTGCTGCGTATGCAGGAAACAATGGCGCTCGGCAAAAATATTACGCTCAAGCTTGATATTTGGTCGGAGCCGGAAACTCTGATTGCAATGACTCAGGACAACAAACACGATATGTTTGCCTTTCCGCTTACGGTTGTTGCAAAACTGTACAACAAGGGTGTAAAGGTAAAACTGATTAACGTAAATACCTGGGGCGCTGCGTATTTTCTCACCTCCGATCCCAAATTCAAATCGTGGCAGGACTTAAAAGGAAAAACGGTCTATGCCCCGCTGCAATCTTCCCCGCCCGATATTTTTACGCGGGTCTTTTTGTCGAAGGCTAATCTTATTGCAGGTAAGGACGTTAAAATAATAAACGGCTCGCAAACCGAAATAGCCGCGCTGCTTATTTCGGGTAAGGCGCAATACGGTATTGCCATAGAACCGATGGCGACTAAGGTTCTTACCGCGAATAAAAAGATGCGCCGGGTCTTCGGGTTTGAAGAAGAATGGCAGCGCGTAAACAATTCGGATACGCATATTCCCAATGCCGGTTTCGGTGCTTCGGTTGCTTTTATCGAAAAATATCCCGACTTTATTCCGCGTTTTCAAAAAGCCTATGAGGAAGCGATTGTATGGATAAACGAACACCCCGCAGAGGCTGGCGCCTTGGCAGAAAAACACCTCGGTCTTCCGGCCAAAATAGTCGAAAAAGCCATTCCCAATATGGGGCTGCAATTTAAGGCTGCAACACAGGCCGGAGCGGAACTGGAAATGTTCTATCGCCTGCTTTTCGGGTTTGATCCTAAGACCATAGGCGGCAAAATACCCGATAGCGGTATGTATTATAATGCAAAATAACGCGAAAAAGAAATCGTCCCTAAAAGACTCTGTCCTTGCGGCGGTGCTTATCCTTGCCGTATGGCAGGGTCTTACGTTTTATTTTCCGCCTTTGATTCTGCCGGGCATACAAAGCGTCCTGTTCAAATTGGCGGAAATTTTTTCGGACGGGTATTTTTATTCGATGATCGGGTTGACGGTTACGCGTATGTTGGCAGGTATTACGATCGGGGTAAGCTGCGGGTTGGCATTGGGTCTTATAATGGGCTTTATGCCCACAGTCCGCTCCGTTTTTATGCCTGTGCTCGGCATTATGCAAACGGTGCCGCCTGTTTCGTGGGTGATCCTTGCCCTCGTATGGTTCGGTTTTAACGGTTTACCGGTTATTTTTATCATTATCGTTTCTTCTATTCCGATTATAACGATAAACGTATGCGAAGGTTTTGCCCAAACAGATCCGAAACTGATGCAGATGGCCTTTTTATACCGGTTTTCATACCGAAAAAAGATACGCCATATCATTCTTCCCTCCATAGCGCCCTATTTTAAGTCGGCATTACGTATAACGCTGGGAACGGGTTGGAAAATTGCCGTAATGGGAGAGGTGCTTACCGCAAATGACGGCATCGGCGGAATGATTAAACAGGCTCGCTTAAACATTGAACCTGACACCATTATAGCTTGGTCGGCGGTGATTGTTGTGCTGTTTTATCTTTCCGATTTTTTACTTGGAAAATTAATGCGCGGAAGGAACGGTGCGTATGCTGAACATTAAGGGAATTACAAAAAGCTTTAACGGACTAGCTGTTTTGGAGAATATCTGCTGCTGTGTGAAAGAAAACGAAATAGCAGCCTTGATAGGCCCCTCCGGTTGCGGAAAATCGACCCTTCTTAATATAATCTCTAAATTGGAAACACCCGATTCGGGGATAATTGAAGGGCTTGGTGAGTCCGTTGCCTGCGTTTTTCAGGATAACAGACTGCTGCCGTGGCGGACGGTTTGGGAAAATATAAGCCTTGTAAAGGAAACGGAAGAGGCCGAAAACATTCGATCTTTGATAGAAATGGTCGGTTTAAGCGGTTTTGAATCGTATTACCCATCCCAGCTTTCAGGCGGTATGCAAAAACGCTGCGGTCTTGCGCGGGCGTTCTATTATAAAAGCGATCTTTTACTGATGGACGAACCCTTTCAGGGGCTGGATTATTATTTAAGGCAGGAAATGCTTTCCATTCTGTTGAAACTGCGGCATTCGCACAAAAAACAGAGTATTTTATTCGTAACACACGAAATAGATGATGCTTTAATAGCCGCCTCCAAAATTTTGGTTTTTTCGAAACGGCCCGGTAAAATCTTAAAAGAAATAGTCCTACCCGGAAAAGAAGGCCGAAACCCTGCTTCGGAAGAACTTGCAAAAATCAAAAGAGAAATTTTGTCTTTACAAGGGCTGTATTCTGCACCCGTTTAAGACTAAAACCCGCTTTTCCCCATTTTAAACCCATATTTTCGAACTTTAGAATAAAAAAAACCCCCCGGGAGTATGCGAGCCGGGGGGTTTAAGAATAGAGTATAAACCATTCATATTATAAATACTTTTATGAACGTTTTTCGCAAGCCGTTGTTTCGGCCTGCAATCTGTGCCTATAGTTAAGTTACCATATAATTACATTAATGTCAAGCGGTTTTTGAAAAAAAGTTATAAATTCTTTACTTTTTTTTCGATTTTTTCGAAAGTTTCCTGTAAATCGTCGAATAACAGCTCCGCATGCCCATCGAATTGGGTCGGCTGGTCGTTTACAACAGCGATTTTACCGCCGTTGCGCAGGGTATAGGCCGGTAAGGCGGCTGCGGGATAAACTTGTAGGCTTGTCCCTAAAATCAACAGAAAATCGGCTTTTCCGCACTCGGCTTCCGCATTCAGCAGGGCTTTTTGCGGCAGGGCCTCTCCAAAAAAGGTTATGGCGGGCTTCATTACGCCGCTGCATCGGGGGCACTCGGGAACGGCGCCCGTTTTTGCCGTGTCCACAACGTTTTCGAAAGGTTCTTCATGCGAACAACGGATACAGTAATGGGTAATCGGGGTGCCGTGTACTTCGATAACGTTTTTGCTGCCCGCTTTTTGGTGGAGCAAGTCGATATTTTGTGTTATGACCGCCTTCAGTATACCCTTTTTTTCCAGATCGGCGAGAACGGTGTGTACGATTGCAGGCTTTTTTTCGCCGAGCCCGTATATAAACTCCTTGGCCATACCGTAGTACACCGACGGATCCCGATAAAAGACGTCGATATCGAACATTTTTTCGGTATTCGGCTGTTTATAAAGCCCGTTTTTGCCTCTAAAGTCCCTAATTCCCGCAAGCGTACTGATCCCCGCTCCCGTAAACACGACAAAATGCTTCGCCTGCGTTATAAGCGAAAATAACCGGTCATACTTTTCGTCAGCCACCTTTCCCTCCTCGAAACACGGAGCTTCTGTTTGTGTTTTGCTCCGAACGCCTTTATTGTAGCACAATTTAAGCGGGAAGTACAGGGTTGGGATGTAACGACAGGTTAAAATTGAAAAACAAAGCATTTGATCATACGGCTTATAGAATTTGCCGACGGGAAAACTTTCGAATTTATGAAAGAACTTGACCATAGGGTGAATTACAAATATGATATCTGAAGCTGCTATAATGGAAGAATTAATAAAAGACCAAAGGAGAAAAAAACGATAATGTCAGATTACTTTATTGATAAAGTTATGATTTTGGCTACTATATTTTTTTTATTATATCATTTTATATGGTTTATATTTCGGGGGCGGTACTATGTAAAAAGTAAATATATTGATAATAAAAAAAAGCAAAAGTTTTATCTTCGTTTGGGATGGGGTATCTGTATATTAGCTATAGTATATATTATTGCTATGATTATTGTGTTGATAATTTTTTTCTAAATATGGGCATATTTTATTAATTTATATAAAAATAAATTCAGATATATAGCTGCACTAAAAGATATGGGTTTCTTAGCGGAAATCCTTTTTGCGATTTGTGTAATCAATTTGATATTGAATCGTTAGAAGAAGCGCTTCCTAAATCTGATTTTAGCATTGGAGGCACAACATTTATTAAATACAATCCGGCAAATCCTGTGTACGGAAGGAGAGTTTGGCCATGAAAAAATATTTTGTTATTATATTGATCTTTCATTTTTTTGT
>CAUTPO010000065.1:0-11792 GCA_963540475.1 uncultured Treponema sp. | reverse complement strand
CTATGTAAAAAGCGGGTATGCAAAAAAGGGTTTGTTTAATCCAGCCTTGCCGCATCATCCACTTTTAAATCCATACGTACCGAAAGAACTGCATACCAATTTAAATGAAGAGTACTACCGTATTGGGATGGCTGGTGTCGATGCAGCGATTCCTGCAGGCGATGTAACAATCAGGTTGGAAACTGCGTGGGTAGGCGGCCGGTATTTTGAACCGAAGAATTTGCTTACAGAAAAGTCTGTCAATGATTTGAAAAAACAAACCCCAGATGATGTTAGGCTTGAGTTTAATTCTCCAAAGAAACACCAGCTGCTGATGCTTGCCGGCATTGACTGGATTAAAGACTCGTGGACGCTGAGCACTCAGTATTTTGAAGACCTAATTTTGAACCATAAAAACGATATCGAGCGGCCGATGCACAAGGGTTTTGTCAGTCTCAACATAAGCAAAACCTTTTTACGCGATACGCTCAAACTTTCGGCAAGCGGCGTTATCGATATAAACTACGGCAGCACGTTCAGCACCTATTCGATCGGCTATGCCCTCACCGACAATATAAACGTTTCCTTCGGCAGCGACGTATATACCAAAGGCTATGACGGCAAGGGAGACTTTGCACCCTTGCACAAAATAAGCGCCATATGGTTAAAGGGCTCGTTTACGTGGTAAGGGCTCAAGGCGTATGAATTAGCTTGAAAGACTTATCCCGTGTTGAATAAAACTGAAATACCCGCCATTTGGCACCAAGATGATGTGATCTAAAAGCCGAATGCCTAAAATATCGCCTGCATCGTACAGCCTGTTTGTCAGAAGAATGTCTTCTTCGGAGGGCGAAGCTTTTCCCGAAGGGTGGTTATGCGCTACGATAATCGAAGCCGCTCGGTCTTTTAGCGGATCTGAATACACCTCCCGTGGGTGAACAATCGTTCTGTTTAAAATTCCGACGCTTACCACCCGTGTCGCCAATATTTCGTTTGCCCCGTTAAGCGATAGGCAGATAAAATGCTCTTGATTTCTGCATGCATAATGCTGAAGCATCGGTACCGCCTCTGCAGGGTTAGTGATTACCCTGTTTTGCGTATTGTAATACCTCCTTCCCAGTTCCATTGCCGCCAGTACCGTCGATATTTTGGAGTCGCCCATTCCCCGTATTGACCGTAAATACCCTTCGATTTTTTCCGGTTTCGACTTGTCGATGTGCCCGACAATATCTTCGGCCAAGGCCTTGACGGGCCGATCCTTTAATCCCGTTCTCAGCAGTACGGCCACCAGTTCCGCATCGGTCAGATTTTCAGGACCCTTTTCCAAAAGCTTTTCCCTCATATCGGGCTTTGCCGTATACTCGGTTTTCCGTGCTGCTTCCGCAGAAATTGCATATGCTTTCATATCTATATTTTACGCAAGGAATTCAATTTTTGGCATATAATTTCCGAAAATAAATAAATGAACTTAAAACTTTCTTTTAAGATTTCCATATTTTTAATATTTTTTGTTATCGTTTCGTGTAAAAGCTTTTTTGCGTCAGCCCCGCGCGAGATAGAAAGCCTCGGCATTTGTTCCGCAGAAGAGCTGACTTCTTTTTTTATAAGGCAAAACAAGGCTGCGGATAAAGAAAAGGTTATGCGGCTGGCCGGTTATTATGTCGAAGAAGGGCTGATTGAAGGGATTAATTCCGACATAGCTTTTTCGCAAATGTGCCTTGAAACGGGTTTTTTGCGTTTCGGCGGCTTGGTAACGGCCGATATGAATAATTTTTGCGGACTCGGTTCCATTAACGAAAGCAATCGGGGCGAGGTTTTTGAAACCGAACAGCTCGGCGTTTTGGCCCATATTCAGCATTTAAAGGCCTATGCTACGGATAAGCCCCTTATCAAGCCGTTGGCTGATCCGCGGTATAAATATGTAAGTCCGAAAGGAAAGGCGCCGACTATTCACCAACTTACGGGAAATTGGGCTACGGATCCCGACTACGGAAACAAATTGGAGAATCTTTTAAGACGTTTGTACAGATCTAGGTAGAAGGCGTTCCGTCCGATATTTCTGCGGCAACCGAATCGAAAAAATCGGAGGCGGCCTGTTCCGCATCGGATTTGATAATGCTTTGGACTGCGGCAAGGCCGTCGATTTGGCTCTGGAGGTTGCGGGTTTTGTCTTTTTCGATAACGATTTTTTCCCCGTCCGTAAGATACATGCCGATTTGTGTGTAGGAACCTTTTTTTATGGGCAGGCCGAACGTTTCAATGGTAATAGTGTGTATGGCGGCAAAACGAATGATCCGTTTTTTCGATAAAAAGATAAGACCGTGCCTTTGTACCGCCTGTTTTTGCGTCAGATCGAATTCCCACGAATTTTCGTAAAGGCCTGCCAGCAGGAACACAAGGCTGAGAACCATTATGGGTACCGAATGTCCGCCGCTTGTAACGGCTGCAGTATTGACGGCCAAAGCCGTAAGCGAAAAGGCGCTTACAAAAATTCGAAGAAGGGGCCGTACCGTAACGAATGTTATACGCGTTTTTGATCCGTTTTTTTCTTTTTTCATATTGTTTAAAAAAACCGGTTAACCGGTAAAATCAACACCTGCGGTTCAAGAAGCGGCGGGGCATTAACCCCTCCTGCACGGATAAAACCGCAGAAGCTTGTAAAACCGGTATGCTGTCTGCGGGGCAGCTGAGGGTTTACAGTATTTCGATTTCGGCGGCCTTTCCGTTTCTGTCGGCGGAGTCTTCGCCTTGCGGGTTCGGCATCTTAAAAACCTTGAACCTGACAGGGGTTCCCTCGGTTATGAGTTTATCTCGCGATTTTTTTTCTATATTCGTAAAAGAGAAGAAAAAATCGCCCTTTTCCGTTTCGATTATTCCGTAGCGGTTCATAAGGCGCTTTACCTTTCCGCTATATTTCGGGGCAGCACCGGAATGCTCGATCGCCTTGATCCAATAGTTAGGCGGGACCCTGTTGTCCGAAGTCAGCTGAAAGTCATCGGAAAGGGCTTCTACAATTTCGCGCAGGGTGTTGTGGCTGTAGGAGCGCGGGTCGAAGCCCGGCATAAAATTCCGTATCGACTTTCCAAGGTCGGAAAGGCTTACCCAGCCTTCTTCGGTCATCTTCGAATTCCTGTATGCGTGCATTATCAGGGTTTCAAGGGAACCGAGTTTTTTGCCCGCCGTCGTATCGGCTTCGTAATCGTTGGTTTCTTCAAAATTTTCGATGAATTTGAATTCGTTGCAGGCATTTACCCAAATGGCCTTTGCGTTTGTGCGGCCGACACCCAACACGTACAGTCCGTATTCCCGCAATTTTAAGGCGAGACTGTAATAATCCGAGTCCGTCGATACGATACACACCGCGTTGATTTCCTTATTTGTGTTGGCAAGTTCTATTGCGTCCATAATGATGGTGTTGTCCGTAGCGTTCGGCCCGTTTCTAAATTGCTGAACCGGCCGTATCGGCACTTTTTCAAGCCATGTTTTCCAACCGTTCATATTGGGGGTGGTCCAATCTCCGTAAAGCCGCTTGATTAAAACATCACCTTCTTTTGCAACCTCCGAAAGGATCGAGTCTAAAAAAGAAGGCGGTATATTGTCTCCGTCTATCAGGACGGCATATTTTCTTTCCATAGTTTTATTATAACAAAACAAGGGAAAAACGGCAATAGCAGCGAATGTCCGATTTTGGGGTATAGGGCAAAAAAAAGACAGGACCATACATTCGTACGATCCTGCAAAAACTATTTTTTATAGTTTTTTTTTACAAGGAGAATTTCTATATGTAAACACTTATCTTACGTAAGGAATGTAGTCGCCGTAGCCTTCGGTTTCCATATTTTCAAGAGCAACAAACCGCAGCGAGGCCCCGTTGATGCAGTAGCGTTTTCCGCCCTTATCCTGCGGGCCGTCATCAAAGACATGGCCTAGGTGAGCGCCGCCCGTTAAGGAAACGACTTCGATTCTCTGCATACCGTGGCTTCTATCGTCCAAGTATTGCAAGGCCTGTGTGGTAATGGGCTTGGTAAAGCTGGGCCAGCCGCAGCCTGCGTCGTATTTGTCGGTAGAAGAAAAAAGCGGTTTACCCGTTACGATATCCACGTAAATGCCCTTGCCCTCGAATTGGTCGTACTTGCTGGTAAAGGGGCGTTCGGTTGCTTTTTCCTGCGTTACCAAATATTGTTCATCGGTCAGTTTCTTTTTGAGTTCCGCTTTCGAAGGCGTTTTAAAACGGCTTTCGTCATATAGCGGTTTTCGTGCGAGGTTAAGGTCAATGTGGCAATAACCGCCCGGGTTTTTATCGAGATAGTCCTGATGATAGTCTTCTGCAAGAATAAAATTTTGCAGGGCGCCCACCTCGATGACGATCGGCTTTGAATATTTTTTTTGCATAAATTTGATAAAGTCGTTTATTTCCGCAAGCATTGTGCTGTCGGTGTAATAAATGCCGGTTCTGTATTGTCTGCCCCTATCGTTGCCCTGCCGGTTTAGCGATGTGGGATCTACGGCCTTAAAATACCGTGCGAGCAGCTCTTGAAGGCTGACTATTGAAGCGTCGTATTTTATTTTTACCGTTTCCGCATGATCGGTTGTTCCTATTTGGCGATATGAGGTATCGTTGGTTTTTCCGTTAGCATAACCCGTGTCCGTTTCCAGTACACCGGGGACCTGTTTGAAATAGCCTTCTACGCCCCAAAAGCATCCGCCTGCAAAATAAATTTCTTTTACCGTTTTTGCCATTTTCGAGCCTCCATACGGCATCGTTTTGCCTTGTCCCTGAGCCTCCGCCTTGTTGCAGCTTAAGGCCAGAACTGCGGTGCACAGGATAAGGTTCAGTCTGAAAAAAAGTTTTGTCGTTTTCATATCGAACTATTTAACACCTTCGGTTTATAAAAGTAACATTTTTTTAACTTGTCTTTTCGAATATTTTCAGTTTTTTTAAAGCCTCTTGTCCTTCCTATGCGAAATTTATATAATTTTTGTAAGGAGCGGAGGCTGTATGTATAATTTTGATTTTGAAGTTACCACGAAGATTTTGTTTGGAAAGAACGGGCTTGAACACCTTGCAGATGAGATTTTGAAATACGGAAGCAGGGTGCTTTTATGCTACGGCGGGGGCAGTATTAAAAAAACGGGGCTGTACGGCGCCGTAACTGGACAGCTTAAATCCCGTTCGATTTTTTATAAAGAGCTTTCCGGTATTTCGCCGAATCCCAGAATTGAAGAAGTGGAACGGGGAATTGCGCTTGTACGGGAACATAAGCTCGATTTTATTTTGCCTGTGGGCGGCGGCAGCTCCATCGACTGTTCCAAGGCCGTTTCGGCGGGAGCCGGGTACAGCGGAAATGCGTGGGACCTTATTGTCGGAAAGGCTCCGATTACAACCTCGCTTCCGATCGGTACGGTATTGACGCTTTCGGCAACGGGTTCCGAGATGAATTGCGGTGCGGTTATTTCCAATTTGAACACGAAGGAAAAGCTCGGCTTCGGTTCTCCGATTTTGCTGCCTAAATTTTCGGTATTGGATCCGCGTTACACGTTTTCGGTACCGGCAGAACAGACGGCCGCAGGTACAGCCGATATTATGAGCCATACGTTTGAAAGTTATTTTACCTTAAACGACGGGGCTTTTTTGCAGGATCGGTTTGCGGAAGGAATTTTGAAGACCTGCATCAAATACGGGCCTGTGGCTATGAAAAAACCTGACGATTATGAGGCGCGTGCAAATCTTATGTGGGCAGGCAGCTGGGCCATTAACGGGCTGCTTTCCTGCGGCAAGAAAACGGCGTGGTCCGTGCACCCGATGGAACACGAGCTAAGCGCCTTTTACGATATTACCCACGGCGTGGGGCTTGCAATTTTGACTCCGCACTGGCTGCGGTATGTTTTGGACGATTCTACGGCGGATAAGATTGCCGAATACGGCGTTAATGTCTGGAATTTGAGTGCCGGCGGCGATAAGTACAAGACGGCGGAGGCGGCCGTGCAAAAAACTGCGGATTTTTTCAAGTCGCTCGGCATTCCCATGACGCTAAAAGAAGCCGGTATCGGTGAAGAGCATTTGGAACGGATGGCTCAGGCGGCCGTTGCTCATAAGGGCGGAAAAATTGCAGGTTTTAAAGAATTGCACGCGGCGGACGTTCTTGCAATTTATAAGGCGGCCTTGTAAGAGGGGGCCTTACGAAGCCCAATATAAAAAAAAGAGCACACAGCCTGCATGTGCTCTTTTTTTTAGGAGCTTATGTTCCCGAAACGATGGTTACGCCGCCGCTTGTTCCGATACGGGAACAGCCTAGATTAATGTACATATCGGCGTCTGCGCGGGTTCGTATGCCGCCTGAGGCCTTGATCCGGGTGTTTTTTTTCAAGTATTTTTTGAATAGTTTTATGTCTTCGGGAGAGGCTCCGCGGGTTCCGTAGCCGGTGGACGTTTTTATAAAGTCGGCCCCTGCTTTTTCTATGATGGCGCACACGTCTGCGATGTTTTTTTCTTCCAGATAGCAGGTTTCTACGATTACTTTCAGCACGGCTCCTTTTTTATGGCAGGTTTCGGCAATGTTCGTAACTTCGTTTTCGGTGAATTGTATATCGCCTTCCACCAGTTTTCCGACATTGATGACCATATCGATTTCTTCGGCGCCGTCCGCAATAGCTTGTTCGGCCTCTTTTACCTTTATTTCCGTCGGCGAGGTTCCAAAGGGAAACGCTATGACGCTGCATACCTTTACATCCGTTCCGTTCAGTTCCTTTTTTGCGGTTTTAACGTTGCACGGATTGACGCACACGGAGGCAAAACGGTATTTCTTTGCTTCGCTGCACAGTTTGACGATGTCCTGCTGCGAGGCTGCGGGTTTAAGCAGCGTGTGATCGATGTATTTGTTTAATTCCATAGGGGCTCCTTATGTGTGTTTAAAGATAATCCATATCGGTTGTTTTGTCTACAGGACGTTTGTTGAAACCGCCCGTTTTACGGCCTTGTATGCAGGCCGTTTGATTTGGATGATAATGCCGTTTATTTTGTGAATGAAGGCCGAGATAAAGTCCTTGTCGGGCAGCTGCGAGGCTATGATTCTAAGGTATTCCAGCATATCTTTTAAAGTCTCTTCTGTGATGTTTTTCGGCTCCATCGTTTTTTCCAGCGTGTTTTTTATGTTCATAAAGATCATTCGGTTTTTTAGGCCCAAGTCGTCCGACAATTTATCGATGAGGTAGTTCATCTGGTTATGTTCGTCAGCGATCAAAAAGCTTTTGGATTCTTCCGGCGGCAGGTTATCCATCATATCCCGTAAATACGAGAACAGGCGGATTAGTTCGTCGGAGGCGTCTTCGTCTATGGGCGGTTCGCCTTCCCGTTCGGAGAACGGGAAGCTCTCCGTTTCGGCAGTGCCGGAGTCTTCTTTCCGGTCATCGAGCCATGTGTTTATCTTATCTGCAAGCTCACCCATCATAGAGTCCAAAGAATCCGCCTCCTCGGTCAGCTTATCGGCTGCATCGGCCGTTTTAAGGCTGTCATCGCGCGGGATTGGGTCGTCCGTTTCCGAAAAGTCCTGCGGCATTTCAGGTGCCGTATCGTGTTCGGAAAGCGGCTCCTCGTCTTTTTTTACGGTATCGTAGTAGGACAGGTCGGGCAGCGTTTTGCTTTCTTCTTCCATCGGTATTGCAGGATCGTATTGATGGATCGAGTACTGCTCGTCCACGGTTACCCGTACATCTTGCGCTTTAGTGTCTTTTTTTGCTGTAGGATCGGGGGGAACGGGCAGACGGAATTCCTCTTCTTGTATGCGGTCCTTGTTCGGTTTGCCGTAATTCCCCGGCAGAAAGTTGATTTCGTCGCCGGTTTCCTGTTCGGGGCTGTCGTCCAAGGGAACGTCAAACGAAACAAGGTCTTCCATCTTTTTTATCTGCTCCGATCGGTGTATTTCGGTGTCGGAAAGATTGATAAGATCGTTGAAGGGGATTTCCCTGTCGGCAAATTCTTCGCCATCGTCGAACGGTATCGAACCTTTTTTTTCGCTTTTGGCTGTAGGTTTTGAGTCGTCTGTCCTTTGGGGCGTTAGATCAAAGCCCTCGTCAGGCACGGCCAGTCTTTCCAGATTTTGATCGATGACAGGACTGCTTTCATAATTTTTTACGGCGTCTTCGTACAGGCGGATCGAGTTTGCAAGACTGTCCTTATCCGCCGCTTCGGGGCCGTTGTTTGCCTGCATATCGATGATTTTGTTGACTAGCCGCACGGTTTCGACGGTGTTGCCCGCATCCTTGTTCAGTTCGGCGACGGCCGTAATTGCTTCGATGTTTTTTGCGTCCAGCTTTATGATTTTTTCGTATTCGGCCCGCGCCGCATCAGTTCGGCCCGCTTCCGTATACAGCTTTCCAAGTTTAAGCCGTGCAAAAATATCCTGCGGCCTTTTTTCCAGATATTTTACCAACTGCGCCGCCGCCTCTGGCAAATTGCCGATCTGCCGGCATAGTTTTGCACATTCCAAGCGTATATCTATTTGTTCGGGCCGGGCTTGCAGCAGTTTGACAAAGATCGCCTCCGCCTTTTCCGTTTCACCGTGCGCTAAAAAAAATTGCCCGCGGACCTTTGCAGTGTCAAAGTCTTTCGGCCATTTGCCGGTAAGGACGGTTAGAATATGCTCGGCCTCGCTTTGTTTTTGCAGCATAAGGCAAAGGCCTGCCAAATCCGATAGGAAAGCCTTATTGTCCATATTCTTTTCTTTGCCTGAAGAGAGGACGACATAGGCTTCCTCGTATTTTTCTTGGCTTTTTAGCATATTCGAAAAGCTCGAAAGGGCGGGCAAAAAATACCGGTTCAGCTGCAAGGCCTTGGTGTAGTAGTGCCGGGCGGCTTCATTATCACCGTGCGACAGGCAAAGATCGGCTAGTTTTGTTACGTCTACCTCGCTGCGGCTGCCCTGTTCGGTGCCGACGATGGTTTTGTATGTTTCGGCGGCTTTTTGAACCTCGCCCCGTTTAACGAGGCAGTCGGTAATTGCCGTGAGGGCTGCAATCCAATGCGGTTTTGCCTTTAAGGCCGCCCGATACGACTGTTCGGCTTCTTCGTATCTGCCTTGCATTCTAAACACTTCCGCTAAATTAAAATGCAAAAGCGGATTATTCGGGTCGATTCGAAGTCCCGTTTTATATATCTCGGCGGCCTTATCGTACTCCTTGTATACAAGATTCAGTGTGCCGAGGTGATTGTATGCAAGAACATCTTCGGGGTTTATTTCCAGAACCCGCGAAAAACAGCCGACTGCCTTTTCGTAATTGCCGCTTTGCTGATAGGTTTTGCCGAGATTATACAAGGTGTCCGCCTCGTCCCGGTTCAAGGTCCGCGCCTCTTCCAAAATGCTTGCAGATTTATCCAAAAGATTGAGTTTTCGGTAAATAACACCCAAATCGTTTAAGATTTCCGTATCGCGGGGGTGTTCTGCGGAAAGCTCCTTGTACAGCGTAAGCCCCTTTTCCGAATTTCCCGAACGGATATACAGTTTTCCCAACAGTTTTTTGAGCGATAAGAGGTGTTCGGGGGGCGTTCCGTCCGTTTTTTTTAAGCAGGAATTAAGCAGTTTTTCGGCAAAGCCGTAGTCGCGCGACAAAATTGCGGAATTAACCCGCTCTATGATTACGTTAAAATCAGGCATAAATTTTTTTCTCTATCTTAACGGGTATTCGCCGTTTTGGGTATTCTAAAAAGAATGTTCCGTTTTATTTGCTTTGCAATGGCCGCACCCATACTTCCTGCGAAAGGTCTCCGGCATGGCCGCCTCTTTCTTCATCGTACGCCGCCACTGCAAAAAAGTAAAGCTTTCCGTTTTGCAGACCTTCTATTTTAAACTTAAGCGTATTGCCCGCATCGATGGGGGAGCCTGCCGCAAAGTATTCGCCGCGCTGTTCGCCATAGTACACGAGGTAGCCTTTTACGTCGAAGTTGACGGACGGGCTCCACGAAAGCATAACCGACCCGTTCGACGGTTTTGCCAGCACCTTAGCAGGCGGCAGCGGCGGATTATCTTTTTCGTATTCTAAGGAAATGGAGTGCACCAGCGGCGATTTTAAGCCTGCCGCATCGGGATATATGGCACAGGCCAGCTGAAAGTACCGGCCCTCGATGTTTTTGATTTTTTCGTTTATCCGCACGGACTTCCATTCAGGATAAGTGCTGTTCCAGTTAAAAGGGGTGTCGGCGGCGCGTATAAAGAATTCGACGTCGGTTTGATCGGGCTTGTCCAAAACGGCCCGCAGCATTTTTGCGGCGGACTTTTTACCGTCGGCATCGATGATATTTGTTTCGATTCTGCCGCCTTCAGGGGCGAATTTTTCGAATAAAGCGCTTATCTGCCAGGGCATACCCTGTTCGGAAAAGAATTTGGTAACCTTAAACTCGTCGATAAGGCCTGAGTACCTCGTTCCGATAACTACGTCGGATTCGGCACCCAGCATGGCATACAGAACCTGCGGGCTTTCCGTCCGCGTGTCGGTAAGGTAGGTAACCGCTTCGACCTTTCCATTCATTCTGTATTCAAGAAGCCCCGTATTCTCGTTATAAGTAATAAGATGATGGCTCCAAATTTCGGGGATTAGGTTCGACATTCCCGAAAGTTTGACATCGAGCTCCTTATTATCACCCGTCTGCCAAATATTAAGGAACGACCACTCCAGTTTGCCCCCTGCAACGGCTGCAATTATGTTTTGGAACATCGTAGTTTTTTTATTGCTTAAAGAAGACCACCATTTTAAAATGATACTGCCGCTTTCGATAACCTGCGGCTTAAGCCAAAATTCTATCGTAAAGGAGTGTACTATCGACTCGCCTGCAAAAAACGAGTTCTTGTTCGGCTTTAGCCTTACTCCGTCCTCCTTAGATTGTGTGCTGTACAGGGCCGCTCCTTCGCCGAATTTGGCCGCCTTTGCGCTTGAGCGCACCGTAGCGTAGGATACCAGCGTGTAAGAACCCGTTTCTTCGACCGGTTCCGGAAAATCGAAGCTCAGATACATATCCGTCGTTTCGGATATTTTGGCAGGAGAGGATATAAGCCCCAGCGCCCCGTAACCGAATTTTCCGTTCCGTATTTTCGTATTTTTTGAGGACTGGAGGTTGTTCCAACCCGCTTTTCCGCCCAAATTGAACACGGCCTTTTCCGAAAAGGCGGTAAGACCGGCGGCAAAAAAAAGAATAAAAGCCATACTGCTGCGTATATAGAATTTAACCATAGTGTCATTATCGGCAAATCTACGGCGAGTGTCAACGATATAGGCAAAAAAATTATGTGTATACAGGCGTTTGTTTTACTGTACAGCGTACCGTTTTGTGGACAGTATCGTGCGGAACCGTTTCGGCAGGCTGATGGAAGGCGGTATCGCTGCCTATTCTATCCGAACGTCTCGATCGAGGGTGTCGGTGCCTTTCGGTTACGGTGGATTGAACGCCCAGACCGGCAGCATCGCCATCTTTCGGCCGTGTTTTGAACGCACACAGGCGGTTGTGTCGTTTTTGCGTCTGCCGCTTAGCCGATGCAGAAGGTAAAACCGGCGCTTTACCGTTTTAATGGAGGGTAAAACCTATGGTTTTTGGCAAAAATGATTTTCAGAATTATTATTCGGAGCTGAATATAATCTTATGATTTATTTTATATAACTTTAAGAATGTTATTATTACAATAGATTTTTTTAATTTTTTGTAACATCAGGTAAAGATATGGCTTTATATTATTGTATAGATAATTTTATACTTGTAAGGGGAAAAATAGGTAATTATTAATTAGACCTGTTCGGAAACTTCAGTTTCAGAACAGGTTGCCTTAAAA
>CAUTPO010000064.1:0-11815 GCA_963540475.1 uncultured Treponema sp. | reverse complement strand
CAACTTTAGAACCTGCCTCGTTACCTTTGACGAAAGCGGCACGCCCCGTATCAGCGATTTTTACAAACACCGTATGCCGGCCCTCGATCGGGAGATGACAAATGAGGAATTTTTCGGCTGCATAGCCGCCTATCTTGAACCCTTAAAGGATAAGGCCGATACCATTTCTTTTTGCTTTTCTTTTGCCATAAAAATAGACCCTGACGGCGGCGGCGAAGCGATTAAACTTTCCAAAGAAATAAAGCTGCCGCAGATCGCCTCGTGCAAAATAAACGAGGGCCTAAAAGCGGCGCTTATCAAAAACGGCTGGCAGACGGTCAAAAAAGTGTTAATGGTCAACGATACGGCCGCCGTGCTGCAAGCCGGAATGCTTTTCGGCCAAAGCGGCGCGCACGGCTTTGATTCGAATATCGGGTTTGTGCTGGGCACCGGCTTAAATTCCGCCTACATCGAAGAGGCTCCGATCGAAAAACTAAAAACCACCGCCTTTTACGGAAAACCGCAGATCATCGTCTGCGAATCGGGCAAAAGCTGCGCCGTGCGGCAAAGCGGTTTTGATAAGGCGCTTTCGAAGCGATCCAATCTGGCAAACGACTACTTTTTGGAACGGATGTGCTCGGGCCGCTATTTGGGCGCCTTGTGTTCCATCGCTATAAAAAAGGCGGCAGAAGAAAAACTGTTTTCCGAAGATGTATGCCGCAGCCTTTTAGCGCTTGAAGAAATGACGAGCGAGAGTGTCTCCCTTTTTTTAAAAGAGCAAGACCATACCGCGCCCCCCTTTTCGTCCGTGCTAAAAGGCGCGCTTTCCGGCGATTACATAAAACTCCGCCTGATTTGTGAAAGCCTCTTTGAACGGGCTGCCCGCCTTTCGGCCGCAGTTATCGCAGCGGCCTGCTTAAAAACGGGCAAGGGTAAGACCCGCGAAAAGCCTGTGTGCATAACAGCTGACGGCTCAACCTTTTTAAAAGGCTTTTTGATAAAAGAAAAAATCCTGTTCCACTTGCACACTTTTTTAAAAGAAGAAAAAGGCGTGCATTTTACGGTTGTAACCCACCCCGACTCGGTCATTATGGGCACAGCTCTCTCCGCCTTTTTACAGTAAGCGCACAATTACTGAGAATATATGTAACTGCTTGGCAAATAATCACAATCTTATTTTTACCATTTTTCTTTTCTCATACCGAAGCCCCGGTTTTAAAATCACGGAATTGAAGTTTTTGCCTAAGACTGTCAATCAACATACCCCGACGCAAGCGTCGGGGTATGTTGATTCCAAATGCCTGTGCAAGAAATTTTGATACTGTTTCTGTCGTTGCCCATGAATGTATCCGTATTACAGTTTTTAGTTCGCACAGACTTCCCAGCCCATGGCTTTTATTATTGCTTATTTTTTGAGTAGCCTTTTTGAAAACTTCAGTTCCGTGGCTTGCGGTCCGAATAGCTTGCATTATTAAACAATTTGTTGTATACTCACGGAATGAAGATTCATACTGGTTTATTGCAATTATTACGAATGTTTTCTCTTAAAAAGAATGAAGCCCAAGTGCCCGTAGATACTTTTCAGGAATATCTGCGAAGATATGCAAAACATTATGCAAATCAAAAACCGGAACTGGCAAAGTATCAAAATATTTACTACGACGATCTTGTTCAAGAGCTTAAAAAATTACAGGCCGCAGGTTCTGTAGAACTTATATCCGACATCAGCAATAATATGAACGTTTTTATTCCCCATTTTTACATAGATTCAACTATAAGAATGTATTCGGATATACAGGAACACCCCGAAATCCCCTTTCCGCTGCTGACGGACTTGCCGCGGAGTTTTCCCGGCCGGTTTTCAAAACAGATATTGCTGTCTGATGATTTTGCTTCTTTAAAACACAACCCTGACGGAAAAGATTTTCTGTATGCGCTTAATTTCAGCGGTGACATTCCTTCAATGCTGTTTCCCGGAACCTTCGCTGCAAACAAGGTGTTGGATTTGGCCCTGTCGAAGATACGGGTGTTTCTCAGCAAGGACGATTCCCGCGATTATATACAAAAAAAATTGATTTTGGCAAACCCCAACAAGGATCTGACGATACGCGGGTTTATTTCGCAAATTGCCGCTCAAAATGCAAACAGCTTTCAATCCATAAAAAATTCGAGCGAAACCTATATTTTGTGGGGGCAGTTTTGTACTTTCATCAAACAGGAATTCTCCAAAAAGAACGAGCGGCTTCCCGACGAAGTCGCCTTATTGCAGGCCATCGGCATTGTGGAATATTTAAACAATTTTTACCGAAACTCTGCACAAAAAGATATTCAAAGTGAAACGGCCTTAAAAAACCTGTTGCTAGCCCTGCAAAAATCGCCCTATTATTTTTCGATGAAGCAGATTGCCGAATTTAAGGATTCGCGGGGAATTCCGCTTTTGGGACAATATACCGAAGAAACCTTGCAGAATTTTATGAAGCAAAAAACGTCTAGTGCAGAGGCGTGTTCGGTTCCCGATATTTTGACCTTTACCAATTCGTATGCCGAACGGTTCTACGTGCTTGCAGAAAAAGTCGTACCCCTGCTTATCTATCTTATCAACGAAGCACGAAAACCGATAAGAGAGGCTTGTATTAAAAAATGGCATACCATGCTGCTGAATTTCGAGCATGACAGTTCGATGAAAAACGAAAATGCTTTTAATGCATTTTTGCGGTCTATTGCAGCAAATACGGCAGAAAACCTATACGGCTTTTTAGGATCGTCTTTTTTTATGGCACTGCTTTCAGACCCGCGGTTAAACGAAATTCAGATTTTGGAACTGGAACGGATTTTTCCCGGCGGGAAACTTGCCGCCTATCAGGATATTCTTATGCTGGACCGCGCCGAAATGCTGAGGGATACAAAAATTCTTTTACCGTTCTGGTATGCAATTCCCATAATTTCTGCGATAATAGCCTTTTTTAAAAGGGGCAGAAAAAAAACGGAAAAAAAAGACGAAAAAAAGGAAACTACGGTTTCGGTTTCTACTCAAAAATCTTCGATGAAGGATATTGCCGAAAAGATGATAGCGGAATTCCTTCCCGAAAAAATGACTCTAGACGAAATGCTTGAACGGAAACTCGATGCGTGGAATCAGAATTTAAATTCCACCATGCGGGATAATTTGACGGAAGATATCAACGCCTATATCAGAGATCACATAAAGGGAATTCAAAAAACGCTGTCAGCTTCTAACTTTGACGGAGAGCGGTTGAAAACAATTGCCCGCACGCTGGCCGATACGCCGAGCCTTACAAAAATAAAAAACAAGGCGGCTTTGCAAAGCTATATCGAACTATATATCCTTAAACTCATTGCGAAGTTTTTTAATTGATTATTACCTGTATGGCAATTTTTTTCACAACTGCAAATACAATATTTTTGAGCATATTGTTACAGGCTGTTCCTTTTATGCTTCTCGGCTCAATGATTTCGTCGATACTGCATATTTTTGTTTCGGATCAATTTGTCGTAAAGATTTTTCCGAATAAAAACGGACTCGGCTTTTTGACGGCGCTTTTCGGCGGCCTTGTGTTTCCCGTTTGCGAATGTGCTTCGGTACCCGTCATTACCGGCCTTATGAAAAAGGGTGTGTCGATGCCGGTGGCCGTTACCTTTATGCTTGCCGCCCCCATACTCAACCCCATTTCGATTATGGCGACCCTGTACGCCTTCCCCGATAATCCATCGATTGCGTTTTACCGCGTTTTGTTCGGCCTTATAACTGCGGCGGGCATAGGCGTTCTGCTCGTCTTTTATCCTGCATCAAAATATTTAAAAGAAACGGAACCGTCTTTCGAAGGCGGCAAAGACGGGGCGGATACGTTCGAAGCGATTACCGAAGGGGCGGAATCTTATTTGAGCTTTCCTGAAAAACTTGAAGAACTGTTCTTGCATACCGGTACCGAATTTTTTACCGCGGGCCGTTACCTTGTTTTGGGCGCCCTCGTAACAGCGTTGATACGGACCGGAGTCCCGGGCCCCTTTTTTACCTCGTTTACCGAAGGCCGTTCCCTTGGCGGTATTTTGATTATGATGTTATTCGCCTTTTTGTTTTCCGCATGTTCGACCTCTGACGCTTTTATTGCCCGCAGTTTTTACGGTAATTTTTCTTTATTTTCGATTATGGGTTTTCTCGTTTTCGGTCCGATGATGGATATAAAAAACATCTTTATGCTGTTGTCTTTTTTCAAAAAAAGATTTGTGTTCGAACTTACGATCATGATCACCGTTATAAATCTTATTTTTATATCCGCACTGGGTTTTATTTTTTTATAAAGGATTATATATGAAAACCGGCTTCTCCAGAACAAACAGTATGATCGAAAATACGGCCCAGCCGTGCATATTAATCGTTTCGGCCTTTATTTTTATATCTGCGGTTGTTTCCAAAAAGGCCTTGCTGTATGTCCATATCCGCCATACGGGTATTATCGTTTTTGCTACCGCAGTTTTTTTGATTACGGGATTTTTACAGCTTAAAAAGTTCTGTTTGCATAATAGTGTAAGTATAAAGACCGTCAAACCGCCCCTCTATCTTTTTATTTTTATACTGCCGATTGTGTTGTCGTTTGCTTCTTCTCATAAGGCCCTGAGTTTGGAATCACTCGCTTTCAATATGGATATTTCTTCTCAAAAACATTCGCCTATCCGCTTTCCGCAGCCCTCATCGAATCTCTTGGAATTGCAAGACGGCTTTATCGTTATGGACGGCGATTCTTTTGGGCGATGGCTTTCCGAACTATACCTTAATTTGGATTCGTGGACGGATAAAAAGATAAAAATAGAAGGTGCCGTTTGGAAAAATCCTGAAATGTTCGGTGAAACGGAATTTGCCATTGGACGTATGATGATGGTATGCTGCGCCGCAGATATGCAGCCAGTCGGTGTTATGGCAACATGGAAAGATGCGATCGGTTTAAACGATGATGAGTGGATACGCATAACCGGTACGGTTTCAAAAACGGAATATGAAGGCGAAAACGAACCGATGATTTTGGTTGACTCGATTGAAAAAATCGGCCGTCCCCGATTTGAATACATTTATCCGTTTTAGTTATTTTGTCCAGTCGGTATTTTTATCCATTGTCGATAAAACCGTCTGTGCGATCGACGCAATTAATTCTTTAGCATTATTGTTCCCGTTTTTGTAAATACATTTATGAGCAAGTACATACGGGGCGGCTGTTTTTAAATCGGCGTCTTCAATCCAAGCCCGTCCGTTTACAAGGGCTGTTATCTTTGCGAATTGCAATAGCTGAATGGAAGCTCTGGGGGAAGCACCCAAAACGATTTGAGAATGCTTTCTTGTTGCATTGCAAATATCGATAATCGCCTTTAAAAGAGCCTGATGGCAAAACACATTTTTTTGTTCTTGTCTTGAAACAAAAATATCGTCCGGGCTAATTACAGGCCTCAATTCCGATAAAAAAGCCGCACCCGAGTTTCCCTGTAATATTTTTAGCGCGGACTCGTCGTCGGGGTATCCCAGCGACAAGGATATCATGAACCGGTCAAGCTGGGCAGGCGGCAGCGGATAGGTTCCCAATGTTTCTACGGGATTTTGTGTTGCGGCGGTAAAAAAAAGCCCTCCCAGTTTATGGGTTTTCCCGCCGATGGTAACCTGCCGCTCCTCCATCACTTCAAGCAATGCCGACTGAACTTTCGGCGGTGTCCTGTTTAATTCATCAGCCAAAAAAATATCGCAAAAAACAGGGCCTTTCATAAATTCGAAGGTTTGTGTTTTCGGATTAAAAATATCGACGCCCGTTATATCGTATGGCAACAAATCGGGGGTGCATTGAATCCTCTTAAATTCGGCGCTCTTACTTTTGTCTGAAGCGTATATCAGTTGTGCAAGGGCCTTGACTATGGTGGTTTTTCCTACACCCGGAATGTCGTCGAGCAAAACATGGCCGCCTGCTAAAAAAGCGGAAACAAAAAGTTTTACGATATCGTCTTTTCCTTTTATTACAAGAGAAATATTTTTTTGCAACTCGTCTGCAATTTCTTTGGTAGTCATAGATTACAGTATACTTAAAAATACGGATTTGTCTATATTCGGGACAGCTGTAAGACAATCATCAAATCACAACTTTACGGAAAAAATATCCTTTACGTTTTCGTTTACGGCCTTTTTGAATTCCGCCTTTGTCAATTTGCTTATCGGGGTGTTTCGGCTATATAAAAGATTTCCGTTTTTATTTATCAGTTTAAACGATAGGATACTTTGCTCATATATTATTTGCAATTCGAATTTTGAATCCGCATCATATAAAAACCGTGATGATAAAATAATCGACTTCATTTTTTTTGCGGATATGGAAGAGGCTATTTTTTCTTTTATGTCTATTTTTAAATTTATCGGAAGTTTGATATCAAATTCTAAAAAACCGGACGGATTTATGCCGTACAAAGATTCCAAATAAGCATAATATAAATTTCGCGATTTCCGTTTTACGGCTTTTGCTCCTTCGGCATATAAATCTTTTAGTAAAAACCTTTCCCATTCGGGCTCAAGCCGTTTTATACCTTCGTTTATTAAGTCAGGATTTTTCAGGCAAATTCCTTTTTCCGCAATATAACTGCCGGCGCTCTGCGGAATAACAGCGGTTTCAATCCGCTCCATGTTTTCCAAATACTTTAAGGCTTTGCTGCCCTTTTCTTTAAGAGCAAGATAATAATGACCGTTTATCCGCAAACCATACGATATGCCATTTGTTTCGGCAATGCTTTGTTTTTTGAATTCTTTTGCGGCTTTTACTTTATAACTGCGCTGCATTGCATCATAATAATCATATTTTAATTTATAACCGATTTTATTTTTTATTTTTTTGAAAAAATCTATTACACCTGAGGTAATTCGTGTTTTTTCATAATTAAGTTTTTGCTCGTAGAGTTTTTTTTGCAGTTCATACAGGGTGCTTTTAAATTCGGTTACACTTAATCCGTAATTGGATATCCATGATTCGTTTTTATTTTGTAATTGAGATAAAATATAATGTTCCGCTTTTTCGGTGTGTCCGGCTGTTAAATAAATTCCTGCAATACTCAAAGCGGCAAGCGGCGTGTCATCCGTTGCTGCAGCTGCGGTATATGCCGCCAATGCTTCCGAAAAGTTATTGCGCCGCTCTTCAAGTTCCCCTATCATCATATAACTTGAATTGCGTTCCTGTAATCTTAATGCCTCTTTTGCGGCGTCCAAAGATTTATCAAAATTATAGAATTGCCGTTCCAAAATGGACTTGTTGTAACTGTAAAGCGAGGCAGAATAATTACGGTCCTGCATCTTCGCAATTTTTATAGCTTTGGAGTAAAATTTTTCCGCATTCGTATACTCATACATTTCACTGTAGAGTGTTGCAAGGGAATTACAAACCGAAGAATCCTCTCCATACCTTTCCATGTTTTTTAAAAGCGCTTCTATTCCTTCCGTTTCTTTGTGGCATTTAAAACAGAGCCAACCGTAGTTTGCTGCGGCAAAACGATCATCCGGAACATACTGTAAATATTTTTTTATATAATAAAGCGCTTCTTCCGGCTTATTCAAAGAAGCTGCTGCCGAAGAAATATAATACAAAATAGAAATATTATCGGGATTTAATGATAATCCTTTTTTGAATATTTTATATGCAGGCCCGTATAATTCTTTATCATGATAAATTAGTCCCAGCTTGAACGGTAAAGTATCATTTTTCGGATACTGCTTAATGCCTTCCCTCAACAGCTCCAAGGCTCTTTCCATATTTTCCGCTTTTACGGCCTCATCGGATTCGGCTGCAAATTCTTCCGCAGTTTTGCAAAACACAAAAACGGTGCATAACATAAAAATTAAAACGAGTATTTTTTTTGTTATCATTCTGTAAAACCTTCCATTATTTTAGCGGCGTTTCTTTTCTTTTAACATTGCAATAGCTTCGAATACATCGTCTTCGGTACAGCGCGGTGCAAACTTTGCCTTTTGAGTCAGTTTTTGCATAGCAGTCCTTTGTTCTGCCGCCGCTTTTTTATTCTTTTTTAAAAGATATCCTGCCGTCAAAATAACCCTTCTTTTGTTTTTCGAAAATTTCAATATCAGATACGGATAAACCTTATATCCGATGAATATCAAAAACAAAACCGTAAATACAAAGATAAAAATAATGTTCCGGTTGTGTATAAAAAATTCTTTTACACGGTAAGAATTTGTTTCATTTTGATTTTCTTCCGTTTCTTCCGTAATTAAAATCTCGTCTCTTTTTTCCAATATTTCCGCCAAAAGTGCATTGAATTCTTCACCGCCTGCATTTATACCGAAATTCAGTTCTTCGCCTTCGGCAATATTTTGACTTGTGGGATCAAAGCTGATCCAGCCGATACACGGAAAAAATATTTCAACCCAAGCGTGGGCCATATTCGATCGAATCGGGTAATAATTCAATACCTCCGATTCCGGTTGAACAAAAAAACCTACGGCAACACGGGCAGGAATTCCTAAACTCCTGAGCATCAAGGCGAAAGAAAAAGCGAAATAGGTGCAGTATCCCTTTTGGGTTTCGTTTAAAAAATATTTTAGCTGGTTGCCGTCGGGAGCCTTTCCCGGTTTTAGCGAATAGCGGAAGTCTCCGTTTAAAAAATAATCCTGTAAAGCAAGAATTTTATCGGAATAGGCCGGTATGTTTTGCGTAAGCTCAAAAGCCTTATCGTGAACAAGTGCAAACGAAGTTTTATCTATGGCCGTATAGAATTCCAAATCGGCCTTGCTTAATCCTTCCTCTATTGCGCCTGACGGGAAATCGGACCCGTAAATATCGTCTGCAAAAACGTAAACCGCATCGCTGAAAACTTTGTATGCGCCGTTGAATTTCACACTGTCCCATATCTTGTACGGTATGACCCTTGTGGGATAGTCTATCGAAATAAAAGACGAAGACGGCAAATTCACAAAAAAATATTCCTGCGCAATATTTTCCCTCAAGTCGAATTTTTTATGGTCAATGTTTTTTTCTCCCTTAGGAAGCGACGATAATTGCGGTTTTTCATCGGGTGCAGTTTTTTCATAAAACCCTTTTGCAGGATCCCAGCCTGAAAGATAAAATCGTCTTAACATACTGTGAGAATATTCCTTATCGAAGTGGGCAACCAGAATAAGGTTATCGCTCATTTTTATTTCGCTTTGTAGTGTAAGATAGTCGGAAAAATCGAATTGGAATAAGGTCGGCTGCAGCAATCCGCCGTAATTGGAAACGGACATATCGTTATATTTTTTTATTATAAAAAATATAACCAGAGCCAATACGGGTAAAAACAATATAAAAAAATATAGCTGCCGTTTTTCAAACAATATAAAAAGACGAATCAATTCGAATAAAAAAAATGCCGAGGCAAAACAAACCGCATAAATCGGATGTTCAAAAACGGATAGCGCATAATTTGCCTGCGGTTGAAACAATATAGAAAATAGGGCAAAGAACAGCAGGGGTTCGTAACGGCGGAAAGTATTGTTTTTAAAAAACAATACGGTAATAAAAGAAACAAAAACGGTTTGCAATAGTATAAACGGAATTATTATGCTTAAACGGAGGTATAAAATATCGAAAATTTCGGCGGAAATAATTTTACAGGCAAGCAGGATAATCATCCAAAATATTATGCATGAGGATATAACCAAAATAAGCGATGCAAATAAATTTATTTTCTTTCTTTCCGTTTCCCTGCACAGAATAATCAAAATTAAAGACCATATCGGCAAGATAAAAGGAGGTAGAATTTCAGATAAATAAAAAGAAGGAATGCAGCTTATAATAAGAACGGAGAAAGTTCTCAATATAAAGTGAATCTTATATTTGATAGGCATGAAAACCTCCTCTGGATATTATGTTCTTTTCTTTTATTATACATTCATTTAATGATTTCGTGTATTTCGATTCCGTTTTAAATGTTTTTGTATCGAATAAAAACCTGTACAAAATATTGTTTCGGTTTATAGTTTTCCCCGTCGGGCCGAAATAAAAATATACATTGTCTTTGTATTCTACAAAATCGGAAGAATAATCATCCGCTTTATAATTATCATACGGCATTATAAAATAAAGAAGTTGTCTTTTTTTTATGTCGATTATATCGCAAATAAAAGGATTCGGTGCTGTATGTACCGTGACTTGTTTATGACCGGTCTGTTTCAAGATACGTATTTGCGGATAGGTCAAGCAGGTCTTTATTTTTTCTTTTCCGTTTTTGTCGTTTCCTAAAACGGTTTCCAATTCGAACTGTTCCGTTTTATGATTATAAAACAAAAAATCGAGATTGACTTTATTTTTATGAAAACAAACTGCTATCGATGCTGCCTTGTTTATAAATTCGTCAAATTTTTTTTCTGCAAGCGGTGAATATTTTTGCAGTATGGGTTCAAAAATATATATAGTAAAAAAATTATGCGGGGGCGGAATAAAATCTCCGCGGTTAACGGCGAGTTCTTCCGTATGAGCGTATAGTTTCCAGTTTATCTTACGGGTATCATCTCCGGGGATATACGGCCTGCTTTCATACAGCTCATCGGTTCTCCGGATATTTAAATGAGCCGTTGCCGACTCTGCAAGGGTTTGCGGTAATACGAATTCGGATTTTTCCGTTATTTTCGGCGGAATGATAATCCGATTTATCGACTTTTTATTTTTAAAAAATTTGATCGAAAAGAAACCTGCAATATCGTTCAACTCTACATACTCACTTTTCTGAAAAAACAGCCCCCGTTTGTATTCGGGAATTTCAAATACGGTTTTTGTTTTTTTTAATCTTATTTTAATAGATATGTTTTTGCATTCTTTGTTTTTCTCATCGGTTATAAAATAAAATACATAGAAGCTTGTAATTCCGAAAATCAAGAGCGGCGGTCTTTTGCGGTCTTTATCGTAAATCGGTTCAACTATTATTTTGCCGTTTTTTAATTCCGCCCTGTATTCCGCATTTTTCCATAAAACAAATGAGAGCGTCAGCGACAAAAACGATTGTAAAAAATATGCACACAAACCTGCGCCGCATACCGAGGTAAGAAGTTCTCCGCCTGAAAGGCCTATAATTAAAAGAGTCACGGAGAATATGCTGTAAATTAGCCCCGCCCGTGTCAATCGTATTTGTTTCATTGCGGTATAGTAGCATTTTTTGAAAAATAAGGCAATCTGTTTTTAAACGGAATAATGTAAGCGCCGATATTTGTTTATCGAGGTATGTATGAGTAAACAGTATGGATGGCTGCAATACCTGAAACAAAATCATTAACGGCATTGTTAAAAAATCAGCGAGCAGCTTATGTCCGAATAAATACTTGACTTTATAGAATATAAGGATATAATGTAAGAAAAATCGAAAAAATATGAATGTCTGGAGATATTACCGAATATGAAAAAATATGTAGTGCTTTTAAGCGGAAAAAAGAAAAGTACTCTTACGGAAACATTATTGGTAGAACATGTGAACCATTTAAAGGAAATCAACAAAAAAGGCCGTTTATTTCTCTGCGGGCCATTAGTAGGTAGCGATAAAGCTATCAAAATAATATATGCCGATTCTATGAACGAAGCAGTGAAGATAGCGCATAGTGATTCTTTTACCGTTAATTCCTATTATTCGAATATTGAGGTATTGGAATTGGAAGAGGCAAATGAAGCGAACGAATATTTGCTTAAAGGCTGATACATTGAACAAGGGTATTAAGAGTTGCTAAATGTTTAAATGCCGAAAAACAGCATTATAGCCTGAGTTATTAGACCTGTTCGATAACTCCGTTATCGAACAGGTCGACGAGTTCTAAATCGCG
>CAUTPO010000063.1:0-12019 GCA_963540475.1 uncultured Treponema sp. | reverse complement strand
CGGGTGCTTACGGTATACGAAAAAACGAGTATCTCACCTGAGGGCGAGGAAAAAACCTTTATCTCGTTAAGCGCACCGAGCTGGGTAATAATCGTTCCCACCTATAAAACGGAAACGGGCGAGGATTACTTCGTTTTGGTCGAGCAGTGGCGGCACGGCAGTGAGGCCGTTTTTGTCGAATTCCCCGGCGGTGTTATAGATTCAGGCGAACAGCCCGAAGCTGCCGCCCGCAGGGAGCTTTTAGAAGAAACCGGCCGGTCTGCAAAAGCCATGCGTTTTTTGGGCGCCCTCTCCCCCAATCCTGCCATAATGGAAAACAAGGTTCATATTTTTTCGGCGGAATTGGACGGCACCGAAAAGGACCGGCACTTGGACGACGACGAATTCTTAAATGTCATTACACTGCCTGCAAAAACCGTCATCAAAAATATGGGAACGCCGCCGTACGCCCACGCCATTATGAATGCCGCGCTATTCTTATACCTGCGGGATAGCCTGTAATGGGCCTTATTCGTGAGCCGGGGATGTTGATTTTAAATCGGCCCCGTACCGAAATAACGGCATCACCGAAATATCGGTTGTATATACCGAAATAAAAGTGAGCTGTGAGGCTATTTAGCCTGCAACCTCGGCACAAAGAACCTGCATTCCGCCCGAAAACGGGAAATTTTCGGTACATTTGCAGGCTTAAAACCTTCGTTTCGGCTGTTTTACGGCTTGGCATACTTTTTGCTAGTAAAGAGTAGACCAAGAAAAAACAGTTTAAAATATATCAATGCTCATACTTATGAGCAGCATTACAAAGAGGCTTACCGTGCACACGGCTGATTTTGCGGTTCTTTAGATAAAACTGCATAACTACCACTGGCACGTCGAAGGCCTCGAATTCAAGGCGATCCACGGTCTTACGGAGAGCTATTACGAAAAGATGACCGACGCGTATAACAAAGCGGCTGAAAGGCTTTTACAGCTCGGTGAAAAAGCTCCTTCTTCGATGAGGGAGTATCTTGCTTTGACCGGCATAAAAGAAGAAACGGAAAAAACTTTTAAGCCGCTTACGGTCATCGATAGGGTGTTGCAGGATTTTGAATACATAGCAAAAGAAATCCGCGCAACGAGAAACGAAGCAGCCGAATCAAACGATTCTACAATCGACAGTATCCTCACGGGTATTATCGAGTATCTAGAAAAAGAGATTTAGATGCTGAATGCTATGAAAAAATAACACAAGATATAGGAGTTTATTTTTATGGAACAAATGTCAATCAACATGCCGCTTTTGGGCGATAAGTTTCCCGAAATGACGGTTGCCACAACACATGGAACGTTAAATCTTCCCGGCGATTTGAAAGGAAGCTGGTTTGTACTTTTCAGCCACCCCGCCGATTTTACGCCGGTTTGTACCACCGAATTCGTCGCTTTTCAAAAACTCGTTCCCGAATTCGACAAATTAGGAGTAAAACTGGTCGGTCTTTCCATAGACCAAGTACAAAGCCATTTAAAATGGATCGAATGGATTAAAACAAAATTGAATGTGGATATTACCTTTCCGGTAATCGCTGCAAATGATTCTATCGCAAACAAGATCGGGCTTTTGCACCCCGGTAAAGGTACAAACACCGTAAGGGCCGTATTTATCATCGACCCCCAAGGCAAGGTACGGCTCGTACTGTACTATCCGCAGGAAATCGGAAGAAATATGGAAGAAATTTTAAGAGCCGTCAAGGTTCTCCAAATTTCCGACAAGGAAAGCGTAGCGATGCCCGCCGATTGGCCCAAAAACGCCCTTATCGGCGACCATGCAATTATTCCTCCGCCTCCCACACAGGAAGAAGCAAGCAAACGGCTTTCAAAATACGAGGGATACGATTTCTGGTTCTGCCATCGCCCCCTTTAATGGGTTTAATACACAGTATTAAAAGTATTAAATATCAATAGTATGAAATAAATAGTACTATGTAAAAAAGGTTCTCCTGGTAATATAATTACCCCTTAATATCCGGGCTTGGAGCTGAAACGGTTCCAAGCCTTTTTTTTATGCTCTTGTGTGTTCTAGGCGAATCAACAGAGCTCAGAGCGCCGGAGTATTAGTCCCCGCACAAATAAAATCGAAAAAAAGGAGGTCTTACCGGGCGGCGGCATTTAAATCAAAGCCGTTTCTCGAAAGGATCTTTGCCCGTACGACGGAACCTGCCCGTATCGGGCCGCCGTTTATGTCCCGTTTGTCTTCCGAAAAGTGTAACACGACCGAACCGTCAACCTCCGGAGCCTGAAACCACGCCCGCCCTAGGGCAAGGCCTATTCCCTCCGAGCCTGAGTCCTCGGTTGTTTCGGCCGAGATAATTTCTTCTACCAAAATATCCGACTCTTTTCCGCAAAAACCGTCCAGCCGCTTAGCGGTAATTTCGGTCTGTATTTTTTGGATTTCAGAAAGCCGTTTTTGAGCAATTTTTTTAGGAACGCGGTTTTTAAAAGAATATGCAGCGGTATCTTCTTCCCGCGAATACACAAACCCGCCCGACCACAGGGGTTCGAGCCTTTGCAAAAAGGCGGCAGTTTCGGCAAAATCGCCGTCCGTTTCGCCGGGAAAACCGATTAAAAAGGTTGTCCGTATGGCAGGTTCACCGTAGGGGCTTGCCGCCTTTTTGAAGGCTGTACGAATTGTTTCGGCCAACTGCAAATAGGTTTCGGCAGAGCCCATCCGGTTCATCGCTCTGATTATTTTTTCGGAACCCGACTGAAAAGGAATGTCGAAGTAGGGTAAAAACCGCGGATCGGCGCACATCACAGGCAAAATATCGGGCGAAAAGTGGTCGGGGTGAATATAAAGGAGGCGAATTTTAAAATCCCCTTTAACCGAAGAAATCGCTTCCAAAAGAGCAGCCAGTCCCGACTGGCCTTTTCCGCCGTTTACCCGCCCTATTTGAAAGGCGGCGAGGTCCTGCCCGATAAGGTTAAATTCGTAAAAACCCTTCGCTGCAAAATCCCGTATTTCCGAAACGATGTCTTCGATGGGCCGGCTCCGCAGTTTTCCGCGTATAATCGGTATGGCGCAAAAACTACAAAAGTTCTCGCAGCCCTCCGTTATTTTTATGTACACCGATCGGGGAAAATTCAAAACCTTTGGTCTAAAACCGCTGCATACGCCTTCCTGCGGCGGGGTCAGAACCCTCCGGCTCTCGGCTTTTTTGCCCGCGGCCTTAAAAAACATTTTTTCTACGATTTCGGGTAATTTGAATAGGTCGCCGTTTCCAAAAACGGCGTCGGCTTCAGGCATGTCCTTACTGAGAACTTCGGCATACCGCTCGGCAAGGCAGCCGGCTAACAGAATTTTTGCATGCGGATATGCGGCGCGGGCATTTATAACGGCATTGACGGATTCCTCTTTTGCCGGCTCTATAAACCCGCAGGAGTTGACGATGATCAAGTCCGCTGTTTCGGCCGACGGGGAATTCTGCCAGCCGTTTTTTTCCATAATGCCGATCATCAATTCGGCATCAACCTGATTTTTTGCACACCCGTGCAAATCTACAAAAAAGCGTTTAATCGACATCGATTACAATGAATTTAAAACGCTTTGTTCCGTCGTCTTTTATCCATTTTAACTCTTGCACAATAATTTCGCCGGGACGGCTTACTTCCAAATCCACGGTTTTACCGCCTGCAATCAGCCTGAGCTTGACCATATTGCCGTTGGAAGCCCAAATACGAAAGCCGTTATTCGCCTGTACAGTCAGCTGTTCACCTTTTTGGTAATATTTTTCTTCGCGGTTGGCCTTATCGGACTCGTGGCGGAAAAGACAATACCCGCGGAATGTTGCGCTTAAAGTGACCGGATATGCCGAACCGCTTTCGAACAGAACACGGTTTTTGCCGTGCCCCGCAGCACCGCCCCACTCGTTTGCGATAACGTCGCCGCTTGCCGCATCGGTTTCTTTTTGAATAGAAGCCCCCGTCAAAACCGAAACAAGAACACCTGCCTCGGCATTGTTCTTATCGATATCCTCCACACTGATTTCCATATCGATGGCAAGATCGTCGTTAAAATCCAGTTTTAAGGACTGCCCGAGTCCGACAACCTGATCTCCCAGCTTTGTATCAATGACAAGATCGGGCCCGATTTTTTTTATTTTTAAGGTATGAGCGGTCTCCCCCTCTTTTAGAGTAAGGGAATCCCCCTCGAACAGACGTTTTTCGAATACCGGTTCGGTAAGCTCGTAATCGACAGCCTCGTGTGTGCTGATAACCTCCGAAACAGGCTGCTGCCGGCGCGCCTCAGCCCGCCGCTCTTTTATTTGCGGATACCATTTTACGGCTGTAAAATACACCAAAACCCCGAGCACGGCAAGACCTGCCACTACGGCCGCTGCGAGCAATACGGACTTGGAAACGGCATTTCCCTTTTTGGCCAAAAGCACTTCCTGCGGAACGTCCGATTCCTGTAATTTTATCTGTTTATACAACCCGACAATTTCTTCGGGAGAAAGGCCGAGATATTCGCAATAATTGCGCAAAAAACCGATTACGTACGGTTCGCCGGGGAAAACCTCATAATTATCGGTTTCCAAGGCCTCCAAATAGCGCTTTGCAATATTCGTTTCTCTGGCAACCTGATCCAGTTCAATATTATGGCTTAATCGTGCTTCCGTAAGCAATTTTCCAATTTCATTCATTCTGTATAAATCTCCAATTAAGGTAAAAGCGGTTTAATCTCCAATCCGAGTATCGGCACAAGCGATTTAGTCTGCAAAAAGAAAATTGTTCGAAACCTGAGCGGTAGGAGGCGCATCGAATACGAAATTTTTATCCCTGATACCTGCGTTTATTCTGTAATTCGAAAAGTGAAAGGTAATTTTTCCGCCCGAAACGGGAACGGCCTCAATTCTCCGTATCAATCGGGAATCGGGAGAAATAGAAACTCTAAGCGTCCGAAAGGTTTCTGCCGCGGATTTTCTGTTCATAATCAGCACGATGACCTTTTCCGAAGAACCCTCGTCCAAGGGAACCGGTGCAGCGGAGGTTTCATAAGCTATCGTGTATGCGCGTTTTAAAAGAGAAAGCCCCTGCGGGGTTGAAAGAGAGGCACCGCCTGCCGAACTTTGCGTTATTTCCTGACTTAAAATTGTTCTGTATTGCGGCAGATAAATCGAAAGAGTGTTGCCGTTAAAAACAATAAATTGTTCGGCAGGCGAGCGGAAATCGATTCTAAGCCGGTCGGGACGTTTAAACATAGCCGTTCCATACTGGGAAGAAGATCCGACGGTTATGCGCATATCTACCATATAGTCGTTGATTTTAGCGTATCTTTCGGAAACGGCTGAAAAAAAGGCCCCAGCCGTCGTAATATCCTGAGAGAATCCTGCAAGAAAAACAAAAATCGATAAAAATATAATAGTTATAATCTTTTTCATTCGGCCTACAGTAAAGCAAAAAAACGGCAGAAAGTCAATAGAATCGGCACGGCGGCGGCCGTATTTTTTTACAAAAACGGAGCTCCTGACGACACACTGCCCCCGTCCTTTATGCCGAGCTTTATTAAGATAATTCACCGCTGCGTATACACACTTCGCTTCTTTTTTTTATGCCCGCAAAAACGAGATACACCGCCGCAGCCCGATCCCGGCGCTAGAATATAAACCTACGGCCATCTTTTGTACCGCTGAATACCGTGCACCCCTTAATCAGAATGTTTTGTCCGCCGAATAATTTGACAATGGAAGCAAATTTTTCTAAAAACGGCATAAATACCATTCAAACATGATCTAATTTTTCAAAAATTGATTTTTGTGATCACCTCAAAATAGGTACTTGACAAAAAAAGGATAATATCATAAAATACTGCTCGTAATTACGCGGGATATAAGGCGCTTGTGCGGTTTATCTTCGCTACATATACGGTACTTGACTTTTTTTTGGTTTACGTATATTATAGCCTCAGCTCACTGTAAAAGCGAGCGAGAGTGGTGGAATTGGCAGACACGCTAGACTTAGGATCTAGTGCTTCGGCGTGAGGGTTCAAGTCCCTCCTCTCGCACAATTCCACAAAACAAAAAGTGGAGTAGAATTGCGGGAATAGCTCAGTGGTAGAGCGCCACCTTGCCAAGGTGGATGTCGCGAGTTCAATCCTCGTTTCCCGCTTTTGAAGCGATTCGGTGAACGGATCGCTTTTTTTTTGCCCGCATGGGGCAAGCAGCCGCATCTTGCAAACCCTGCACCGAAAGGGCCTTTAAGGGTTTCAAATTTAACAACCTCGACGCACAAGCGCCGAGCCGTTGTTCTCATAAGGAAGGAAAAATGAACTACGAAAAAAAATTAACCGTAAAAGAAAAATCCAATGCAGAACTTTCGGTAACGATCAAAAAAGACGATGTAAAAAAAAGCTACAGCGAATTATTGAATAAATATTCAAAAGAATTGCAGATACCCGGCTTCAGAAAGGGAAAGGTTCCCGTAAGCGTATTGGAAACAAAATACAAAAGCGCAATAACGGGCGACTTGGCGGCAAACCTTGTCGAAGATACCTTAAAGGAGCTTTTCGAAAAGCTGGACGAATACGAACGGCCTCTTCCTTACTCTTATCCTGAAATGAAAGAAAAACCTGCTCTTAACCTCGAAGAAGATTTTTCGTTTACCGTTTATTACGACGTAATGCCCAAAATCGAGATGAAAAAACTCGAAGGTTTTACGATAGAAGTTCCTGCGGTCGAACCTTCCGAAGCGGACATAAAAAAAGAACTTGAAGCCCTACAGGACAGAAATGCCCTCGTTACGGTGTGCAAAGAGGGAGCAGCCGCAAAAAAAGGCAATATTGCCACAATCGATTATTGCGAAATCGATGATGCAGGCAAAACGCTTTCCGGCACGGAACGGCAGGATTTTGTCTTTACCATCGGCACAAAACAAAACCTTTTCAAAATAGACGACGATATTATCGGAATGAAAAAAGGCGAATCGAAGGACATCACCAAAACCTATGGCGAAGACGAGACCGATAAGGAGCTTGCGGGCAAAACGAAAAAAATAAGGGTAACTTTAAAAGAGCTTAAATACAAGGATCTGCCTGCCATCGACGATGAGCTTGCACAAGACATCAACGAAAAATACAAGACCTTGGACGACTTAAAAGCCGATATAAAAAAGAATTTAACGGTAACCATAGACGATAAAATAAAGCGTTTAAAAGAAAAGTCCCTTATCGAACAAATGGTGGAAGCAAACCCCTTCGAGCTGCCCGAGTCGATGATACGGGCCGAGCTTGAATCGAGATGGATTATGATGGCGAACCAATTCCGTACGGGACCTGAAGAACTCGAAAAAATATTTGCAAAAACAGAACAGTCCAAGGATAAGGTCTTCGACGCATGGCGCGAAGATTCTCAAAAAACATTAAAGGGCCGGGTTTTAATCGAAACCCTGTTACACAATAGGAATATCGAAATAAGTGCGGAAGAAACGGAAGCCGAATACAAAAGACTTTCACAAGTGAGCGGAATGGATATAGAGGCTGTAAAAAAATACTACAGCGATCCGCGCCAAAAAGAATATCTTACGGATAATTTGAAAGAAGATAAACTCTACAACGAATTGTATGAAAAATGCACGATAAAAAAAGGCAAAAAAATGTCCGTAGAGAAATTCCTCGAATTAAAAACGAATTAAAGGATCAAAAATGAGCAGATTTTTTCCACCCAATGTAATAGAACAAACGGGAAACGGGGAGCGCAGCTACGATATTTTTTCGCGTCTTTTAAAAGACCGTATCGTTTTTGTAGACGGAGAAATAGACGACTCTTCTGCCAATATAATAGTGGCGCAGCTTTTGTTTTTGGAATCCCAAAATCCCGATAAGGATATAAGCCTGTATATAAACAGCCCGGGCGGATCGGTAACGGCAGGACTCGCGATTTACGATACCATGCAGCATATCCGCCCCGATGTGCAAACTATTTGTTTGGGGCAATGCGCAAGTATGGCAGCTGTTCTTTTGGCAGGCGGGGCAAAGAACAAACGGTTTGCCCTACCCTCGTCCCGCGTAATGATCCACCAACCGTGGGGCGGTGTTCAGGGGCAGGCCTCTGACATCAATATTCAGGCAAAAGAAATTATCCGTTTAAAAAAACTGACAATAAAATATTTTGCGGAGCATACCGGCAAGGATGAAAAGCATGTTACGGCCGATATGGAGCGGGATTTTTATATGACGGCGGAAGACGCCCTTAGTTACGGCATTATCGACAAGGTAATGGACAGGAGAAAAAATGGCACGAAATAAAATCGACGGAGCGTTGGTATGTTCTTTTTGCGGCAAAAAAGAAGATGAAACCCGTTTTATCGTTCCCGGACCGGGCGGTATTACGATTTGCGAACACTGCATTGCCCTTTGCGAACGATACATCAAGACCTATAAAACCGTAAAACCAGTCGTTCACAACGAACCTATTCCGACCCCCGCCGAATTAAAAGCCTATCTGGACGAATATGTGATTGGACAGGCGCAGGCAAAAAAAGCGCTTGCCGTTGCCGTATACAATCACTATAAACGAATTATGAACCCGCCTGCCTCGGAAGACGATGTCATAATCGAAAAATCGAATGTCCTATTGCTCGGCCCGACGGGTTCGGGAAAAACACTTTTGGCAAGAACCCTTGCCCAAAAAATGCGCGTTCCCTTTGCAATAGCTGATGCCACCACCTTAACCGAGGCAGGCTACGTCGGCGAAGACGTCGAAAATATTCTTTTAAAACTTATCCAAAATGCAAACGGCGACATAAAAGAAGCCGAGCGCGGTATCATTTTTATAGACGAAATAGATAAAATTTCTCGAAAAAGCGAAAACGTTTCGATAACGAGGGATGTGTCGGGTGAAGGTGTGCAGCAGGCACTTTTAAAGATTATCGAAGGCACTGTCGCGTCCGTACCCCCGCAGGGCGGTAGAAAACACCCCAATCAGGATATGCTGAAAATTGATACGGGCAATATCCTGTTCATCTGCGGCGGAGCCTTTATCGGCCTTGATAAAATCGTAGAATCGAGGATTGCCTCGCAACCCATCGGTTTCGGTGCCGAAGTAAAAAAATCGGCCGAAAAAAATCTTGCGGAATTGTACGAAAACATTTCACCCGACGATCTGGTCAAATTCGGACTGATACCGGAACTTATCGGCCGTATTCCGATAAAGGTCGCCTTAAATGAGTTGACAAAAGAAGATCTAAAGCGCATTTTGGTCGAGCCGAAAAACGCCATCATAAAACAATTTCAGTCGGCATTTAAAATGGATGATGTAGATCTGCAATTTGAAGAAGAGGCGATAACGGCGATTGCTCAACAAGCGATAGACCAAAATACCGGTGCCCGCGGGCTTCGTTCAATTGTGGAAAAGCTTATGCTGGATTCGATGTTTGAAGCGCCGTCGATTAAGGGCAAAAAAGAAATCGTTATTAGCCGCGATATGATAGACACCGATTCGGTAAAACCGAAGATCAGAGTTTTGGACGAAAAAACGGCATAAGGTTTCCGATTCGATAAGCTCGTTCGGCCGCTAAAATCGAACGGCACAAAAAAAACGAACGCTTATTTTAGACAATGCTATCTGCATTGTCTAAAAACGCTGTCAAGTTTGCAGAGCAAACTTGCGGATTATCTGCCGTTTCTCATTTTATTGTGAAACGGCAGATAATCCGCACCTTCAGGATTTGAAAATTCTTTCAGTTGCTTATTTTATAGGAAGGTTTATTTTAATCGGTATAAATAGTACCGATTAAAAACACGGTGAGTTTGCAAAGCAAACCGTTTGCTTTGCAAACCGTTTACAAAGCAAACTTGCGTTATTGTATGTGCTTTTTCAGGCTATCGCCTTACAAAAGCACGGCAATTCAACAGTTTCCAAAATTGATATTTTGTTCAACTGTTGAATTTAAATGAATGTTAAAAATATACCGTGTACAAGGCTTTAGCATAAAAATCTGAAAGTGTTTACCGGACTACTGGTTTCTCGTTAATATACAGCTGTTCCGTGTGAAAAAACTATAGAAAACCGTACCGTATCCGTACTTCTTGTGGTAAAACAATACGGCAACGGCCTATAAATAAGCCTGTTCGGAAACTTCAGTTTCAGAACAGGCTACCTTGAAATGCGATGTTCTAAATCGTGCTATTTGCGCGATTTAGAACTCGTCGACCTGTTCGCTAACGGAGTTATCGAACAGGTCTAATGTTTTGGACTAACAAACCGCAAAACCTTCAGACTTTTGTTACTGCAATATGTCCGTATAAAGCGCTCTTAAGGCCTTTTTTTCAAGGCTGCTTAATTAAAACGGACGAAAATTCTTTCTTTGCAATTCGCGGTTTTACTGAATTTGCATACAATTATTAAAAATATAAAGCTAATATACAAGATTTGACTGTGCTTTTCGTATAAAAAGTTTTCATGCTGAGGCCCTGATGAAGATCGTTTTAATAAAACGTATTTCAGGACGGTTTATCTGTGGCCGGTTTGTCCGTGCTGTTCCTTAATTATAGGTGCTGTGATGCACCGAATTTACTTTATTTGATAGCCAACGCTCAAACCCAAATTAATTAAAGCGTAGAATAGATTATTGAATGCCGGAGAATAGACGGGAATTAGCGGGAAAAGACGGGATTTATCGGGAAGATTTATGAAAGAGTACTTGCACAGAGTGTAATTTTAAGGGAGCCTAACGGCTCCTTTTTTTTGTTTTAACGTGTTTTTTTAACAAGGTTTACGAGGGTATTTTTGATAAAACCGGTTAATCTGTCTTTATAAGGAGACCAACAAGATGCTTAAATTGCAGATAAAACGTTATAAGAAGTCCTATGATTTTAAGGCTGATCCTAAAAAGCAGGACGGGTTTTCTAACAACTGGAAAAACAACGGTCTTGATGACTTTGTTTTGACCAAAGACGGCGTTGAAGTTTTTAAGTGCAAGTGCCAGAGCGTAGCCAATTATTGCTTTGGGGAACAGTCCCGCGGGGATACGGTCGGTTACGGGGACAGCGTTGCCGCAGGGGAATTTACGGTACGGTGTTTTGTGCCGCCGCGGAAGTTCCACGGGCAGATTCACGCAATAACGAGAACTCGCGATATTGACGGACAGTGGATTGACCGCAATGCGATGCAGACGGCGGCGAACGGATATCAAAACGGGCGCCGGCTTATTCACGATACGTTTTCGTTTGATAAAGGGGCGGATACAAATTATGCGTGGAGCGCCGGGTGTTTTATTCTTTCGGCAAAGGATTTGGAAGCCTTTAATGCGGAGTTAAAAGCACGGGGCGTTGTTGCCGGAGATGAGATAGCGGGAATGCTTTCGGAGGTGCAAGCGTGAAGGAAATCAGTATGAAGACGGTCAGTAATGTTATGGCGGGCGTCGGTATTGCGATTGTAATCGGGTCGTTTGTATTAAACGCCTGCGGTCTTACGCGGATTGCTATGACGGACGCTCTTATGGCGGGCGGTTTTTGCAAGGGCGTATTTTTACCGGTCGATGCCTCAATCTGGATTAACAATATTTTTAAAGGAAAGGCGGACGATGTTCGGTTTGGGCGGGGTAAGTATAGGAGTTTTGGGAGGAATGGGGTTAAGCTTGGGACTGCGCTTGAGTTATTGACCTTAGTGTTCGGTCGGACTTACCTTATGCAGTCAGTCGGACTTACCCTATGCAGTAAGCCGGACTTACCCTATGCAGTAAGCCGGACTGACCTTATGCAGTCAGTCAGGCTAACCCTATGCAGTCAGTCGGGCTAACCTTATGCGTGTGAACTGTTCACCCTTATCGGAGTGAACCGTTCACTCTTATAGGTGTGAGGTGCTCACCCTTATCGGAGTGAACCGTTCACTCTTATAGGTGTGAAGTGTTCACCCTTATAGGTGTGAACCGCTCACTCTTATAGGTGTGAAGCGTTTATCCTTTCCGTTTTGGCGGCGGCCTTATCGAGAACCGACGGCGGCATGAACTGTTATTATCTTTCTTATGCTAAAGAGATGACACAGCAATTTAT
>CAUTPO010000062.1:0-12057 GCA_963540475.1 uncultured Treponema sp. | reverse complement strand
ACCTGAGCCCCCGATTCTTTTAAGTTTTTCATTTTGATAAAACCTTCACGCCGCGCGCCGGTAAATTCTTCAAAGGCGGCAGGCAGCGGGAATTTTGTTTCGTTTATTTCGGTGTTCAATTAACTTCTCCTAAGAACCTTTTTAGCAAAACCTATTTTGATTGGGAATGTCCATATCGTAAACGGGTTTTACAGATAAAACCGTAATTTGTTAAAAAGAGAAGATGTAAGATACAGGATTATTGAAAGGGATAAATGGCCGGTATAATCTTTTAATTTTAAGGTACAAGCTTAAAGAACGGTTCGGCAGCAGATACGGTTACCCTTTGAATCTTACATACTTCCGGATTTTTATGTAAATTATCTTGAAGTAAAATTACTTCGCGGGTACATACTCATCTATGCATTTGCTCGTTCCTTATTTTGGTTTTAAGCCTGTCAAAGACTAAACCTGTTCGGAAACTTCAGTTTCAGAACAGGCTACCTTGAAATGCGATGTTCTAAATCGTGCTATTTGCGCGATTTAGAACTCGTCGACCTGTTCGCTAACGGAGTTATCGAACAGGTCGACTTATCGATGGCGATTGTAATGTAAAGTGAAAAAATAATCAAGCGGTGAAAAACAGGCCTTTCAACACTAATGGGCATCTCTAAAAACCTTGTTGGATTTTTAGAGATGCCCGACGAGTTTTTCATAAGTCTTTATATATTAATGACTTATGAAAAACATCGCAAATTAAATTTAAGGGAACCCTCTAAAAACTGATGTTTTTAGAGGCTCCCTAATATAATTTTTCAAAAGTTGATTTTTGTGCCTAGCGTTTTTGCCCTATTGACTAGGTATTTTTTTTTATGATAGCATCGTATATATGAAAGATAAATCGTTACCGCTTTTGTTAAAACGAATTGCAGAAAAATATCCCGATACGGGAGCTCAAATGTTTAAGGGTGAAGATAAGGAATTTAAAACGGTTTCTTATGCCGGCCTTTACCAAACGGCGCTCGATTTTTCTGCGGGCCTTATGAATATAGGCTGCAAAAAAGGCGATCACATCGGCCTTATTGCAGATAACCGCAACGAATGGCTGCACATCAGTTTCGGCATTATGAATATAGGGGCCGCCGACGTGCCCCGCGGCTGCGACTCAAGCGAGCAGGAAGTCGCCCACATCATCGCCTTTGCCGAATGCGATACGGCCGTACTGGAAAACGAATCTCAAGTCTGTAAGGTACTAAACCGCATAAACGAAATTCCCCTGTTGCGGAACATCATCAGTATCGATGCTATCGACTTTAAAAAGATAGAAGAAAAATATGGCCTTGAGCCAGGCCGGTTCGGGTTTTACACGTATTCGGATCTAACCGAAGAGGGCAAGAAGCTGCGGGCCGAAGGCAAAATAAAGCCTGAACAAGGCCTCGAGACGATCGAAGGCAGCGATCTTGCTTCTATAATTTTTACGTCGGGAACGACCGGCACTCCAAAAGGCGTGATGATGACGCATACAAACTTTTTAGCCCAGTTGGAAGAATTACCCGAACGGATTATTTTAAGACCGGGAGAGCGGGCTATTTCGGTTTTGCCCGTCTGGCATTCTTTTGAAAGGGCCTGCGAATACGTCATCATTATTTCGGGCGGAACAATCGTGTATTCGAAACCGATCGGCAGCATTTTGCTCGAAGACATTCAAAAAACAAACCCGGCGCTTTTTCCATCGGTGCCGCGCATTTGGGAATCGGTTTACGACGGAATATATAAAATGGTCAAAAAGAAGGGCCGCGCTCTGTATTGCCTGTTTACCTTTTTTATCGCGGTCGGAATAAAGACCATGCAGTTAAAACGGCGGGTTACGGGTCAGTGTCCCCACTTTCAAAACTATACTAAAATCCTCTATCCTTTGGCCGCCGTCATCCCGCTGATATGTATAAGCCCGCTGTATTTTATCGGCGACCTTCTTATTTACAGAACAATCAGAAAGAAATTCGGCAAATGTTTTAAGGCCGGCGTTTCGGGCGGCGGAGCTTTGCCGCCTAATGTAGATGAGTTTTTTTGGGCGGTACGGATACGTGTCGTAGAAGGCTACGGCATTACCGAAACGGCGCCGGTCGTGTGCGTAAGGCCCATGCCGCGGCCAGTATTCGGGACGCTGGGCAAGCCGCTCGCCTGTTTTCAAACGAAGATTGTCGATAAAAACGGTTCCGAAGTTCCGGCAGGACACAAGGGCGTATTAATGCTAAAAGGCCCCGCCGTTACTGCCGGTTATTACAAAAACCCCGCACAGACGGCCGAGTCCATCGATAAGGACGGCTGGTTCGACACGGGCGACCTTGCGCTAAGAACCATCGACGGCGAGCTGCTTTTAAGGGGACGAAAGAAAAACACGATTGTCCTGCGCGGCGGAGAAAACATTGAGCCGGTTCCCATCGAAGTTAAATTGCAAGAATCGCCTCTTATTTCGACGGCGGTGGTGCTGGGGCAGGATCAGAGGTTTTTGAGCGCCCTTATTGCCGTCAATTCCGAAAACCTAAAAGCCTGGGCCGAAAACAACGGCTATAACAACATAGAGGTTGCAGATATGGTGCGAGATTCCGAGGTACAAAAAATGTACGAAAGCGAGGTCGCAAGCCTTGTAAATTCGAAGACGGGATTTAAAATCTTTGAAAGAATAAACAAAATCGCACTCTTGCCCGAAGAATTCAAGGCGGGAAAAGAGCTTTCTGCAAAGGGAGAGATTATGCGCCATAAAATAACGGAAATTTACGCGCGGGAAATTTATGAACTGTTTAATTGACGGCCGGTTTTCCCGTGATCCGGTAAACTGCGGCGGGAAGAGGTGCTCGAGAAGGTTCGTATACGGTCGGCCGGTCTTACGGCTGACTCTTTTAAAACCGCCTTATATAAGCGCTTTTTAAACGTATGAATGCCAATTCTTTCGGCCGGTTTTTTACGGTAACGACTTTTGGAGAAAGCAGAAGCCGGGCCGTGGGAGCCGTCATCGACGGCTGTCCTGCGGGTATCAGTCTTTCCGAAAAGGACATACAGCCGGCGCTTGACCGCAGAAGACCCGCAGGCCGATCCGGCAGGCCCTGTACCGGCGAAACCGGCGGCCTGCCCGATAGCGCACAAGAATCAAAGGCCTTTTCCACCCGAAGAGTCGAAAACGACTGCTGCGAAATTCTTTCAGGCGTGTATAACGGAAAAACGCTCGGCTCTCCGATTGCCGTTTTAGTGAAAAATAATGAAACTTCCGATAAAAATTACGAAAGGCTAAAACACGTGTACCGGCCGGGGCATGCAGATTATGCCTATGACCTGCGGTACGGGTTCCGTGATCCGCGAGGAGGGGGCAGGGCGTCGGGGCGGGAAACCGTCGGGCGGGTTATCGGCGGTGCCGTCGCAAAAAAAGTCCTTGAACGGTTTACAAAACAAAACGGCCTAAAAAAAATACAAATCGACATACGGGCGGCGGAAATTGCGGGCATAAAACCTGCCAAACCCGTTCCCGAACAGGGGCCGCTTCCTCAAGAAATTTTTAAAAAACTGCAAACTTTGGCTGAGGCAGGTGATTCGGCCGGCTGTGTTCTTGCCTGCAAGGTTTTGAATGTCCCGCAGGGGCTCGGCTCGCCCGTGTTTTGCAAACTCGATGCGGTTTTGGCTCAAGGGATACTGTCAATCGGTGCGGTAAAGGGCATAGAATTCGGCGGCGGTTTTACTTGCGCCGCCCTCACCGGAAGCGTAAACAATGACGTAACGGCGGATTGGGCGGGCGGCATTTCAGGCGGTATCTCTGCGAGTAATAGGCCGCCTGAAATCGGCACCATTAAAACGGACGCTGACCGTTTAGCCCGTAGAATGGCACAATCGGCCTTTCCGTCTTCCCGAGCAGAGGGCTGTACCGTCCGTTTTAATGTTGCGGTAAAACCGCCGCCTTCCATCAAAGTTGAACAGCCGGCCTTTACGGACAAGGGGAAAAAAACGCTCCTTTCCGTGAGCGGCAACCACGACATCTGCCTTTTTCCCCGCATCATTCCCGTTACCGAAGCGATGGTGTACATAACGCTTGCAGATGCACTTCTTGCACGGTGCGCCTCCGCTTTGAATCTGTAGACTCCCCGTAAACGGTATCAGCATAAAAACCGAAGACAGGGATAAACCTCCTACGATTAAAACCTTCGCACATCCTGTACCTTAGACCGGTTCAATAAGTTCGTTGTCGAACCGGTCTACGAGTTTAAAATCGCACAAAGAGCACTATTTTGAATATCGTATTTCAAGGTAACCGGCTCCAAAATTGAAGTTCCCGAACAGGTTTATTGTATTCTTTAATAAACAGATGGGCACCTTAAAAAAACTTGTCGGCTTTTTAAAGGTGCACGGCGAGTTTTTCATAAGTCATTGATATATAAAGGCTTATGAAAAACATCGCGAAATAAGCTTAAGGAAAACCTCAAAAACCTGATTCGCAGTCCGCAAAGCGGACAAGTTAATGAATTTCCTTACAGAACAAGCCGATAGGCTTGCAGTTTTTCGAGGTTCCCGGATATTTCCGGCGAAAAAATCCGTTTTCAGCGGCCGTTTTTGCTAATGGTTTGAGCCTAAATGCCGATAACTTACGGGAGGAGTAGGTTGATGAGCAATAATCTGATTATAACCGAGATAAAAGAGAATTTGAAAGCGCAGGTAGAGCTTGCCGATAGAATTTATCTTTTGCAAAGAGCAATGTACGAAGCCGTTATGAACCGCGATTGGCCGGGCAGCGAAAAACAGTTAAAAGCTCTTGAACAGGCGACCGCCGAATTTTCGGAATTGGATAAAAAGAGTTATGTTTTTTTAGGCGCTTCGGTAAAAGGAAACGGAAAAATGGACTTTTTTGAGGCCGTACGCTTTTTTTCGGAAAAGGATCAAATCGAACTGAAAGGACTGTACAACAGATTAAAAGAAAAACTGTATTTTTCGAAAATCGAAAACGAATCTTTTTCGGCCTATATTTCCCATGCCCGCTCTTTGGTGCAGGGAATGGTTGATATAATCTGCGAAGACCGCGGCGGTAAGCGCTACACAAATACCGGAAAACGGGTCAGCGTGGATATGACAAGCCTTGTTTTAAACGAGGTTCTCTAGGGTAATTCGGGACCATTCCGCGCGGGGCTTATCGGACAGGCAGTGCCGGATAAAACGCACGGAATCGGTATAACAGGGATGCCGGTTAAAAACGGGCTGTTTTTGGGGGCGTCTCATAATAATTTTAAAAAGGAGTTTAAAGATGTCGACATTTTCATCTATCGAATTGGGAAAACGGAGTTTATTTGCCCATAATCAGTCAATGCATACGGTGGGCCACAATATTTCGAATTCGTCAACCGAGGGGTATACGCGCCAACGGGTAAACCTTGAAGCGTTTGAACCCCTGTACAGACCCGATCTTACGCGGGCCGAAACGCCGGGGCAGATAGGGCAGGGCGTTACCATTAGTTCGATTGTGCGGCTGCGCGATGAACTTTTGGATCAGCGTATTGTCGGGGAAAGCGATGCCTTGGGCTATTGGGACACAAGAAACTCGTACCTGATGCTTTTGGAACAGGTGCACAACGAACCGGAAGATATTTCCGTACGGACGCGCCTCGATCAGTTTTGGGAAGCGTGGCAGGAGCTTTCGCTGTATCCTGAATCGGATGCATCGCGGCAGGTTGTCCGCACGAGAAGCGAAACCCTGACCGATGCCATTCACAGCCAGTACCGGAATTTACAAGGAATCCGCGATATGATTCACGGGGATATCGAAGCGACCGTAAAGCAGGTAAACGATTTAACCGCACATATTGCCGCTTTGAACGGCGAAATCGTAAAAGTAAAGGCTATGGGCGATAATCCCAACGATTTGATGGATAAGCGCGATGTTTTAACCGAAAAGCTCGGCTCTTTAATCGATATTTCGGTCGATAAACGCGATGAGGACGAAACCTACGTTATTCACACGGCAGGGCTTGAAATAGTGCAAGGGTCCAAAAACAGAACCTTCGATCTGCGCTCTTCAAAGGAAAACGACCAATACGCCGACGTCATCTGGGCGGATTCGGGTAATACGGCTTATTTCGAATCGGGCAAACTGGCGGCCTTAATCGAGCTGCGCGATGTGGACGTACGCGACGAGATCCGCAAGCTGGATACGATGACGATGAATTTCGTAGATCTTGTAAACGATGTGCACCGCAATGCGATGGCCCCCAACGGTAAAACCGGAATCGACTTTTTTAAAGAGCAGTATTTTATCAATAACACGGTAGGAAATTTCGACAGGGACGGCGACGGCGAATTCGACTCTTCTTATATTTTCAGAATAACGGGAACCAATACCCTCGACCCGCGCGAACAGATCGGGCTTGAAGGTACGCTCACCCTTTCGGCCGGCGACGGCGTTGTGGAAGTTCCGTATAACTCGACGGATATGGTAGCCGAGCTCGTGGACAGGATTAACCGCTCGGGTGCGGAGGTTGCCGCCTACCTTGACCATAACAACAAGCTGGTGTTAAAGGGAATGACTTCTTTGAACAAGGAAAATCCCGATTTCGTTATCCGCCATATCGAAGATTCCGGGCGCTTTTTGGCAGGTTATTCGGGCGTGCTTACGGCAAGCGGGGCGGAAGGCGCCTACGACTGGGCACAGGCAAATGCCGTAAATGCTTTAGACGGAGCCCAATATGCCGTTTCGCCCATAGCTCATCCTTCGGCATGGATGGAAATGAACCCGGTTATCAAAACCGATCTTCAAAACATCGCAGCAGGCTATGCCGGCGATGAGGGTACCGCATATCCCGGTGATAACCGCGCTGCCGTTGCGATCGCTTCGATTAGAAACACGTCCGTTATGGTCGGCGCTTCCCGCACCTTCGACGAATTTTTTGCCGACACGGTTACGGAAATCGGACTGAAAGGGGAACAGGCGGAGCTGGCACTGAGAACGCAGACCGCCATTGTAAAAGAGCTGCATGATATGCGCGATTCGGTTTCGGGCGTAAACATCGACGAGGAATTGTCGGATATGATAAAATTCCAGCATGGGTACAATGCGTCGGCCCGGTTTATTGCCGTCGTAAACGAGATGCTCGATACCGTTATCAACAGAATGGGCGTTTAAAACAAGCGTGTATAGGAGAAAAAGAATATGATGAAAAGAATAAGTTCCAATATTCGGCACACGGACAGTAATTTTTCCATGCGGAATCAGGAAGCGCGGCTTCACAATCTGAATAACCAAATGCAGTCGCAGCGCAAGCTCCAGCAGCTGCGGGACGACCCGCTTGCGGCAGGCCATTCCGTACGTTATAAATCGTTTTTGACGCGGCTTGAACGCTTCGAAAAAAACACGCAGACCCTGCGCGACCAATATAAAAGCTCGGAAGCCTATATGAACAATTCGCTGCAAATTATGCAGCGCCTGCGCGAGCTTTCGGTACAGGGGGCGAACGGCACGTATACACCCGACGATTTAAAGGATATGGCTGCGGAAGCCGACGAGCTTTTAAAAGAACTGGTTCAAAACGGGAATGCAGTTAATTCCGACGGTGTACGGATTTTCAGCGGAACCAAAAGTTTTACCGAACCGTTTGAGGTTGTTATGGGCGATGTGGACGGTGCAGGCTCTGCTGTGATCACGCAGGTACGGTATAACGGCTCTATCGATTCGAAAGAGGTCGAAACGGACGAACTTTCCTTTATGCGCGCCGATCAGGCGGGTAACAGGGTTTTTTGGGCCGAAAAACAGGTTCTTCTTTCCGCAACCGATGCACGAAACTATACCGTAAAAGCGGATACGAGCATAGAAGTTGACGGTGTAACCGTTCCCCTCATCGCAGGCGATAACGTATATGCGGTTATTGCCAAAATAAACGATTCGGGAGCCGCTGTAAAGGCCTCGCTGGACCCGATTACCAACGGATTGAACGTTAAGACGACCGATTCGCGGCAGCTGTGGCTTAAAGACGGCGAAGGCGGTTCGGTTTTGTCCGACTTGGGGCTGATAAAACAAGAACAGCGTCCGCCGTATAACCTTGCAAACTCAGTCCGCGTTTCAGGCGGCTCCTTGTTCGATGCCGTCATTGCCATGCGCGACGCCCTTCTTGCAGGCGATCAAGAATCCCTCGGCGGTAAAATTCTTGGAAGCATAGACGGCGGTATCTCCAATTTAACGGCGAGAATGGCGGAAACGGGTTCGCAATATGCCCGGGCCGAAACGATCCTTGCACGGCACGATACCCAAAACTTGAACGTAACGGCCGCCGAATCCAGAGAAGCCGATTTGGATATAACCAAGGCGATAACTGACTTAAAAATGTTCGAGCACACACATCAAGCCTCGTTAAGCGTTTTGGGAAAACTGTACAAGAATTCTCTTTTAAACTACTTAAATTAAACGGTTAGGACGGAAAACAAGATGGAAATAAAAACTAAAAGTTTAGGTTTGGTACAAATTCAAGAAGAACAAGTAATCGACCTTGTAGGCGGATTTTACGGTTTTGAGGAATTTCACAAGTATGCCTTATTGGATGCGGAACAAGAACCCTTTATCTGGATCCAATCTTTGGACGACCCGAACCTCGCTTTTATAGGAATCGATCCGTTTTTGTTCAGGCCCGATTACGAGCTTGACATCGACGATTCTCTTTTAAAGCCGATTGAGGCGGAATCTCCCAAAGAGCTTTTGGTTTTTGCCCTTGTAACGATTCCTCCTACCGGAAAGCCTATAACCGCCAACCTGCAAGGGCCGCTTATCATCAACAAAAAGAACAAAAAAGCCATGCAGGCTGTTATGAGTGACGGCAAATGGAAAACAAAGCACGATATTATTGCCGAATTGAATTCCGGAGGGATAAAATAATGCTTATACTTTCACGGAAAACAAACCAAAAAATATTGGTCGGCGACGATATTGAGCTTACGATTATAGAAATAAGGGGAGATCAGGTAAAGGTCGGGATAAATGCGCCTTCGTCGGTTAAGGTTTTCAGAGAAGAAATTTATCGGGAAATTCAAAACGAGAACGAGGCGGCTTTGGTACGGAGCGGAACGCCTGTCCTGCCTGAACTGCATTTAAAAAAGAAGTAAGGGTTCGGTTCAAAACGAGGAAAGACCGAAGAGGGCTTAAAGGGCTCTTTTCGGTCTTTTTTATGTGCTTATCGGCTTTTACGTTTTGTTTTTTCTAGCCTTTTTGGGTTTTCGGTTGCCGCAGGTCCTTGCGCGCGTCTTGTCTACGTCTTTGCTGTCGAAAAACGTGTTTTGCAGCCGATCTGTCTTGCTATTGCGGGCGCGGTTCTTCCGGCTCGTCGGCATCTTCAAAACAGTCCCATATTTCTCCGAATTTTCCCGAGATCTTTTTGAAAGTTTCGATAATCGTAGGATCAAACTGTTTTCCCGAGCCCTGTACGATGTATTCGACGGTTTCATCGTGCGGAATGCCTTCCTTATACGACCGCTTCATCCTAAGCGCATCGTATACATCGGCAATGGCGACAATCCGAGCCGAAAGGGGAATCATTTCGCCCGACAGGTTATACGGATAGCCTGTTCCGTCCCAGCGTTCATGGTGGCTCAAGGCTATTTCCTTCGCCATATCGGATGGATAGGTCGATAAAATCAGCGCCCCGCTTATCGTATGATCCCGCATAATAGTCCATTCCGTCGGGGTAAGTTTTCCCTTTTTTTGCAGGATATAATCGGGCGTACCGATTTTGCCTATATCGTGCGTGGCGGCTAAAATGGAAATGTCGTCGATAAAACTCATGTCGATTTGCGGAAAAACGTTCGTTTCAAAAAGAGCCTCCGACAGGGCCTTTGAATAAAAGTTGAGCCGTTCGTTGTGAAAACCCGTATCGTTGTCCTTTAATTTCGATGCATTCAAAAATCCTTGAATAATATTTTTATATTGGGAAATAAAGGTGTCCGTAATATCTTCAAATACGACCCAATACCCCTTTACGGTATTGTTTTCGAACAAGGGAAAAACATTTGTCTTTGTGTACAGGACTTTTTTGTATTTTGTCTTGTGTATCAACGTGCCGACCCACGAAAAACCGCTTTCGGGAGACTTCAGGTTTTTAAAAAACGTTTCCAGTTCGATCTTTGTCAACAGGTTTTTGAATATGTTGAAAAAGGGCTTGTTTTCTATTTCGTAATACCCGTCGAACAGTTTGTACAGGGCAGGGGTTGAATGCAGGACAAAAAAGTCCTTGTTTAAAAACAAAGACGGTATGCTTGCCGTGGACAATAGCTGCACAGCCGTTTTAAAGGTTTTGCTGCTTTTTGCCTTTTTTATTGCGGCACGGAAGGCCTCCTTGCCGTTTTTTGAATTCGCACCGCTGTGTAACAGGTCATCATCTTCTTCTAATAGTTCTTCGGCTTCGATAATGCTTTCTTCCAGCTCTTCGATCGCTTCGATTTCTTCGTTTATGTGTGCCGTAGAATCGGTTTTTGCCGTTTGGGGGCGGTGCGGCTGTACGTTTTGCGCATCGTTCCTTCTTGCAGCCCCTATGTCGCCGAAAAGTTCAAGAGTGCTGTCTGCGGCGTTTTTTTCCCCCGTTTTTTTTGCAGGTTTCATTTACGTCTCCTTTTCCGCATCGCTTTTCCGTATGTAAACGGGGCCGTCGTAATCGTTTACGGGAACGAGTTCCCGCTTTTCAAGAACATAGGCGCACATCAGCGCCGAAAGTTTTTCAGGCTCCGTTTCAAAAAAGGACAAGCGTCCCGATACCGCTCTTTCGCCTATATCGGTCTTGAACTTTTCAGTACCGAACCCGCAGATAAGGGCCGGCTCCTTTGTATCAAGCAAGTCGAGGGCTTTTTCAGCGCATATATCCGCCGCAGCCCCTGCCGGGCGGCTGTTTTTAAAAAGCTGAACATAGAATTTATTCCGTTTTGCGTCCATTACGGCAAGGGTTTGTCCGTGTGTTCCGGGGCTGCCCGTTTCGATGATGTGCAGAGACGGTATGCAGTAAAATGCCGCCCCCGTACCGAAAGCGATTGCCTTTGCAGCGGCGTATGCAATTCTCAGCCCTGTAAAACTGCCCGGGCCCTGCGGACAAACGACCATACCGGTTTCGTGTATGCCGAAACCGGCCTGCTCTATCGTTTTTTCGATAAGCGGAATAAGATGAGCGGAATATTGTCCCCCTGCCGGCTTTAAAACCGAGGTAACCGGATCCGCCTTCCCCTGTGCGGTAACCGACATGACAGTGCCGGTATTTATGCAAATTATGTTCATACTTTTTTTAAGCCTTATGTTTAAAAATACTGCTTTTTACTACGGATTTATATAGCAAACGGCACATTGTCAATACCGATATGCCTCGAATTATCGCTGTTTATATCTATTTTTACACCGATGGTATGTTCCGGCAAAAACTCTTTTACCTTTTCGCCCCATTCGATGACGCAAACCCCGTCCCCGTACAGCATATCCTCGGCCCCGATGCCGAAAAAGTCTTCTTCTCCCTCAAGCCGGTATACGTCCATGTGGTACAAGGGCAGCCGTCCGCGGTATTCCGAAACGATGGTAAAGGTCGGGCTCGTAATATCTTCCGTTATTTCAAGCCCCAAAGCGATACCTTTTGTAAAATACGTCTTTCCTGCCGCAAGGGTACCGTCTAAGGCTACGACATCACCCCGCCGCAGCTTTTCGCCCAGTCTTTTTCCCAAAAGAACGGTATCCTCTTCCGTGTGTACGACAAATTCCATACGCTACGGGAGCTTGTTCGTTTCGATTAAGGTACGGACCGCTTTTTTTAAGTCCATGGTCAGCTGTAAAACGGGATAATCGATTTGATCGATCATCTTTACCTGAATATCGCATTCTCCCGACGGCTTGTATTCCACAAGAAATTCGATCTTACCCGTTTTTTCCGTGCCGAGTATATCGTATACTGCCGTAGCCGTGTACTTTTGGCGGTAATAAATATGGGTGTCTTCTTTGCCTATGTCTTTTATTTCCGTAACAATCATATCCTCTCCGTTTTTATATTAAACCTGTTCGGAAACTTCCGTTTCTGAACAGGTCACCTTGAAATGCGA
>CAUTPO010000061.1:0-12511 GCA_963540475.1 uncultured Treponema sp. | reverse complement strand
CTTACCCCGACAGCCGACCCGCTCGGGTGCGGATTATTCGGATTCCCGATTTAAAATTTTCAGAAAATATTCAAGCTCAATTCTCACCCTGTTCAAAAAGTGCTTGTTCATAATATTTTTTGCAGAGTAATCGGGAAAATGAAGATAGAGGTAGGGGACGGACAGTAAAAGCTCTTTTATATAATCGCCGCAGGCCGATTTTTGCCCCGTAAAAATGTCTTTTAATTCTTTTAGCTTGTTTTTCTGGGCCGATAAAAAAGCCGATATCTTTCCGGTTTCCGAAGCGGATTTTTCTGCATGCACTGTGCCGTCATTATTTTCAAAATAGCCGTTTTGGACTGTTTTTTCTGCAAGACGGACGTTTTTAAAATACGCTTCAATGATTTTTTCCGCCTCGCCGAAGGTTTTTACATTCGAATTCATCGAAAGGCCGCTGTCCGCAATATCAAATAAATTGCTTTTATGCGAAAATCCGTACCTGTAAATTTCGGCATAGCCTTGTAACACGGGCGAGGTTACGCAAAGACTTCCGTTTTTTTCTTTTGCGGGCCGAAAGCTGTCTTGAAACAGGTTTTCAGGGGTATACAGCGGCGAAAAACGTCCGTTTGCCGTAAAGGTTTCGGAAACGTGAAAAGAGAATTTGGAGTGAGTAAAGCCTTTTTTCCACGAAAAATCGAGTCCCGTATGAAAAACGGGGACATTTTCGGCTGAGATTTTTTCCGCAAGTTTTAAGGCCGTCAAACCGACCGAGCCCATCGGCTCAAAACACACGGGTAAAATCCGCCCGTTTTTAAGTTCGTCAAAAAAGCCGTTATCGGCATAATCGGTAAAAAAGAAATCGACGCGGCCGCCCGTACAGGACAGGGCTGCAGGGTTGGCTGTAAGATCTGCAAAAATCGGTATTTTTGTATCTTTAAGCCCGATAAAGGCTTTTTGAATCCAATATTGGGATTCCAGCAGGACGGCCGCATCGGGGCGGACGGCCGGATATAAGCCGCGGCAAGCCGCATCGACTGCCAGCACAAAAAGATTTTTGCGGTTTTTTACGATAAATTCGACGGCAGAATCGAGCGAGGGACCCGCGCCCAATACCAACACAGGTTTTTGTACCCGGCCGGTCTTTAAAAACCCGAAGCGGCCGCAGGAGTGCCCGTTTGTTTCAGTCCTTTCTATCAGGGTGTAATTTTTAAAAAAATTACGCGCGTAGTTTCTCCCAAAGCGTATCAGCGTCAGGCGGTTTATCCAATACCGCGAAATATAGTCTTGGGTAAAATTCGTAAGCCGGGAATAAAATTCCGAATGTAAAAAAGCGCCGGCTGAAAAGTCGAGCCGTAAAACGCGCCGCAGTTTTTTTTCTGCAACCGCAGGCCGGATTTCTTTTAAAAAACGGGGTACGGCATCGGTTTGTACATACAGAAGGCTACCGGATCGGAGAATGTTTTGCGCTTCCGGCCGTTCCGCCAAGGCGAACAGCTCTTTGTCGGCTTCTACGGCAACGGCAAAACAGCTTTCGGGAATTTTTTGAAAAAGGGCGTCCAAACCGTAGCCTAAAACCGGAGAAACGCACAAAACAAGCGTTTCTTCAGGGATTACGGTATTTTCTGCCAAATTTAAAATGGCTTTTTGAGGGTTTCTTTTGGAATATAGGAATTTATCTTTATAAAAAACCGAAAAACCCGAGTCCGATTTAACGAGCTCAGGTTTTTCCGAAAAATTGTCCATTACTTGATTATGCGGTCAAAATTATTGGTAAATTTGGAATTGGAAAAGACGTAATCATCTATAAACGTTTTTTGCCCTACAGGAACAGGATAATTTAGGCCCTGCATACTCATAACCATTGCAAAATTGTAGGGAATCCACGCACCCGCCTGCTCTCCGTAGGTTTTTTTCGTCGAATCCAGCGTGTACTGATCCGCTTCTTTTTCCTCGCTCAAGGCCAGCACGACCGTTTCGTAACCTGCCGACAGGGGTTCCGAGACCTCGCCGCTTTTCAACGCGAAAGCCTTTTTAAAAAAGTCTTCGTTGCGGGTAATGGTTCTAAACGGCCCCTGATTCGGAAGCGGCTGCAAGAGCCCCGCGTTTCCGTAATTTATGCCGAAAAAGTTAGAGGTTTCAACGGAAAGTTTCGCTTCTCCGAAATTTTCCGCTGCCTGTTCAAAGCCTTCGGTTTTCGCCTTTTCCGAAAACTTTTCCGCCAGCTGCAAAAGGTATGCGTCGATCATTCCCTTTTCGTTTGTATTGATGTAATCCGAAATGCGGGAAACAAGAACCTCGCTTTCAAAATCCGGGGCTTTCGGTTCACCGTCGCACCTGATAATGCCGAACATTCCGTTATTCAGTGTTACCACGGGGCTTGTTTCGGACGGTTTTAATTCTAAAACCGCTTTCAGCTGATCGTTGTCGGGAATGTACCTGTTTATATCCGTTCTAAATGCGGATTTGAGTTTTCCCGCATCGTCGGTTAGCGTTTTTGCCGGATTCAGCACTACGGCCGAATCGAAGGTTACCTCGCCCGATTTGATCGAGGCCAGCATTTTTTCGGCTTCTTCTTTGCTTTCATAATTCAAAAGAGAAAAATCGTATTCGGTAAAAAGCTCGCTGTGTTCTTTGCCGTATTTTACGGTTTCGGAAGAAGGATACATTCCCGCATTAAAGGCGACGTATTTAAAACTTCTTTCATTTTTTACCATTTCGGCAATAAAGGCCGATTCTTTGCCGGATGTTTTTAGCCCGTAGCTTGTTCCGTTTCCGAAAAGGTCTTCGATATAACGGGTGTTCAAAAGGCTTTTTTCTACCTGTTTTATGTTTTGCAGTTTTTGGCTTTCGCTTGTTTGGGCATACCGCAGTTCGGAATAGCTTTTGTCTTCGTCTAAATAATAATTGACGAGCTCCTTGTTTACTCTGAAGTCGGGCGGTGTGTATCCTGCATTTTTGACTTCTTCTTCCGCGGCAACCCGTATGACGGCGGAACGGAATGCAATGTAGGCAAGCTGCTGCAAAAAAAGCTCCCGCCTTTGATCGTCGCCGGGGGCAAGGCGCTGTTTATCGATATACCGGTCCAAAAATTCGTATTCTTCGATAAAAGGAGAATCGGAACTGTTGTCGATGGTTCTGCTTCCCCATTTGCCGAGTACTGTCGGCCCCGAACCCGATGCGGTTTCCGTCATCGGAGCAACGGCAAAGGCAATAATTGCCAGTATAAGAATGATAATGCCGCCGATCGAAGCGCCTATTTTTTTCGGATTAGTCATATAAACCTCTGATAATATCTGGATTAAGGCTCTAAGGATAACACTTATCCCGTCTTCTTGTCAATAGATTGAAACCGCCGGCCGCCCATCGTTAAAATACGCCTTGTACACTCTTGAGAGGGGCTCGTTTGGCCGCAGCGGACAGGATATCCGCTTGAAATAAGCCGTACGAGGCTGCAACGCAGGGGGCGGGACTTCATTTCTTTGTAAAAAATATTTATATGGTTACAACTCATCGGTTTCGGAATTTAAAAAAACGTCTTCCATCGAACCCTGTTTTATCGCGTACACTTCCATTGTATCGCCCAGCTTGAAAAATTTGCTGATGGCCATGAGGAGCGGTTTTAATATGCCGTCTTTTTTTAACGCCGGTAAAAGATTAAACCGTTCGGGATGATGACCTGTCGATACCGTTTTTAAAACCTTAAATCCGTATTTTTCAAGCTGGGTTCTTACCGACCGTTCGTCCCAAATGGAATAATGATCGGAGGGGCTTTGCATAAAAAACTTTTTCGGAAAAAAGCGGCCTGTAACGCCTGCAAGGTTCGGTGTAGAAAAAGCGAAAATTCCGCCCGGCATTAAAAGCTCGTTTACCCTGCGCAGGACGCTGTCAAGGTCCTGAAAGTGTTCGATTACGTACCACATTGTTACGGCGGCAAAACTTCCGTCGGTTATCGGTACGGAAACCCGTTCGTAGCCCGATCCGGTTATCGTTTTTTTAAAAAAGAATTCGAACTTTTCAGGCAGGGCTGGAAAGGCCGAAACAAAGGCTGGCAGTTTTAAGTTTTCTTTAACGTATTGCACCGCCGCTTCCGAAATATCCGTGCCGACGGCCTGCCAGCCGGTTTGCTTTGCCGCATATAAAAACGGTCCGTAGGCGCAGCCGATATCCAATATCTTTTTTTCTCCGCCGAAAATATTATACGTCCTCTTTTTAAAAAAGATCTGCTCGTAAAGTTCATCTATCGTTCTGATACGGCGCAACCCCTGTTTCCGGATCGAGTCGAAGTCTTCCAAATAGGTTTTTCCATATTGCGCCTTATATTCGTCAAAAAAATAATTTTTTGTGTATTGCTTCGGCGGGGCGATTATAAATGAAAGATAATGCATTCCGCAGTTAAGGCATTTTGCAACGGTTCTGTCGGGAATGCGGGCGGCAATTTCGTAGGGTTTGCCGGAACCGCATATCGGGCACGCATATTTATGACCGAAAGACAGGTGTTTTATAAATACGGCAAGATTTGCCGCCTTCGATTTCGGTGTAATGACGGACGGGACCTTTATCCCGTTTACAAGGGCGGCGGCAAAGGCGGCGGTGGAGGGGACGCTTTCTTTTAGTGCCGAAAAACCGGCTGCCAAACCGAGCCGATAATGATAGTCGGAGGGAGAAATGAGCAGCACATAACAGCCGGCCGCCAGCGCCTCGAAAGCCGTAAACCCGAAATGCGTAACGATCAAATCCCATTCGTGCAGCCGTTCGCGCAGGTTTTCTATTTGGGAATGGGTTTTTATTTTCCCGCCGCAGGCATTTATGTCTTCAAAGGTCAATTTAGAATCAATGGCGGAAACATCGAATTTCAGTCTGCTCAAATTCATTGCCGCAGGCAGTGCCGCTTTGCCCTCATTTTCGCCGCCGCAGACGACCAGCACCTTTGTTTTTGAAGGTTCCAGTTTAACCTGCCGCCCCTGACCGGCTGCCGTTTGTTTTCTATTTACCGGCAGGGGAATAAATGCCGGCTCATACAGGTTTGCATGGTATTCGGGCCCCGTTTCCGTTATGTTGTTTTTTAAGGTATTTAGCGACGGGAGAATGTCCAAGATAAAATCGGCCAAACGGCGGCCTTCCCCGCCGTCATCAATCGCCGCAACGGGAGCGCAGCTTTTAAACGTCAGCATTTCTTCTTCGCTTGTCCTAAACCGGTCAAGGACAATCAGGGCCGCTGTTTTGGGAAGTTCGTGAATGATAATTTCCGCAGGTATTTGACTTAAAACGTATTTGGAAAAATCGGGTAAATCGTTTTTCGGAATGTAAATAAGGCAGCGCACCTCGTTTAAAAGCTCCTGCACAACGCCTGCAACCCTGCGCAGATGTCCGCTGCCCTGTCCTCTGATAATAGACGGAGAAAAAATAACGGGTTTGTTTACGTATGCGTATGCTTCGATGATGTCCTGCGGCATGGGCTTGGTTTTTCCGCGCGCAAAAAGGTATTTTATGATTTCTTTGGCGGTTTCGTAATCTTCTTCGGTGTCGATCGTCGTGCGGACATCGGGAAAATACCATTGCAGCGGGGCCGGCTCCCGCACGCACCTGAAAACGTCGGAGTGGCCGTACACGGCAGGGCCTACGTGCTCCCGCTCATAGGGGCTCGGTTCCGCCTTTTCTGCGCGGAAGAGGGCTTCAGGGTTTAAAATTTCGATGCCGGAGCCGTGCGGCAGGCCCGTATACGTAAAGTAGTCGGGTTTACCCAGCTCGAAATACCGGCGGATGGAAGATTCGGCGGCCTGAATAAACAAAAAGGGATTATCCGCCGTAACTCTAACAACGGCGGTAATCGGTTTTTTGCCGGAATTATTATTAATAAACTCGATTGCGGTACAAAAGCGTTTTAATACGTCTTCTTCGGGGCCGCCGACACAGGCAAAGCTCAAAGATTCGGCGATCGGCCGGAATTCCTTTTCAGCGTCTTCGGCACAGGCCAAAACAAAATACTCTGCGGGTAAATCTCTTACCGACTCCAAAACGCGATACAGTATGGACCTGCCGCCCAAGTCGAGTAAGGCCTTACCGTGAAGCCGCGTCGAGTTAAGACGCGCCTGAACAATGACTGCCGTGCCTTCGTAAAATCCTATCATATAACCGGCTCCCATTCCGAAATCAATTTACGCGGGGATATACGGAAATTCTGTTTATGCTTTTTTATCCAGTTTTTTGCAGCCCTAAACCGCTTATAGGCATTTAGCGGGTTTAAACCGGACTTTTTTGCATAAGAAAAAAATATCCGAAGCGGAAGATACGCCCCCGACCTTCCCATATCGGGCGCAAGGTTTTTTAAGTAAAAACGTATATAAGAATCGTCAGCGGAAATATCTTCCGTAGGGGAAGAACCGTCGTACCGCATTTTAAACGTATTGGAAAGAAGCACCTCGCGGCCCCACAAATATGCCCTAAAACCGAAGTCCAAATTCTGCCAATACGGATTTGTAATCGTGTAATCGAAACCGCCGAGCTCTATAAATTTTTCGCGGTTATAAACGGCTGCAAAATCGTAAATATAAATCGTTTTTACCGCATCTCTGATACAAAGAAACTGTTCGGTAGAAAAATCCTTGTCCGCAAGCGACGGCACTATCTGAACCGGCATACTGTTATGCTTTGCATCGAACAAAAGGGGGGCCGCAGCGATGCAGGTTTCCTGACCCAGCAGATTGGTAACCTTGCCGGAAAAAATTCCGCCTTGCAAAACCATATCGTTCCAGATAACCAGCACAAAATCGGAAAAAACCTCCGACATACCGAGGTTTATCATTTCGCCGATAGAAATATCTTCTGCGGGAATCAGAAATTTTACATCGGGGAAACGGGTTGACAAATTATCCAATTCAAAACCGCCCCGCGAGCTTTCCACAAAAACGATGGAAGAAATTCCTGCCGAAATAAGGTTTTGAAAAACGGAAGAAAGATAGTACCGCGCGCCGCGGTTTAATACTATTGCGGAAATAGTTCCGAAAGACCTATCGGAGCCGGAACTTCCCAATATCGTATATGGAATTTTTCGTTCGTTAAAAATTGAAGGTATAGTATTCGTCGCAGAATTCACATAAGCCTCCGTATTTGCAGTTTAAATGCTCTTTATAAACGGCAAAGGCCTTTTCGCGGAGCGCTTCCAAACTGTCCGAAAAGGCGTTGCCCAAAACGTGTTTGCAAAAAATATCTTCTCTGCACAGGGGCACCGTACCGTCGTTTAAAATGTACATATCCCGTTTTATATGCCAACAGGGGCGGCGCTCAAACGGGGAAAGGTCTGCAACCCGCTTATCGTCCAGCGTTTTACAAAAGGTATCGAATTTTTGAATAATCACGTTTATGCCGAGGTCTTTCCAAAAACGGTAAAAGGGTTCGGTTTCCGCCTCGTTTTCGTTCATACGGATTATCTGCGCCCATACTGCGGACGGGAAGAGCTTATGCGCCGCATCGGTAAACGTTACGGCCTGCTTTAGCTTGGCAGCTGCCTCCTCTTCGGAAAGACCGTGCACCTTGGCGTACATCGGGGAGCTTACCGCATCGATATTTACGATCCAGTACACCGCTTCCATACGGTTTTCCCGCGGCGGTGCCTTTTTAACGATTGCCGCAATTTTTTCCGCCAAACCGTTTTCCGCATACAGGCCGCTTGTTTCGATTAAAACCGACAGCTTCGGGTAAGATAAAATTTTTTCCGTTACCGCTTCAAGATGGGGATACAAAACAGGCTCGCCTAAAACCGAAAGAGAGATAACCGCGTCCTGCGAAAAATCCGCAATTTTTTCTATAAGAGAAAAAAAAGCGTCCTTATCCATGGGCGGTTTTCCGGCCTTTTGCACTGGTTTATATATGGATTGTAAGGGATGATTGGGCATTACTTCGATACCGTAATAGGCCGGCAGGGTAAAAAGCATTTCACCGCGCAGGCTGATAAGTTCCGCATAATTTTCGGAATCGATATCCGTAAAACGGCCGCATAACAAAAAATTTCTTTTGCAGTCGGCAGCAAAATTAAGCCGCAAATACCGCAGATCGTGCGGCGCGATGACCGTTTCAATGTCGTAGTTGTTTATTTCTTTTTTTACCGTATCGAACAAAAACGTCTTGCCGGCTTCAGCCCTGTCCTCTTCGGAAACCTTTGAAAGAATGCTGCACAAACCGGCATTGACAACTTCGGGGGCGAGCCCTGCGGGGTAACCGTCGGTAAAACTGTACTCCGCCCGATATTCCGTATGGCGGTCAAACAGTTCGCGCGCCAGTTTTAAATCGATAAACGGCGTGTCGGCCTGTAAAAAAAATACATTCGAAATTTCCGAATCCCGGGCTGCACATTTTGCCGCTTCCGAAAAAACGGCATGCGCCGTACATTCGCTTAAATCCCGCACCGCATATTCTGCTTCCACACAATTTGCCTCTTTTAAAAAAGATTCTATTCCGGGTTTTTCCGGTCGGGTAGTTAAGATCAGCAGTTTTTTACAGCCGGGAAGGGCAGCCGCCTTACGGCAGGCCTCCGCAAAGGGAACCGTTCCGTTATCGAATTTTTTAAAAGCATATTCCGAAAGATTGTATGCGGACAATACGGCTAAAGATTTCATATTACCTGTATCGGCAAAAGAAAACATTATTTTAATTTTTTGGCGGCAGTCAGGGCCTTTTCTTTTGAAGAGTACAGCTGGACCGAAGTGCGCGGAACCCAGCCCTCGCCCACATCGATCCATAAAATTTGCTCATCGTCCTTTTGCAGTATCTCGATGCCTTTTACGGGCAAAATATCAAGCCTGCGGGCGTGTGCTATGGTAATACCCATATCGCCCGGCTTATCCCGCAGCGAAATATAGGTCTCCGTAATCAGGGCGAATTTATTTGCATCGTTCATTGCGGTATCGGGCGGCAGCTGTACCTCGTTTAGCAAGTCTTTTTTCGTGCAGGAAAAAAGCAGAGCAAACAGCAGCACCGCATACAGGGGCCTTTTTTTCATCGGTAAACAAACCGCCGATAACCGCATTTTTTAAAGAAACCAAGCCTTGTAAAACAAAAGATGCAAGATAGAAGAGGCAAGACAGAGGTAGCCGATTATTTCGTCATAGGTTTTGAAAATACCGAGGACATCGGGCAGGGCCTTCGGTTCGGAAAGCGATTCCAAATATCGGCCCAAAAACACCGTCGTACCACTTAAACCGGCAAGAACCGGAAGCAAGTCGCCTATAATCATTATATTGGGGCCGACGGGGCTGAGCATTTTGGATATTGCCGTAAAGCCTGAGAAAATCGTCAATAAAAACAAAAAAGTCGAATCCCGTAAAATCGGATATTTGATCTCTTTATCGGCGGGTTCATCACCCCGTTTCGATTTATCGAAAAAAGCAAGTACTAATCCCATTATAAGGGTCGTTGCTACAGAAAGAAAATAAAACGGTAACATATTTCCTCCTAAATTGAGCTGTCGTTTATCCAAAATTTAAGCGCAATATCATAAAATATTGTACGGTTATAATATATTGTTTTTTTCGAAAAAAAACAATATGCAGCCTCGACTTTTGAAGAAAACTGTGCTATGATTGTAATATGCAGGCGACAAAACCGAGCCCGCCTTGCACCGATTTCAAAATTTGCAAACGGAGGAAGATATGAACATTGCCATTCAAGCCGTAAAATTTACGATGGACGAAGATCAAAAGAAATACGCCGAGCAAAAGTTTAAAAGAATCGATTATGCGGAAGACCTGATAACCGATGTCCGGTGTTCCATAAAGCTGGATAAAAAATTTATATACGATACGACCGTCAACTTTCGATGGGGCGGTACGGCGCACGTTTCCTGCGAAAATTACGAATTTGAAGCGGGAATCAACAAAATGATGGATACCGTTGATCAAAAAGTAAAAAAAGAAAAAGACAAAATTCAGCAAAAAAAGTAGAGTGCGGTTTTTAAGGGTTAAGGGGCTGCAAAGGCGGCCTTTATTGCAGAACTCAAGTTGTCGGTTGTAACCGTGTTTTGCAGATCCGGATCGCTGCCGTCGTTTTCCGAAGGGGCAGGCGAAAAAACCTTTGCAAAGCCCATACTTTGGGCGGTTTTTATCCGCGGTTTGAGCCGTTTAACGGGCCGTATTTCCCCCGCAAGGCTCAATTCCCCTATAAAAGCGGCGTTTTTTTGTAGCGGAATTCCGGTCCGCGCGGAATATAGCGCCATGGCAATGGCCGCATCGGCGGCAGGTTCTTTTAACCGTATTCCGCCTGCAACGTTTACGTAAATATCCTGATCCGAAAACTGTACGCCTATTCTTTTTTCGATAACGGCGGCAATGCGGCTTATTCTCGCAGAATCTATCTTATCGGAAAAAACGCGGGTTACCGCCCCTTTTGCGGGAACCGTCAGCGCCTGAATTTCGACCATAAAAACGCGGCTGCCTTCAAAGACGGGTGCCGGAGCCGCGCCCGGCGGTACGTTGCCCTCTCGGTTTGTCATAAAAAGCGAGGCAGGGTCATCGACGGCAGTTAGCCCGTCCTCGTCCATCGAAAAAATGCCCAGTTCGTCCACCGAACCGAAGCGGTTTTTCAAGGCCCGCAAAAAACGGACATCGTCCTCCGTCCGCTCGAAGGATATTACCGTGTCCACCAAGTGCTCCAATACCTTCGGCCCTGCAATATTCCCGTCCTTTGTAACGTGGGCGGTTAAAAAAAGGACGCTGTCCCGTTCTTTTACCCACGAAATCAATTCATGCGCACACAGTTTAAGCTGGTTTATCGTACCGGGTACGGGACCGGCATCGGGTGAAAACATCGTCTGAATCGAGTCGATGATGACAAAAACAGGGTTTAGCTTGTTCAAAACGCGTTCCGTGTCTTCCAATTTGCAGGTACACAAAAGCTCGATGTTTTTTAGCGGCAGGTTAAGGCGGTCGGCCCGAGCCCTTATTTGCCCGCCCGATTCTTCTCCCGAAACATACAAAACCTTTTTGCCGCAGGCTGCCGCCGCCTGAAGAAGCAGGGTGGATTTGCCGATTCCGGGTTCGCCGCCTATCATAACAGCCGAACGTTTAACCGCCCCGCCGCCTAAAACCCTGTCGAATTCCCCGATACCCGACGAAAATCGTGCGGCATCGTTGGCTTCTACGGCCTCCAGCGGCATAGATTGGGCTTGTTTTGTGAATTTTTCGGCACTCTCGCCGGCTGAAGGCGTATAGCCGGTATTGAGCACGACTTCTTCAAAACTGTTCCATTCGCCGCAGTCGGGACATCTGCCGAGCCATTTCGGTTGAGTATATCCGCAGGCTGAACACTTAAAAGCCGTAGTTCCCGTTTTCTTTTTTGCCATAACCCCATTATCGTTTTTTTTGTAATACTTTCAAGTAGATATTCGAGCCGAGCTGAATTAAAAACCTTGCCATAGACGGCAAAACTGTGTATACTAAATACCAATGATAGGGAAATAAGGCAATAACGGTTACATATATCTTTATACAAAAAGGAATTGCAAGCAAGGCGCAGCAATTCTTAAGGCTTAAGTGCCATTTCGAAGATGGTTTAAAAATTGTAAAACTTGTTCACTTGCAACTTTCCTGTACATCGTATGAAACCTGTACGAAATGCACAGATTTCAATTCGACTTTCCCTGTCGGGAAACATCGCATACAGGAATATAAAAGCGAGGAAGGCCGATGAAAAAAAGCTTTGACGACCGATAAAAAATGTACGTCCATGTACATTTTTTATCTCGAGTGTTTTTGCTGCACAAAAAACTCGACAGGGTGTTAACCACCGCCATCCATGGCGGGGTTGAATCAGCCTTTTTGAAAATAGGCGGAGACAGATTCAAGGCGCAAGCAAAAAACACCCGCAGGCGTGCTTTTTGCACGTCGAGGACTGTTTTTTGTGAAGTAACGCAGAAGATGCCCGCATATTTTCGAAAACCTAAGCGTATGCGCTACTACCAAGCCGCAATCGATATTTCCTTTTTGGACAAGGGCGCACACTACAAAACATTAAACGACAGCTACATTATTTTCGTCTGCTTATTCGACGCTATCGGGAACGGTAAGCCGCTTTACACGTTTGAGAATATCTGCCTCGAAGACCGGCAAACGCTCTTACAAGACGGAACAAAAAAGGTTATAATCAATGCGGAAGCGTTCGGTAAAACCGAAGACGCGGAGCTGAAAGGCTTTTTAGAATACGTGAAAACAGGTACAATCAATACGGAATATACAGGGAGGATAGAAACGATGATACAAGCAGTAAAACACAATGAACAGGCACGCAAAGAATACCGTTTTATGTCGGGATTTGAAATGGATGCACGGGAAGAGGGTATCCAGCAAGGCTTTTCCGACGGAGTGTATCAAAAAGCCCTTGAAACGGCAAAACTTATGCGTGCGCATAATTATCCAATTGCAGAAATTTGTACAATGACCGGCCTTTCCGTTGAAGAGATAAAAGCTTTATAACAGGGCAGCTTTTTTGAAAATTAGACCTGTTCGGAAACTTCAGTTTCAGAACAGGTTGCCTTAAAATGCGA
>CAUTPO010000060.1:0-12671 GCA_963540475.1 uncultured Treponema sp. | reverse complement strand
GCGGCATGAACTGTTATTATCTTTCTTATGCTAAAGAGATGACACAGCAATTTATCAATGATGCAGCATTTTGGGCGAAGCTGTTGGATATAGCGTGCAGCGATATGGAAGAGGCCGTCATCAAAGATGAGGATAAGGACATTACGGTTTACAAAATCCGCTTTGATTCGGGCTTTGAGATTTGGGGCTTACCGTCCGTGCCTCGATCGCTGCGGTCAAAACAGGGGCACGTGGTAATCGATGAGGCTGCATTCTGCGATGATTTATCGGAACTATTAAAAGCCGCCTTAGCACTTTTGATGTGGGGCGGCTCGGTTGCAATTCTTTCTACACATAACGGAGAAGATAATCCTTTTAACGATTTAATCAAAGAAATTCACGAAGGCAAAAAAAATTATTCTTTATTTAAAACAACAATAACGGATGCCTTGACTGACGGTTTATATCAGCGTATTTGTGAAGTAAAAAATGAAGAGTGGGCTAGAGAAAAAGAAGACGCATGGCTTGATGCCCTTATTAAAGATTACGGGGACGGCTCTGATGAGGAACTCTTTTGTATCCCGATTGCAAGCGGAACTCAATATTTTTCGCGGGCACTTATAGACAGTGTAAAAGAGGATGTGCCGGTATTTCGCTTTACTGAAAGCGATGCATTCACTTTTGAAAGCGATTGGAAGCGTGAGCGGAAAATCAAGGCGTGGTTTAAGGAGATACGGCCGGTGCTGCAAAGCACGGATAATCCCGTAGTACTGGGTGAAGACTTTGCACGCTCAGGGGATTTGACCGTTATATGGCTCGATGAGATTGTTGCCGAAGGAAAGACAAAAACGCTGTGCGTTATTGAGTTGCGCAATATTCCATTTGCGCAGCAGTGGCAAATGATAAAACTCATTGGAAACAATCTAAAAAACTTTGAAGGGGCGGCCTTTGATGCACGAGGCAACGGGCAGATGATTGCAGAATACGCGGTACAAGAATGGCCGGGATATGTGTATCAGGTAATGTTAAGCCGTAAGTGGTACGCAGAAAACTTTCCGCACCTTAAAAGTGCCTTTGAAGATAAAAATACGAGCGTGCCGAATGACGCTTTTATCCGAGATGATTTTAAAGCGGTAAAAGTCGTACAGGGGGTACCGCTTATTACAGAACGTTCAGGCGGCGGCAGAACCAAACGGCACGGTGATGCCTGCATTGCCAAGGTGATGGCAAAGTATGCACAACTGCAAAGTTATGAGGCAGGCTATCAGCCGTATACGTATGAGGCGGTAAAGACTACGGCAAAAATAGGCGGTAAAGGAGTTGATCTATGGGATGGCTGGGACGATTGACGGGAAAGAGCGGCTCGGAAGAAAACAGAGTTCAAGAACAAATAAATAAAAAATCATTGACCGAACAGCGGGCATCCCTTGTTGCGAATTCTAACCGCGATTTGTGGTCGGGCGGTTTGGTTGCAGGGCTTACTCCGGAGCGGCTTGCGGTCATTTTGAATCGGGTGCGCCGCGGGGAAGTGCCTGCAGAATATTTGGAGATAGCCGGAGAACTTGAGGAGCGCGACGCTCATTACCGTTCGGTGCTGTCGACACGCAAGCATGCGGTCGAAGGATTGGAGCTGTATGTGCAATCCGCAGGAGACGATAAACAGGCGCTTGCCGTTGCCGAAGCGGTAACTGAGGATATCGTAAGTCACGCCGACAGTATGGATTTAATCAAAAATGCGCTTGACGCTTTGGGTAAGGGGTTTAGCGTCAACGAGATTATTTGGAACACCGAAGGCGCGCGATGGAAGCCTGAATCGTTTTTGTACCGCGATCCGCGTTGGTTCGCGTACGACAAAGAAAGCGGAGTATTGTCGCTTCGCGATGTGTATGGAATGGAGCTCTATCCTCTTGATCCGTATAAATTTATAATTCACGAGCCAAATCTTTTAAGCGGTAAACAAATAACTTCAGGTTTAAGTTTTACGGCTCTTTTTTATTGGCTCGTAAAAACCTATGACGTAACGAGCTGGGCCGCCTTTGCAGACCGTTTCGGCTATCCGGTGCGTTTGGGAAAGTACGGGCGCAAGGCGACGAAAGAGGACATAGCCACGTTAAAGCGGGCGGTTGCCGCGATCGGAAGCGACGTCGGCGCGGTTATTCCCGATGCAATGGCAATCGATATTATCGAAAGTAAAACGACTTCAGGCACTTCGGAAGTTTATGAAAAGATTGCCGAATGGTCTGATAAGCAATTATCAAAACTTGTACTCGGACAAACGGCAAGTGCCGAAGGAACTCCCGGAAAGCTCGGCGACAGCCAAGATCAGCAGGCGGTCAGACAGGATATACTCAAAGCCGACGTGCGTCAGCTTGAGCAGACGCTGAACCGCGACCTTGTTATTCCGTACGTGAATTTTAATTTCGGACGGCAGGAAAAATACCCGAAGCTGCGCGTAAAATACGTCGAGCCGAAAAACGTACAGCTCATCGTCGACTCCGTTACAAAACTTGTGCCGCTGGGATTTAAGGTGAAGGCGCAGGAGATGCATGCGCTTTTGGGATTGTCGTCGCCTGAAAAGGACGATGAGGTGTTGACCGCGCCGGCCGCATACGAGCCGATGATGAACGCGCAAAGCACGGGGCACATTGCACTGAATGCAAGCGATGTTACACAAAGCGAAAGCGATGAAATCGTAGACGATGAGACGCCGGAGGGCTTTATCGAAATTACCGATGACATTGCCGCGGTAATCGAAAAGGCCGCGGATACGGTGACCGACTTTAAGAGTTTTGAAGCGGAGCTTGAAAAGTTGGTAAGCGGCTGGGATGCGGAAAAGATTGCCCGAACTATGGCAATAGCATTTTTTAAAGCTCGAGCACAAGGCGACGCGAACTTTGATAAGGACAGCGATGAGCGATAGTTTTATTCCAAAAGAAGCGCTCGATTATATCAAAAATAAAAATCTTAAAGTCGGTTTTTCGTACAAAGATGTGTGGAACGAAGAGCACGCGACGGCTTTTACCGTTGCAAAAGCGATGCAGATCGATGTTTTAAGCGATATGAAAAAGGCGGTTGAAAAGGCGCTGGAGGACGGGCAGAGTTTTGAAAGCTTTAAGAAAAACATAAAACCGACATTGCAGCAAAAAGGCTGGTGGGGTAAAAAGCAGATGACCGATCCGCTGACAGGTGAAGTGATTGATGCACAGCTTGGAAGTGATAGGCGATTAAAAACAATTTATAATGTTAATTTACGGAGCGCGTATCAAAAGGGACAGTACGAGCGCACGATGGCAAGCGATTTACACCCATATTTAATGTATCGGCTCGGCAACAGCCAAAAGCACCGCGAAGATCACCTTTCATGGGACGGTCTTATTTTGCCGAAAGATGATCCGTTTTGGAACAATCATTTTCCGCCGAACGGGTACGGGTGCAAGTGCTATACACGGGCGGTGACGGAAGCGCGGAAACGGCAATATGAAAATGAAGGCATAAAGGTGTCGCCTGCTGCGGACGGATCGGGCGGCGGGACTCTCCGCGTAAAAACAAAGGCTCCCGATGTAAGGTACCGCAATTACTTTAATGAGCGCAAGGGAACACTTGAAAGACTGCCGCATGGCATTACGCCGGGGTTCGGTTGGAATCAAGGCAATCCTATAACTGAAAGTGTTAAGCACATTTTAAACGAAAAACTAAATGCTTTTTACGGCGGCGCAAAGAAAACGGTCGGAGCACTAACCGGCCTTGATCCTGAATATGTCAGGCAGGAAGAACACGCAAAATTGTATTATGAAGAAATCAGAAAACGAACGTCGGATATTCAAAAAATTGCAGAAAACACAAAGATGAGTATAGAAAAAATAAAGGCTATTAAACAGCATATTTTTTTTGCAAAACATGAGTTATCCGGAGGGGTTAAACGATTTGCAGAATCTTATAAGATATCTGAAGCTTGGCGCCGTTTGCAGTCCGGTGATTTTTTGCCGGAAGATGAGTTATTACTAAAACACGAGTATTTGGAGTTGACTTTAATGATAGAATTAGGCTATACTTATGAAAAGGCTCACGAAGAAGCAAATAAAAAATTCAACTGGGCTAAGGCTGCGAGAAAATTAAAAGGATATTTTTAATGTGGTGGTTTATAAAAAAAATTGAAGAAAACGATACAGAAATTATCTACTCTTACGGTTATGAATCGAAAGACCTTACCGGTTCGTTTTCTGTTGCCAGAAACTTATCACTTATCAATATTTTTGAATATGCAAAAAATGATGATGAGGATACTTTTGCAGAACTTTTCCGCCAGCCCTTACTTTCCACTATTCGAAAACTTGGTTTTGTTGAAAATTATCAAATAGCAATCGGCTGATCTTACCCTCTTTTTTTTAACGACCGTTACAATACATTTTTCTCCCTTTTTCGGTATATTGTTTTTACCATCGCTTGTAATAATTGATGGTGTTTCCGTTTCGTTAGGGACATATTCCGTAGCGTGACACTCCTAAAATCCCTTGCCGGCGGGGGTAGCGCCGGCGCTTTTTTATAGGGGGAAATTTATGAAAAAATCCGTTTTTATTTTGGCGGCAGTTCTGATTGCCATTGGCGCCGTGTGTATGAGCTACGGTTCGTATTGGGTTTTTGATGTACTCGGCTTTGCCGTTATGGCGGCAGGCTGTGCGATCGGAACGATGTATGCGGTGAAGACCGCCGATAAGAAGGTACTTACCGCCGCCTTGTGTATGCTGTATTTGGCTCTTGTTCTATTGACAGTTGCCGGTGCGGTGTTGTTTGCAGGTTCTATTTTGTTTGCAATAATGGGGGCTGCGGCTTTTGCGGTATTCGGTTTTTTGATAAGATTTAAAGGACATCTCTAAAAACTTTGTTAGATTTGCTTCGCATCCTTCGGAATAGAGATGCCCGACGAGTTTTTTGTAAGTCCTTATATATCAATGACTTACAAAAAACATCGCAAGTTACATCTAAGGTAAACCTCTAAAAAACTGAAGTTTTTAGAGGTTCCCTGAAAGTTTAAGGGGGCGCAATGCCCCTTTTTTTATAGGGGTTGAGAAATGAAGTTATATGTCTGCGGGCCTATTACCGGTATTGATAATTATAAAGAAAATTTTAAAGAGGCTCAGAACATCTTAATGCAGGCCGGATATGATGTTATTAATCCGTGTGATTTGAATTCGATTTCAGTTTCTTGGGAAGAGTGTATGAAAAAAGATATTCCGGCAATGCTAGAATGTGACGGTGTTGCGCTGTTGCCGGGATGGGAGAATTCGGAAGGCGCAAAATTGGAACTGCACATCGCTCAAAGGGTTTGTTTGCCGGTAAAGGCTGTAAGTGAATGGTGTAATAATAAAAAGTTCGCACGAGATTAAATGTTTATTACTCTACTGGCGACTTACAGACTTTGCAGGCTTCGTAGCCTTTAGCCTGTGCTTGTTTTACGGTAAGCTCGGTCAGTTTTTTTGCCTTTTTTAAGGTGCGGCAATCTTTACAGTGATATTTTTTGCCGGAGTCGGCTATGTAGACTTTTTTGTCTACAGCTTTACCTGCTGCAAAGACTACCGTCAGGGCGGTAAATAAAAGTGTAAATATTGTAGCTTTTCGTTTAAGCATAACAAGATGTTCTCCTTTAATGTTATATGTCATCGTTTAAGTTTTCATATCTGATAAACAGCATAAAAGTATTTCCTAATGATTTTTTTGTATAGATTATGTTTTGGCTTTTATAAGTATCGCTATCCTTTTGGTTTATAAAATTTGCGACAAAATTTTTTATAACAGCATCCGCTAAATTCGGTTCATATGTTTTTATCATGGCATATAAGGATAGCAGCGCTTCTTCCTGCTTTTTTTCTTCTGGTGTTGTTATAAATAAAACAGAACCGATAACCGTTTTATTTTCATTTTTTTGAGTTGTGATTGACCACTGTACAGAGTCATTTAATATCAATTTTATAATATCGGCTTTCTCTCCTTTTTCGAGAGTCCAGTCAAAATCATATTTAGCGTTTATTGCTTTCGCATTTTCTGTATATGATTTGATAAAATTTTTTACAGGTAAAATATTTGAGGTAGAGGCTTTATTACTAGCATTTTCTTTTTTAGCATTATTATCAACATCTTGAAATTGTAATCCTATAACTCCAATTGATGCCATAGACAGCCTGCCGTAAGTGTGCATTTTGAAATGCTCTGTTTTGCCCCGTATACGGACCGGATCGCCCGATGAAATCGAGCATAATATCAGCCGAGGCTTGAAGGGGATAAGCTCAGCCGGACTTGAGCATGTAACACCGCCCCCAAGTATCATCGGCGGTTTTCTAAAATTCCCAGCCGATTGAAAGAGAAGGCTGAATAATATACGTTGGGAACCCTTTTTTTAAAGGGAAAATATGTTCCACGTTAATTTCGATATACAGTTTTTTGTACACAAATATTTGAAAGGCCGTTCCCGTATTTACCGCCATACCCCAAAACCACCTTGAGGGACTTTGTGAATCCTGGAACAAAAATTGGGTTTGTACGAGGAATTCCGGCCCTGTGCCTGCATGTACTTCAAAATGAAGCCGCCTCTTTATGATCGGGTACAAATACACAAAGTTAAAATTAAAAAAGAGAATCCCTGCTTTCAAGCGGTAAAATTCCTGCTTGTTCTGCATAAACATTCCCGATCCTGTAATATTAAAGCCGAATCGGCCGTATGTTCTTTTTATGGGAATAAGGGTCATTTTCAGTATGCCGCTTGCGGCGGAAAAGTCCGTATTAAAATATTCTTTGAATACCTTATTGCCTATAAACCCGTTAACGGCATAGCCGCCTGAAAGGTAAAAGTCTACCGGCTTACGGAATTTAAAGGTAAGCATTTTTGTTTTATCCGATAAGCCGCTTATATCGACTGCCGTAAACACATAGTCGCCCGGATTGATTTTATTCATTGGGAATTGTATCTTTACCCTGCTGCCGCTTTTATTGCGTTCGACTACCATTCCCCTTATTGCAGAGCCGCTTTGTTTTGTAAGCGAAAATGCGGTCTGATCGTTTAGGTTTTTTCCTGAAACGTTTATCGTATCGTCTTCGATGTCCTCGAAATATATTGTTCGCGGAGAGATCGACGACACAATCGGCTGATAGGCACGGATGACATCAAAGTACCTGTAATCGCTTTCGGTTTCGCGCTGTTCGAGCAAATTTATTACGGCAATTTTATAGCGGTATGAACCGGGCGACAGGGAAACGTCGGTGTAATTTTCTTGTACGGTCTTCTTTTCGAGCCTTTCCCACTTGCCGTTTTTTGTGTATTTGTCAAGGATGAATTCGAAGGCCAAAATATCGTTCAGCGGTTCCCACGATAAGTGCTGGTATAAAACAGTTTCGTCGTTTTCTTCCCGCAAAAAATAGTTTTTGGTCTCCGCTGACTTCTCTGCCGGTGTTTGAGCCTTACCGGATGCATTTCCTTCAGGGCCTTTGAAAGCTTTTTTCGAATTCCTGTTTGCATTCTTGATGGCATTTTCCGGCGGGCGGGGCTCGGTATTTTGAAAGCCGTCTTTCGTTTGGGCGGATAAAAAAGGCAGGCTCACCGTAAAAATGAATGCGACAATCAAGCGTACGGCTTTTTGTTTATTTTCCATAGAGGGCTCCTGTTTCGTCGGTAAGGGGTTTTTTGCTTGCAGGCAGTTTGATTTCGAATTTGAGGTTCGATATAATTCCGTCCTGAAAGAGGATTCCGTCTTTTAAGCGCCGCTGTGCCTTGACTTCAATAAAGAAGGTGTTTCTGGATAAAAGCGGCAGGTTCTCAAAATTCCACACGATGTCGCTGTCTTGCCCATTTGCGGGGATTTCGGTTTCGAATACGGTCTGCTTTTTCGAATCGTATATTTTTACGGAATAGCCCGTCGCATCTTTTATTTTGTTCCACACGAATGTTATACTGCGGTTCGATTTTAAGAAGTTTGCATCGAAAACAGCGTTTTTTTCAGGCGATGAGAAGACGACTGCGGCAAGCGGCGGAACCGGCTGGACCGTAAACGAAAACGCTTTTTTTGCGGAAACGTCAAAGCCTTCAGGCGTTTCCGCCTGTATATGCCACGTGTATTTTCCCGCTTCGAGGGGCGGCAGACGCAGTTTAAAATTGGGATTAGCCGTTTTTAAAACCGGTCCTTTTTTTCCCGCCTTTTTAAGTGTCAAGATTGTCTGTACCGGCTGTTCGACGGATTTCCATTCCAAAAAGAGGGGTTTGAGCATGGCAGTTATGCCTGCAATTTCCGCATTGTCCGCAGGCGAAAGAAGCTCAGCCGGTTTTAGGTGCTTTAGAGTAAACAAGCGGTCTTGTGCAAGACTGTATCTTCGGCTTGATTCAAGGGTCGCAGAAGCGAAGCCTTGAATGGTTACGACGTATGCCCCGTCTTCGATGTTTTCGAGGTCCAATTCTATTTCCGTTTTGGTAATGAACAGGTTTTCGTATAGGGGCGTTGCATCCCGGTACGGCCGCTTAATTTTTATTTGGTAATAATCGGCGCCTTTGACGGGCGTCCATTTGAATGTGTTGGTACGGCCTGAAATTACAATGACCCTATTGCCCATATCGATTAGTTCGGGTTTGTCGAACGGCGGTGCTACGACGAGTTTTTTTGCCGTGCTTAGCGTAACGCGCCCGTGTGTATCTGTTGCGGCTATGCGCCAATACCACGTGCCCTGCGGCAAGAGAACGCCTGTCATACCTGCATTAGCTGCTTTTGCATCGATTATGGGGGCGGAAAAATCTTCGCCGGCGGCAACCTGAAAACGCTGTTCGGTTTTGAGGTTTGTTTTCCATGTAAAGCGAATATCCTGACACAGGGTATCGGCAACGGTGTAGCCGTCGGGAGGAAAGACCGACCGCAGTTCGACTGCACTGTCCGTAGTCGTTAGCTTGTTTGGTTTGCTTTCGGTTAAAACCTCGCCGTTCTGATTTAAGCCGATGACCGCCCAATAGTACTCGCCGGCAGGCAGTATCTGTGCAGCATTCTTTACTTCAAAATAATTACCGTTTACGGTTTCCGTCACGATAGGGTTGCTCATATCCATACTGCGAGAAATAAACAACTGATAGTTTTTAACTTCATCGATGTTTTTCCACGAAAAAGAGAGATTTTTCGAATTTGCCGTATCTGCCATCTGCTGAGGGTACAGCGCTTGCGGGGCGGGAAGTGTCGGGCGTTTTTCTATCGAAAAAGAGGCTGTCTTTGAGGATTGTGTTTCGCCGGTCATGCCGGTACGGTAGCGCGGGGTAACGCGCCAGTACCACCGGCCTTCGGTCAGCCCGTCCAGCGTTACTGCTTGCGAATAAACGATTTTGCTAAAGCGGGGATTCGTTAATGCTGCATTATCGGCGGCTTCAAGCAGGTATGAAACCGCAGCATCGTTTCCTGTCCACGAAAAACGGACAGTCGGAACCGTTTCTTTATAAAGAACCTTCGAAGCTGGCGCAGGCGTTAAGGGAACCGGCGGGGGAGCGGCTAAAACCGTCAATTTGCCCCATGCCGCAGACTTTTGCCCATGGCCTGTTTTTACAGGATAAAGACGCCAGTAGGTAACGCCGGTATTAAAGGCCCGCTCAAGTTCCGTTGTACCGTTTACAGAAGTACGTTGAACGTTGTGCGTAAAATTTTTTGTCGGGGCGGTTTCAAACACGAGCGGCTCCGTTTTGGGAAAGGATGTTTGCCATTTAAAGGAAACGAGCACCGCCTCTCCGTCCGTGTTTTGGTTTAGTATTTTAGCCTTAGGCGCGGGACGTATTACAGACAGGGTGCCGTGTTCGGCGGTGCGCTCATCCGCTCCGTTCGGGCCGGCTGATGTATTTGAGGGAGCGGAACTGTCCGCTTTCACGGGAATGACTGTGTGTAAGATCGACCCTTCTTTTAAAACCTCCGCAAAGCCCGCATGGGATACGGCAGTATCCGTTTCGCCTTCCGTTCTGTTTTCTATTTGTGAGCCTTGTGCAGGCAGATCAAACCGTACAAGGGCTGCCTCGCCCTTTTCGACTGTTAGGTTTACGGTTTCCGGTTCCGAACTATCCGCATACAAAACCGAATCCTTTTCGACGGTTACGGCACCTGTCTGCGTATGCAGCTGCATTTTTGCGCCCGCAGTTTGTACGGAAACAGCCCCCTCGTTCAAGTCGATTACGGCATTTTCATCTTCGTCTTCATCTTTGGAAACAAAAACCTGAATCATCGTGTCGGAACCGATTTCGACTGCACTGTTGTCTTCGGCAAAGTGAAGCGTAGCCTCGCTTGCCGAGGCGGTGCGGATAGTGTCTCCGTTATACACGGGCGAATTTTGGAAAGGCCTGTCCCAGACGGCCCTGTCCAAAAATTTGCGCTGTACGGTTTTCTGCCTGTAGGTAACCGTCGCCACGGGTGTTTTATCCTTTCGGATAAGGGTTTCGGTTAAATCTTTTATAAAAAAGAACAAGGCCGCTGCCGTTATCAACAAGGCAAGGAGAACAACCGCTATATCGTTTCGCAATTCAGTAAAATTACGCTTGTATTTTGTATTTTTTCTCATCTGCATCAAGATCTACCTTTGCAAAATCGGGTATCGGAATGCCTAACATCTGCCGTATTTGGTTTAAGGTTTTCGGGCCATCTTCTCCTGCACCGGGAATTCCGTTCTCGCCGGGCATATTGACAACCGCAAACATCCGTAAGGGTTTTTCTTTTCCCTTAACTGTAACCGACGGCATTTCTTCTACTGTAACATATTCTTTTACCAGATCATAGGTATACTCCGTTATAAGAATGTCGGTGCCCATCGGCTTATTCAGAGCTTCGGTACGCGAGGCTAGGTTTACCGCATCACCTATAACGGTGTACTCCATTCGTTTTTGCGAACCGATTTGCCCTGCGACAACAGGTCCTGAATTAATACCGCAGCCAATGCGTATAATCGGTTTTTTGACCCCTCCCCGTCCGCGGTTAAACACTATGAGCGCAGCCCGCATACGAAGTGCCGCCCGTATGCAGTTTAAGGCATCTTCTTTGGGGGAGCCTGCCGTCGTCGGGGCACCCCACACGGCCATAATGGCATCACCGATAAACTTATCGACTACGCCGTGTGTGCCGTTCACGCATTCGACCATCTCGGTCATATAGGCGTTTAAAAATTCGACAACCTCAAACGGTTCGAGTTTTTCGGAAATAGCGGTAAACGAGCGTATGTCCGAAAAGAATATCGTCGTGGTTTTTGTTTCTCCGCCGAGAGCCAGTTTGCCTTGCATGGCAAGCTCTGCTATTTCCTTATTGATGAACCTGCCGAAAGTATCCTTAAGGCGTTCCCGTTCTGCAAGCCCCTTGCCCATCTTAACGAAGCTGGCGGTTAAAAAACCGAGCTCGTCCCGTGTTTTCGGTTGTATCTGTATTTCGTACTCGCCTTGTTCGATTTGTTCGGCGGCGTGGGCCAGCAGTTTGACGGGCGTACTGATGGATTTGGAGAAAAACCAGATGAATAAACCTGCCAGAGCCAATACCGCAATACCCAGATAGAGGTTCCGTGTTGCGGTTTTTGTAACCGGTTCCAAAACCCGTTCCGCTTCGGCCGTCGTCAGCACCGCAGCATTACCGATGCTCAGCTTGCGGTAAGAACCGAAGTATTTTTTGCCCGTTTCATCTTTAAAAAGCATTTGCCGGTTCGTGTCTCCGTTCTCTTCCATCTTTGTAAAAAGCGGAAAAAGCCGTATGTTCGCCCCGTGTTTTACCATTTCGAAGTCGGGGTGAATAAGTACGTCACCCGTATCGTTTACAAGATACGTAGTTTGCAGGGTACCCGCCCCAAAGCTTTCCGACAGTTTCTCTACGGAAAAAATACCAAAAGGCCCTGATCGAGTCCCGTTTCCCGATACGGGTACAAAAGTACCAAAACGGGCAGGTTAAACACGGGCGAGGCATTTAAGATGCGGATAACCCCTTGTTCCGCCTGTGTGATCTCTTCCTTATGCTGTTGCATAAAAGTGTCGATGTCAGAGCTTTCGAGCTCGTTTGATACAAAAAAGGTCGTGTTGACGAGTTTACGCTCAAGACCTTCGCTTCTACGCGGATTTGTAACCAGAACGGCTGCAATGGACGGATTCCGTTCAAAGTAGAAATTAGCCATGTGTTTGGTTAAACTGCTCGTACTGCTGACCGTATTTAGTATATCCAAAAGCAGCAGGGCGTTTGCCCGTATCGATGAAAGGTCCTTTTCTGCAGATGTCGCCGCCTGTGTGTTTACCGTGCGGTTGTTTTCTTCTGCCGTAATTTGCACGTCGCCGGTAACAAGCCATGTTACCAAAGCGGTGATCATTCCCAGCGATAAAATAACCAATACCGATATGATGATGACCAGTTTGGCTCCTATAGGGAATCGTACCGTTCCGTCAGAGACTATCTTATCTTTTTTCTGCATCGTGTTCTCCAAATAAGTAGAATTTATAGGGGCGTTTTTTATAAAAGGGCTGTCCCTTGGACCTATGTGTAAGGTGAGCTGGCGTACCAGCTTTTATGATACCGGTTCAGCCTAAGTTCCTGCCTGAAGCATTCGAGCAGACAGTAAAGGCCAGTACCGCCGGCGTAAAAAGTGCGGCTGCGACGAGCACCGCGACTCTTTTCTTGTTGCGAAGTTGCGAAGTTGCGAAGTTGCGAAGTTGCGAAGTTGCGAAGTTGCGA
>CAUTPO010000059.1:0-12704 GCA_963540475.1 uncultured Treponema sp. | reverse complement strand
GATTTAGAACTCGTCGACCTGTTCGGCAACAGAGTTACCGAACAGGTCTATTATAGGCATCAGTTTGAAAATTGTCAAAGGGGGCAATCCTTACAGCCCCAGCCTTTTTAGCTCCTTTACGTGTTCGATATAAACATCGGTAATATCAAACCCGTCAATGGGACTGCGCCGTATGTCAACCGCATCGGCATGCGAAATGCCCCGTCTGCCTTTGTTTTCTATGACGCCCTTAAAAGCCCCCCATTTTGCCGACTCAATAGGAATAAGCCCGTCGTTATCGCCGTCAGTGCATTTGACTATCGGGAAGGTAAAAAAGAACAACGGGTCGCTAAGCGCGTTTTTCATTTTCGCCGCATAACTAAAATACCGTATGTTCCGGTCATCCGGATTTTCGGCATTGAACCTTTCCATGCTTTTACACGTGAGCTCCATAACGGTCTTTTTGAATTGCGGATTTTTATCTCCCCACAGTTTAAAATACGCATTAACAAGGGGGTTGGATGCAGGGAGTGCAAAGGGAATGCGGCAGGCAATATCTACAGCCTTAATTCCCCGATGCGGACTTGCGAACGTGGTGAGCGAGGCCGTGTGTACCGCCGCTCCAAGGCTTGAAAGAAGATAGCGGGCTTCGATACCGCCTTTGGAATGGGCGATGATATTCACCTTTTCAAGTTGTTCGGTTTCGATAAGCTCGTCAAGCCGCGCCTTAATTTTTATGGCGTTATCGCGTATGGGGCCGATACAATCGTGATTGCTGAAAAACACGTTTGCCCCAAGCGCTTTAAGCCGGCCGGTTATCCTGCCCCAATACGAATACAAGGGCGAATCGTCCCTAAAGCCCATGCCGTGAACGAAAAACAGCGGATAGCGTGTTTTGCAATCGGTGCCGAAACTATTTGCCGATCGGTCTTTTTTCATGCATATAGTGTAGCATGTTTTAAAAGCTTTTTGAAGAAAGGCTTAAAACGGGAGATGTTAGGGCTGCATCACAAAAGCGCTTGTATAATGCCGGCAATTTGAAACAAAACGACGATTTCATCGGGAACCTTTCACAGGTAACCGGTCTTTTTAAAGAAAAACGAAAAATATATGGCTTCACCGTGCACAATGGTATAGCAATAAAATGCATATCCTTGTATAGTATCAAGATACCGAAAAAACGTATGGAGCAAGGCAATCGTTTCCGATAATCCGGTAAACGGTTTTTATGGGGGAATCGTATGAGCAGAGAAGAGCTTCTCAAAATAGAAAATCTGTCCGTTGCGTTTAAAGACGGCAGCGGAGAATTGACTGAGGTTCTGGATAAGGTAACGCTGAAACTGAAACGCGGGCAAACTCTTTCGCTGGTCGGCGAATCGGGCTGCGGAAAAAGCGTTACGGCCTCGTCCATTATGCGCCTATTGCCGCAGCCGTACGGCATTATCAAAAACGGGACTATTTGGTTTGACGGCAAAAATATTTTGGAACAGCCTATAGACGAAATGTACAAGATCCGCGGCTCTGAGATAGCGATGATCTTTCAAGAACCGATGACGGCCTTAAACCCCGTACACATCATCGAAAAACAAATCGGCGAGGTGTTCGAACTGCACCGATCCGACATAAAAAAAGAAGAAAGAGTGGCTAATGTTTTAAAGGTTTTAAAAGACGTCGAAATGCCTTCTGCAGAACAGCGGTTAAAAAACTATCCGTTTCAGCTTTCAGGCGGCATGAGGCAGCGCGTTATGATTGCGATGGCCCTCGCCGGACACCCGAAGCTGCTCATCGCCGACGAGCCGACGACGGCCTTGGACGTTACCGTGCAGGCGCAGATTCTTTCTCTCATAAAAGAATTACAGGCAAAAAACAATATGGGCGTTTTGTACATTACCCACGATATGGGCGTTGTTGCGGAGGTAAGCGACATCGTAGCGGTTATGTATGCAGGGCAGATTGTTGAAACCGCCGCCGTGCACACTATTTTCAAAAATCCGCGCCATCCGTATACCCGCGGCCTTATTGCCTCCATGCCTAAAATGAATTCCGAACCGAAAACCCGCCTGCCGTATATTCAAGGGGCGGTTCCCTCTCCCAAGGCCTACCCCGCTACCTGCCGGTTTGCGGAGCGCTGTTCTTATGCGGACGATTATTGCCGCTCGAACACGCCCGTTTTAGAAGAAATACAAGACGGCCACCTCATCCGCTGTTTTAAGTCAAAGGAGTTGGAATAATGTCCGAAAAACAACCCATTTTTGAAGCAAGAAATCTGGTTCAGGAATTTTCGCACGGCAAGTACGGCAAGGTCGTCGTACACGCCCTAAACGGCGTTTCAATTAAGGTATACGAGGGGGAAACCGTCGGACTCGTAGGCGAAACAGGCTGCGGAAAAAGTACGCTCTGCCGCGCGATGATGCGGCTTTACAAACCGACCTCAGGCGAGGTCTTATACAAGGGCAAAAACATAGAAGCCCTGCCGGAGCGGAAACTCAAAGACGTACGGAAAAACGTACAAATGATATTCCAAGACCCGGCCGATTCAATGAACTCCAGAATGAATGTCGGCTACATCATAGAAGAACCGCTTATCATTCAAACCAGGCTTTCGCCCCGCGAAAGGCGGAACAAGGTTTTAGGCCTTTTAAAAGATGTCGGGCTTCCCGAAGATGCCTATTTCCGCTACCCGCACGAATTTTCAGGCGGACAGCGCCAGCGCGTTGCCATCGCACGGGCATTAGCCTTGGACCCGCAGGTCGTTGTCTGCGACGAGCCGGTAAGCGCCTTGGACGTTTCCGTCCAATCACAGGTCTTAAATCTCCTTTTGGATATGCAAAGCAGCCGGCATCTTACCCTGCTTTTTATCTCGCACGGTTTAAACGTCGTCCGTCACATGTCAGACCGGGTTGCTGTTATGTACCTCGGTTCAATTATGGAAATAGCTACCTCCAAAGACATTTACGAAAAGCCGCTTCATCCGTATACGCAGGCCCTCATCGCGGCCATTCCCGATACCGACCCCGATAAGAGGCAGCGGCGTATTCCCTTTACGGGCGAAATACCCTCGCCTATTCACCTGCCTACCGGCTGTCCTTTTCACATAAACTGCGGCAAAAAGATCGATACGTGCACCGCCGAAAAACCGCCCTTGCGCGACGTCGGCGGCGGACACCTGTGCGCCTGTCACATCGTATAACGGGCCGGTATGACAAAAAAAACCGCACTGCTTTTTTTTGCCCTTGTTCTCCTGTATACCTGCACAAAAACGGAAAACACTTCCGGCTATACGCCGCAGCCTGCCTACGATTTTTATGAGCGGATTATGGAAGAAGAAGCGAAAGACCTGCCCGACTTTTCCTGTCCGCCCGTTTTAGTGCCCGGCTTTACAGTTGAAGGAGCGCCTGATCATCTGCGGTGGTACACCTCCAGCCCGAAAGACTATTCTTCTAAAGCCCTGAAAAAAGGCGGAAACTTTTACTCGTATATACCCGACATTCCAAACACCTTTCGCTATGCAGGGCCGGGAGCCGATGAGCTTTGCGAAAAACTGTTCGGCACCAATATGCCGCTTTTATGGAAATCGTTTGAAACTGCGGAGTTTATGCCCGCAGCCGCAACGCACTGGGCCTGTGACATAAAAGAAAAAACCGCCTACTATAAACTGCACGAAAAAATGCGCTGGTCGGACGGCGAGCCGTGCACGGCGGACGACTGGATATTTGCCCAGCGGTTCTTATCTTCCGCGTCCATCATCGACCTTGCCAAAAACCGGCACTACCGAAGTCTTTCGATAACCAAAATAAACGATTTTTGTATTGCGGTAAGGCTTTTAAACGGAAACCCCGTGTCAGAATACGCCCTTTTGGAGGCAACGAATTTCAAACCCGTTGCACGGCATTTTTACAAAAACAGCATCCCCGAAAACTGGGCCGAAACATACAACCGCATTCCCGAACCGACGACGGGTCCCTACATGCTCGCCGAATACGATTACAACCACGGACTAAAGTTTACCAAGGTCCAAAACTGGTGGGCGCACGAATATCCGCATTTTAAAGGAGTCGCAAATTTCGATGCAATCTTTTACCGCATCATAACGGGCAGCAAAAACCCTGTCTTTACCGCATTCAGTGCAGGTGCCGTTGATACGCTCCGTTTAAAGCAGCCAGCCGAACAGCGCCGGGCAGAACAAAGCCCTGCGGTAACGGGTGGTTTTGCCGACATTCGACACGGGTATTATGCGCCGGCCCAAGGCCCTGCGGGGCTTTTTTTCAACACCACGGCACCGCCCTTCAATCGGCTGCCCGTACGGCAGGGAATGCGCTATGCCCTCAATATCGACGGACTGATAGAAACCGCCTTTTCAGACGGGCGAAAACGCCTTCACAGCTTAGGCGCAGGACAGGAGCGGGAAGGAGCCGCGTTCAACAACGAATCGATAAAAGCGCCCGCCTTTAACCCGCACAAGGCCCGCGAACTGTTTGCCCAAGCGGGCTACACAAACATAAATGCAAACGGAATCCTCGCAAACGAAAAAGGCGAAGAGCTTTCGTTTACCGTCTTTTATGAAGATGAGGCTGAGCGGGATATTTTAGGCTTTTTGTATGCGGAAGCCTTAAAAGCGGGCGTCCGTATCGAATTTAAATACTTTTCAGGCGGATTGGCTGCGCGGATTGCCTCCCGAAACTTTCAGGCCTGGTGGGGAACCTTGCCCGCCCTTCCCGTTCCTGATAACTATCCGCTTTTACATTCTTCCTATGCCGATAAAAAAACATTCGAAAACTTTTTTGGCTATTCGGATCCGAAACTCGATGCCTTGTTAGAGCAGTACGAAAACGCTCCGTCTTATGCACAAAAGGCTGCCGTAAACTGCGAAATAGAAATAATTGCCGATGAGGCGGCCTTAATGGTGTCCTCGTATTACGATAATTCTTTTACGCTGGCCGCGTGGAAATGGATTTGTTTTCCCGCCTGGTTTAATATGAAACGGCAGCCGGAGCCCGAGGACCCGATGTTCGGGTATCTATGGTTTGACCCTGCAATCGAGGCGGAGTGCAGGAAAGCAATGGAAGCCGGACGGTTTTTTGAAAAACGCATCCGGTTTTTAAGCGGCAGGTATAAATAGACCTGTTCGAAAACACAGTTATCGAACAGGTCTAATGACTTAAGGGTTTAGCTATGAGTATTTTAGAAGTAACGCAGACAGTTACGCTTGAAGAGGAGTTTGAGAAGCTGCTTATCATGAGCGAACGGACAGGGGAGCTGAAACGGTATACCAAACGGCTGCTGCGAGCCGAAATAACCGGCTCCGTTCTCGGAGTAACAATAGGATATGTTTTGTGTTTTTTGTTTCGCAAAGATCTGTCTACTGTGGTTTTTTATTGTTTTATTATCATCCTTACGGCCGTCTTTTGCATAGATGTGCTTTTCAATGTGATATACCGTAATAAGAACGCGGTAAAAAAACTGAAAAAAAACTATACAAGACGCTATAAAGAAAATCCCGCGTACCTAAAACCCCTTTGGACACACACCAATAAGGTCATAATTACCGATGAGTATCTTGAAACCGATACATCCGGCGTACTTACCCGCGTCTATCATAAGGACTTTATCGGCAGTTTTGAAACCGGCCTTTTTTACGTACTTGAATATGCTCACTTTCATTATGTATTTATTAAAAAAGATGCCGTACTGAGCGATGAATACCGGCGGGCGGTGCAGCTTATCGCAAAAGAAGCTAAGGTTAGCCTGTAAACGCAGATTACAGGCTGCAGCCGGCATAGACTCTGCCCTACGAATGCCGTAGATTATAGACAGGCGTAGGTTATGGTCTATGACTATCGTAGGTTATGTACTATGGCCGGCGTAGGTTGCAGCCTGCGGGTGTTGTAGGTCAAGGGCTTTTTTCTGCCGCAACACGTTTGAAGGTTACCCCGCCGGCTTATCCGCATAAGGATAACCTGTCTATCTATATAATGATAAGCCGGCTATCTGCATAATGATAAGCCGGCTATCTGCATAATGATAAGCCGGCTATCTGCATAATGATAAGCCGGCTATCTGCATAATGATAGGACGGCTATCTGCATAATGATAGGACGGCTATCTGCATAATGATAAACACCCTCTCTACGTACGCAGTAAACGTAAGCATCGGGGGATTAACCCCTCCGCACGAATAATGCACCGGGCGTACTGTCTTACGGCTGCACCGCCCTTGTTTCGATCCAGTCAAGAATGTCGGCCTTAACTTCTTCCCTATTTGTTTCATTTAAAATTTCGTGCCGAGCGCCGCCGTATATTTTCAGTTCCGCGTCTTGAATCCCAAGCTCCTTATAAACGCGGGCGAGGGTTTTCAGCGTCCTGCACTTATCCGATACGGGGTCTTCGGAGCCTGCCGCAATCAAAATGGGCAGATCGGCGGGTATTTTTTTCATTGCGCCCTGTTTGTGAATCCGGTTTAAGCCGCGCATCAAATCCCGGTAAAAACCGGCCGTACACACAAAGCCGCAAAAAGGATCGTCGATATATTTTTGCACTTCCTCACACGACCGCGAAAGCCAGTCGAAGTCCGTTTCGGCACCCTCGACCGTCTTGTTGTACGCGCCGAAGACCAATTTGTGCATCAGTTTTGCAGGCGCCCTTCTGCCCTTAAAAAAGCAGTTCAGGGCTGCAACGGCCGATCCTGCCCGTGCACCCGAACCCGGCCCCGACGAGCCGATCAAAACGGCGGCCTTAACCGTATGACCATAGATTTCGATATATTCCTGCGTTACAAACGAGCCGAAAGAATGCCCGATAACGACAATGGGAATATTCGGGTAGTTTTGTCCGATTTCGCCGTTGATTTCATACTGATCGTTTACAGCCCGCCTAAAACCGTCCCCGTCGGCAAGATACCCGAGCGTATCTGCACCCGACACACTTTTTCCGTGGCCGCGGTGATCTGCCGCAAACACCGCAAAACCCCTTTTGCAGGCGTCTTCAGCGAAACTGCCGTAACGGAGGGCGTGTTCGGCCATCCCGTGCACGATATGCAGCACGGCTTTCGGCCTGGCCGAATATCTATTGTCAGGAAGCCACTGATGTACAGCGACGGAAATGCCGTCGCTCATTGTCTGATAAATGGTCTGCATACTTTAAAAAATCTCCCCGCGCACCTTTGAGCCAATGCGCTCTAATACCGCCCGATTATACCACATTACGGCAGGCGTGCTAAGTAGAAGCGAATTTCAATTTTAATAAAATATGAAAAGAAATTGACGAAAAAAGTTGGCGGCAGGCATTCGGCAACGGTTTTCAGTTACAGCCTTTCAGCATGTTCAAATACGCGTTCCGCGGTATCTTTATTCCGCCGAACCGCCCGATGTTTTCCGACGGGATCTGGGCGTCGATTAAGGTGCCGCCCGAACGAACAAAGAAGTTTTCGGCAAACAGGGCAAAGGCCGTCTTCGATGCCCCCGACGTTTTGGTAAACATAGACTCGCCTACAAAAACGTTCCCGAACCAAAGTCCGTAAAAGCCGCCTGCCAATTCACTTTCTTTCCATGCTTCCACGGAAACGGCTATGTTCAGCTTATTAAGGAGCTTGTATGCCGCGATCATATCGTTAGTAATCCACGTACCGTTTTGAAATTTGCGCTTTACACAGGCGCAGTTTTCGATAACCGAATCAAAGGCCTTGTTATACGTTATCGTAAACGGAGAATTTTTTATTTCGCGTTTTAAGCGCGACGGAATATGAAAAGACCAGCCGGTTATCACAAAACGGACGGAAGGAGAAAACCACGTTATCGGTTCTTCTTCCGAAAACCACGGAAAAAACGAACAGCGGTACGCCGACAAAATCATACCGGGCGAAAGGTTTCCGCCCGTAATCAACTCATCGTCTTGCGAATGTTCGATGTAGCCGCTTTCTCCGAATGCCTCGTTAAAATCGAAATACTCGTCCGCCTCAAGCCACGGAAAATTGCGGTCGGCCCGCCCCAAAAGGATTTTTTGATCTTCGGTATTTAAAAGCCGTATCGAAGAAGTCTCGTTCATTTTCTTTTATGCGCTTTTTATGCGTCTTGTATACGGACCGACACATACGGCTGTTTTGTTTTATCCGCAATGCTGAAAAGAACGGTTTTTCCTTCAGCCGCATCGCCGAACAAGATAAGATCCGTAAGGGGCGTTATAAATTCGTCTTCGATAAGGCGCGCCGCATTCCGCGCCCCGTATTCGGCCGAATAACTTTTTTCCGCAAAAAACGGAATAACGTCGTCGGAAAGCTCCATACGCAACCCCTTTTCTGTCAGCATATCCCGTATTTTTTCCGTTTCCTTCGTTACGATTTTGTGCATAACCTGCATGGAAAGCGGCTTAAACTTTATTGTTGAATCGAGGCGGTTCCTAAATTCGGCCGAAAAGGTCTTTTCGACGGCCTCGTCCACCGCAGCCTCGGAAACCTTTTCCCCCGCAAATCCGATGACAGGCTTACCGATATTCGCCGTACCTGCATTGCTCGTCATAATCAAAATGATATTATTGAAATTGGCCTTGCGTCCCTGATTGTCGGTGAGCACGGCGTAGTCCATTATCTGTAAAAGAAGATTATAAATGTCGGAATGCGCCTTTTCTATCTCGTCCAAAAGAAGAACCGCATTGGGCTGTTTACGCACCGCATCGGTTAAAAGACCGCCTTCTTCAAAGCCGACGTAACCGGGGGGCGAGCCGATAAGGCGGCTTACGGTATGCTTTTCCTGATATTCGCTCATATCGAAGCGGATAAGAGGAATGCCCAGTTCGTCCGCAACCGTTTTTGCCAAGGCTGTTTTCCCGACGCCAGTAGGACCTACGAACAAAAAACAGGCGGCGGGTTTTTCTTTCGCCCTAAACCCTGCGCGGGACCTTTTTACGGCCTTGGTCAGGTTTTTGACCGCATCGTCCTGCCCGAAAATATTTTTCGAAAGGCTTTCTTCAAGCCGCTTTAATTTCTCGTTTTCGCTTTCGGAAATCTTCTGTTCAGGGATCTTTGCCGTTTTCGCGGTAATCTTATCTATGTCTTCAACCTGCACTTCCGGAAAATCTTCCCGTTCCGAACCCGCACCGTTACCGTCCGCCGCATGTGCTGCCCGCTCCTTATCGGCCCTTATTTTTAAAAGGGCTCCGGCCTCGTCTATTAAGTCGATGGCCTTATCCGGCAGGAGCCGCTCCCGTATATACAGGTTCGACAGCCGGACTGCGGCCTTTAATACCTCGTCGGAGTACCGCACCTTGTGAAATTGCTCGTATGTTTCCCGAAGCCCCTGCAAAATCGTCAGCGTTTCTTCTTCCGACGGCTCTTCTATATCGATTTTTTGAAAGCGCCGAACCAGCGCCTTATCCTTTGCGAAATACTTGTTGTATTCCTCGTAGGTGGTCGCTCCGATACAGCGTATCCGCCCGCCCGTCAGCACCGGCTTTAACAAATCGGAAATTTCAAGCCCGCCGCCTGCATTTGCGTCCATAACGGTGTGAATTTCGTCGATAAAAAGAATAGCCGACTTTTCTTCGTAAAGCTCGGCACATATCTTTTTAAAGCGGTGTTCAAAGTCCCCACGGAACTTCGCGCCGGCAGTCAGGTCGGAAACGTTAAGCGTGTAAATTTCCGCCTCTTTTAAAAACGAAGGCACCTTGTTTTCAGCGATTCTTTGGGCAAGCCCCTCCGTGACGGCCGTTTTTCCGACGCCGGCGCCGCCTACGTGAATGGGATTGTTCTTTTGTTTTCTGCACAGAATCTGAATCGTGCGCTCTATTTCGCCGTTTCGTCCGATAACGGGATTCAGTTTGCCCTCCCTGGCAAGGGCGGTCAGATTAACCGTGAACCGCTCCAAAAAGCGTTTTTGGCGGCCTGCGGCGTTCCCGCCGTCTTTTTTACCCCCGTTTGCAGGCGCATCGGCGGCGTCCGCACCATCCGTAAAAACATCGCTTAACCTTACAACAGACGGATCGGCTTCTTCAAGCCGTAAAAAACCGGTACCGGCCTCCCCGTTATCGTAAAAATCGGGACGGCTTACCAGCTGCAAAAGCCGCAGCCTGTTAATTCCGCTTTGCTTCATAAAAAACGAACAATGGTTTTTCTCTTCGTCTATAAGGCTTACGATAATATCATTCAATCCCAAAACCTTTTTTTCGGCCGCATTGCAGTTAAAAATAGCCCGCTCGAAGACATTCTGCAAACCCAGCGTCTGAATGGGATCTTCATCGGTATTATGATCAATGAAAGGAATTCTCGTTTTAAGATACTCGTTCAAACTATCGTGCATATAGCCCAGATCCGAGCCGCACAGGGTAAACAGTTCAGGCACCTTGGGATAAAAAAGAATCCGCCACAGTAAATGCTCCGGGGTCACAAACTCGTGTCTTCTTTTTTTGGCATCTAAAACGGCTTCTTCAAAAATTTTTTGCACCGTCGTACTGACTATAACGCTCATATTTTTTCGACCTTGCATTGTAAAGGAAAATTATTGTTTTTTGCGGCATTCAGCACCTGCAAGCACTTCGTTGCCGCTATATCGTAAACGTACACACCCACGGTGGACTTACCCGTTTTATGCACCTTCATCATCAAAGCCTCGGCTTCTTCCTGCGGCTTATTAAAAACGGACATAATAACCAAAACGACAAAATCCATCGGAGTAAAATCGTCATTCAAGAGAATAACCTTGTAGTTGTCGGGTTCTTTAAACTTTTCGGAGATAACCGTTTCTTTGCGCCTTTCTTTTTTTACTTCCATACCTTATAAATTACTGCAAAAACCGATATTTTACAAGTAATATCCGCATTTTTATACAAAATAAATCGATAGAAGGACCTGCTGCCTGCCAACGGTACCTTAAAGTTTACAATGCCGGTCAAAAAAACGCATATCTTGACCTTACCTCGATAATTCTGTAGAATAAACTTGCTAAAAATTTCAAGAAGGAGTTTTTAATGAAAGAAATTATTGCAACACAAAAAGCGCCGGCAGCCATCGGCCCCTATTCTCAAGGGGTAAAGGCCAATGGCTTTGTTTTTACCTCAGGACAGCTTCCCATCGACATAGCAACAGGAGCATTCCCCGAAGGTATCGCTGCCCAAACCCGCCAATCCCTTTTAAACGTAAAAGCGATTTTGGAACAGGCCGGAACAAGCATAGACAAGGTTGTAAAATCGACGGTTTTTTTAAGCGATATGAATAACTTTGCCGAAATGAACAAGGTATATGCCGAAATTTTCGGTACGGAAAAACACCCTGCCCGCTCGGCCGTAGAAGTCGCTCGTCTTCCCAAAGACGCCCTCGTAGAGATTGAAGTAATTGCTCTTGCATAAAACCGCCGCACCAAGGGTTTTTCTTTTTTTTCTTGCAGTACTCCTGTCCGTTTCAGCATGTTCCAAAACGGAACAAAAAACAAATACGGATAGAGAACCTCAAACCGTAATCGAAGAAAAAGAAAAACCCGGTCTTCTTTGGTACCGCTTTGCCGAAAATCCCACAGGCGGCGGAAACGGAAAAATCGAAATCGTCCAAACGGAATCGCCTTTTGCGGCTAAAGCCGAACGGTTCCTGCCATGGACGGAGGCCGTCCGTATTTCAGGCATTGCGGTAATGTACGACCCGCCGCTCCTTTTGATAAACAAAACAGGCGTTATGGCGGGTTTCGGTTTTGAAGAAGCCCCCGAAACGGAAACGGTTCCGCTCTTTGCCGAAAAAACGGCAGACGGTTTTTATAAAACGGATTCGGGCAATCTTATCCGCTTTTACAATAACAGTATTTTTTCTGCCATTACCGATACCGAAGAAAAGCCCTGCCTGTGCAGGTATAACCTTGCAAGCAAAGAATTTACACCTCTGATTTTTCCGCACCATTTCGGACTGAAAAAGAAAGCACAGCTTGCCGGTTTGGAATTCGAAGATCGGTGGTTTGCCTCCTTTAAAACGGAAAAAAACGAACAAGTGGAATTCGACTATTTTTCTTTTTCCGGCATAGAAAGCCTGTTCAACGGAAGATATACGAAAATCGATCAAGAAGAATTCATCGCCCGTACGGCCCCCGTCGATGTCCGCTCAACTCGAGCAAAAGCGGCAGACCTTGCCGAATTTACAGACATACTCTTAAACGAAAAAACCGAAAACATTCAAACCGAAGTTTTTTCGGATAATCTAAAAAGCAGGACTTTATTGATAAAAACGGACGGTTCCGAAGAAGCCGAAATACGGGAAAACAAAAACACGGCAGCCTGCGCTGCAGAGTTCGGGGAAAAAAACGGCGGCGGAATATCGAAGGCCATTCTTTTTAATTCCGGCAAACTTTTTTTCAAAAAAAACGGGAACTGGGATTCTCTTTCGCTTCCCGAATTACCGCACAATTTTTCGTATACGTATTTTATCGTAAAGGACGGAGCCGTAACGGCAGGCTGGGAGGAACAGCGCTTTTTCGAAGTAGGCCAGGCAGGTTTTTTGGTGTATAAATTGCCTGACTTTTAACACAAAAAAAATGCCGTTTGTCTAACAGCATGGCATAACGGGCAACACCGTTTTTTTTAACCGGCTTATTTTTTCGAACGAACGATTTTATCCGCATTATCCTTTGCCGTATTAAATGCGGCAGCATCAAAAACGTATTTTTCGATTGGCTTGCAATCCCCGTTTAAAATGCCGGCTTTTATCTTGGTCTTTAAAATGGTAAAAACAGCCGTATCAATCCGGGCCTTAAATTTTTTAT